>JAERRX010000103.1 GCA_016735225.1 Sulfurimonas sp. | reverse complement strand
ATACACATCTATAGAATAGCCACCATTACACTCTTGTTTTGTTAATGGATTACTTAAATTGCTGTATGTTCTTTTTTTTATTTGCATTAGATCAATATCTTAGCCAAAAAAATTAGCTAAAGCAAAGTTATAGTAATATCTTTCTACCATGAAAGCAAAACTACATAAGCAAATATTAGCCAAATTAAGTAAAATAGTAGATAAAAGAACTCTGCAACAATTAGAAATAATCACAATAGCAATAATGAGTATGACAGATTTGCATTGGGTGAGGCATTATATTTTTTTGTGTTTCTACAAAAAAAGTGGGGGGGGTTGATGTTGTAGGAACAATGAGCGATATACCTAGATTAACAGCTTTTGTGTTACAATTTTATATGAATAATATAAAAATTTTATTAACCTTCTTCGTTATTTTTAGCTCTTTTTTTATTTTCGGATGCTCTCAAAAAGTTACAAAACTTAAAACAGTAGATATTGCAGATATACAAAAAGATATGCAAACTCAGCTTAGTGTTACAAGTAAGCAAAAGAAAAAGTTAAACCCTTTTTGGTGGAGAGAGTTCCATGATAAACAACTAAGTAGCATCATCTCTAAAGCACTCAAAACAGCCCCTTCGCTAAAAAGCATAGAGCAACGATATATAAAAGCAAATATGCGAGTTAAAAAAGCAAACTCAACAAAACTTCCAACTCTTGGACTTAGTGGTGGAGCTTATGAGGTGAAGTTTAACAAGTCAGTTGTTCCAGAGCCACTAGCAGGAGAAACTCAATCATTTTTTACAGCGGGAGTTGCTACAAGATATAAGTTTGATTTTTGGGATGAGAGAAAGTCAAGGATTTTAGCAACAAAAAACAGAGCTTATGCTCAAAAGATATATATAGATGAGCAAAAGTTAGCACTTTCTACAGCTATTGCAAGGTTTTATATCTCGTGGAGTTTTGAAGAACAACAGATAGATCTTTTACAAGAGGTACTCTCCAACTATAAAGAACAAAAAAATATAGAAACTCAAAAGTTTGTAACTGGCTTGAGCGATAGCATCGCCTTAAATCACCAAAACGAAAATATCTCTAACACAGAGTATAAAATACTACAACTTAGAGAAAGTATAGAGGGACAAAAAGAGGCTATTTGCATCTTAGCTGGTTTGTACCCATCTGCTGCAAAAAGTTTTACTAAGCCCACTATTCACACCTCTTTATATCCTCAAATAGATAAAGGAGTCTATCTAAATAGTCTTTCAAATCGACCCGACATAGAGATGCAAAAGTTTATTATAAAAAGCAATAGCTATTATATTGCCCATGCCCAATCAAGATTTTACCCAAATATCAACCTTTCAGGAGTGCTAAACCTTTTCTCTCTTGATCTTTCTGGTATGAAAGATAGTGACTCTTTTGGAGCTATTGCTGGTATATCCTTAGACCTTCCTATATTTGACTGGGGTAGAAGAGAGGCAAACTTAGAAGAGAAACTTGCCAATTATAACAGCTCTATCTATGAGTATAACCATCTCGTAACACAAGCGGCAAATGAAACAGTGGGAACACTTATGAAGATACGATATGTACAAAAGCAGGTCAAAGCTTATGAGCATCTACAAGATCAAAGAGTAAAAAATAGCAATATTATCCACACTCGTTATACTATAGGGGTTATCAACAAACTTCCTTACCTGCAAAGTGAACTGGGTGTTTTACAAAGTCGTTTCGTTTTACTAGGTTTATCTCAAAACTCAAATCATCTATATATAGAACTCATAAAGGCTCTGGGAGGAGGATTTATAGCTGATGACAAGCACTCTTAAAAGATGGCTGAAACTTGATTTTCCAGAGATAAGCTATGTTGTTAAAGTAGTATTGTCTGCTTTAGTGGCTATGTATATCGCTATCTTGTTTAATCTTCCAAGTCCTCAAACAGCTATGCTTAGTGTTTTTATCGTTGTACAACCTCAAAGTGGATTGGTCTTTTTAAAAAGCTATTATAGATTTATAGGGACACTGATAGGAGCTGTAGTAGCGGTTGTTTTGATGAGTGCCTTTTCACAAGATAGAGTGTGGTTTATATTTTTTCTCACTATTTGGATAGCTTTTTGTACGGCAGGTGGCTTTAAGTATAGAAACTTTGCATCTTATGGTTTTGTGTTGTCTGGTTACACGGTTCTTATTATCACATTGCCCACTTTATATGACCCTCAGCTTACTTTTTTATATGCTATAGATAGAGTTTCGGAGATAAGTGTGGGGCTTATCTCTGCTAGTGTTATTAGCGAGGTGATATTTCCTCTAAAGATATCAAACTCTTTGAGGGTAAATGAGAGAGAACGATTTAAAAAACTTTTTCAGACACTGGCATTTTCGGATAATATTTTTAACCTTGAAAAACTAGAAGAGACTCATTCTGGCTTCACTCAAGAGATATTAGCTCCTCATGCTATACGAATAAACAGTGCATTAGAAAGTGGAATGAGCAAAGAGGAGATAGAATATTATGAACAATTAAACTCCGAGTTTATGCATCTATCTACAAGCTTTCACTCTTTGAGAACTATCTTTTACAACTTTGGACAAACAACCCCAAAGTATCTAAACGAAGCCCTAATATCTCTCTATGCTCCCATAGAAAAAGTACTGCAAAAATATAGCGACAGGGTCATAAAACATGAAAATATTACTTATATTATCAAGGATTTAGGAGTTGCAAAAGAGGAGATAATACAAAAAATATCAGATCAAAACGATGAGGTATTTGATGAGAGATATAAAACCATAGAGTTCCTTATCCAAAGGGTGCTTAATGAGCTTATGGTTTATCTTCACACCTATGAGATATACCACTCTATAAATAAACCTAAGGTAAGCAAAAAAAGATCTAGTGCATACAAATTTAAAACACATTCAGATACTATGCTTATACTTTTGGCAGTAGCTCGTGGAGGAAGTGTTTTGCTAGTATCAATGTTTTTATGGATAGCAAGTGGGTGGGATTTTGCACAATTTAGTGTTTTGTTTGCTGTAGCATCTACTATTATATTTAGCTCTATTCCCTCGCCTACTCCTTTGATGATACTCAAAGGCTTCTTTGTAGGGATGCTAGTTTCTATGGTGGTAACTTATGCCTATAGCTTTTATCTAATACCTTTATATGGCACAAACATTGTAACTCTAAGCATACTTCTCATCCCAGTTTTAGCTTATGGTGGATGGTCAACATATAAACCTCAAAGAGTCCCTATAGGGTTTGGGTTTATTGCCGTTATGTTTATGCTCTTTCATATAGATCTGTCTTACGACATGGATATCATAGCCTATTTTGACCTTTGTTTTGCATCTTTACTAGGGCTGCTTATCGCTGGTATAGCCTATATAGTTTTTGATAGTTACTCTTCTGTGCTTATGACTAAAAGAATATCAAAGCTTTTTAGAGGTAAAGTATCAGCACTTTGCAGTAAGGAGCCCGAGACTTCACGAGTAGAGTTTGAAAGTATCGGGCTAGATTTGGTTCAGCAGCTTTCTAGTCATGGACAACTTAAAGCCGATGATAACAAAAAAGTTTTTCAGTGGTTGCTCTTGGGTATTGAAGTGGGTAGGGCGATAATACATATCAAAAAAAGACTCAAGCATTTGACATTTATCAACCAGAAAAAAGGATATGATATCTTAATGCTACTACAAGAATATATAAAAACCAAAGAGGTTCACCAAAAAGAGATACTTCTACAAGAGTACAGAAGAGAGCTTGATATATCTAAAGCTACTCTTGCAAACTCTGTATATGAAGGTAAAAAAATAAAAGCAGTAATAAGAGAGTTTACTCTCATCTATATACTACTAGATTTTTCAGAAAAAGGTTAAAGAGATGGAAAAAATTATAACTATCGGTGGTGTCCAGATGCCAGCACTCATTGCGATATTTATCGCAGCAACTTTTGTGCAAATAGTGCTTAACTATATACTATCAAGCATAGGATTTTATAAATATGTTTGGCACGAGGGTCTTTTTAGAACAGCACTATTTGTTTGTATTTTTACTATACCAGCAATTTATATTTATCAATAATAAGGAATATTATGACAATCAATTCAAAACTATCAGCATTTTTACGAGTACTTTTTACGATGATCATCACGGCAGTTGCGACTGTTCTAGTAGTGATACTGTGGCAAGAATATATGGATAACACTTGGACAAGAGATGGAAGAATACGAGTCGATACTGTTAAGATAGCTCCTGATGTGAGCGGACTTATTGAAGAGTTGTATGTAGAAGATAACCAATTTGTTCACAAAGGAGACCCACTTTTTCAGATAGATAAAAAGAGATTTGAAGAAAACCTAGCCCATGCTCGCTCTTTGGTAAATAAATATAAAGCCCAATATGATATAAAAAAGATAACTTACAAAAGAAGAATGAATGTCAAAAATGAGATTGTATCTCAAGAGGAACATGATATAGCAAAATACCAACTAAAAATAGCCTATGCTCAATATAAACACTCTTTAGTAGATGCTAAAAAAGCAACTCTTGATCTCCGTCGCTCTAGCATCTATGCCCCTAACGATGGCTGGATAACAAACCTGCTTCTTAAAAAAGGAGACTATGTTCATACTGGAGCAAAAGTATTGGCGATGATACAAGATAAAACTTTTTGGGTAAATGGATATTTTGAAGAGAACAAAATCCCAAATATATCAATAGGAGATAAAGCAATCATAAGACCTCTTGGAACAGACTTTAAAATCAAAGGTCATGTTCAAAGTATTGCTCGTGGGATAACAGATAGGGACAATGCTCTAGGCGGACAACTCCTAGCAAATATAAACCCCTCTTTTACTTGGGTGCGACTAGCTCAAAGAATACCTGTGCGGATACACATAGATACCGTGCCATCTGGATTTACTCTGCGAGCTGGAACAACTTGCAGTATTAAGCTGATGCAGGATTGATATTTGCTTTTGATGTTTATATGAGCTTAAGTAACCTCTTTGTAATAAAATCAAAACAACATTTTGCTACAATAAGCAAAAATATAATTAGGTAGTTTTATGAGTGCTAAAATAGTTGTCGTAGAAGATGAAGAGGATTTACTAGAGTTACTAGAGTACAACCTTGAAAAAGAAGGCTTTGAAGTTATAGGTTTTTTAAACACAAAAACAGTAACTCAAATACTTGAAGAAGAAGATATAGACCTTCTTATCATGGACAGAAACTTGCCTGGAGTTGAGGGGAGTGAGTTTGTTGCAACTTTGCGTGAAGATGGCATCTTGATCCCTGTTATCTACCTTAGTGCAAAAAACAGAGACTCTGATATAGAGGAGGGTTTTTTAAGTGGTGGAGATGACTACTTAAGTAAACCTTTCAATATGAAAGAGTTGCTCATGAGAGTAAAAGCACTTCTTCGCAGAACTACAAAGCATTACAATGAAGGTAGGGTTGCTTATAGAGACCTAGTTTTAGATAAAGGCAAAAGAGAGCTAAGAGTAGATAGCAAAATGGTAGAGATCACAAAACTAGAGTTTAACCTTCTATATGAGTTTATTGTCAATAAAAATGCCGTTCTTGACCGTGACTACCTACTTACAAATGTATGGGGAGATGGAGATATGTATCAGTATAAAACTGTAAATGTTGCCATAAATAGACTAAAAGAAAAGATAGACCCAAAAAAAACAAAAGATTATATAGAAACAGTCAGAGGTATAGGGTATAAGCTTTGTTAAAAATTCATCAGTTCTTTATCAGTAGGTTTCTCATACTTTTTATTGGAACACTTCTTGTCACCTCTCTTATAAGTTACACAGCTCTAAAATCTATCATCATAGAGCATAGTAAAAACAACCTTCAAAATGCAATAACTCTTATGGGACTTGAACTAGAAAGCATAGAAGACTTAGAAAAATACTCCCAGTTAATACATGAGAAAACACAGCTAAGAGTAACAATGGTAGACAGAGATGGTTGGGTAATAGCGGAGTCGAACCACGATAAAAAAGATATGGACAACTATAGTTCACGATATGAGATAATGCAAGCAAATAGAGAAGATTTTTCTCATGTCGTAAGATATTCTAAAACCTTGAAAATTGACTTTTTATATGTAGCAAAAAAGTTTAAATATCAAGGAAAAGATATATATCTCAGACTTTCAACAAGCTTAGTCCATATAATGCAAGATTTCTATTCACTTTGGTCAAAGTTGGCAATTGTGTTTCTTTTTGTTATTTTACTGGCTTTTTATCTCTCTAAAGTGATGAGTGAAAAAATACTATACGACATAAAACAGATCACAAATTTTTTAGATGAGATGAGTAATAAAAACTATAAGGCTGTCATAAAAACAAAATATTTTTATGAGTTTTTAGAAATATCCTTGATGCTTAAAAATCTTGTGAAAAAATTAACCTCAAGAGAAAAGCAAAAGAGAAAATACACAGCAAGACTTAGACTTATGAACAAACAGAGAAACGATATACTCTCTGCCATATCCCATGAGTTTAAAAACCCAGTTGCATCTATTATGGGCTATGCTCAAACACTTCAAGGTGACCCAGATATATCTCCAAAAATCCGCAAAAAGTTTTTAGATAAGATAGGTTCAAATGGAGAAAAAATCTCAAAAATGCTAGATAGACTTGCACTCTCAGTAAAGTTGGAAAACAAAGATTTAGAGGCAAAACTAAGCGAGTTTGATATGAAAATATTATGTGAAGAAGTTGTGTTAAATCTAGGTTTAAAATATAAATACAGAGATATAAATATAGATGCACAAAAAACCATTATCACAGCAGATAAAACTATGATGGAGTTAGTTCTTATAAATCTCATAGACAATGCACTAAAATATTCAGAGCTAGATGTAAATGTTGTTTTAAAAGATGGAAGAATATCTGTAGAAGATATGGGTGTAGGAATATTAGAAGAACATTTAGATAAGATAACAGGAAAGTTTTACAGAGTTAAAAAGAATTCTTGGGATAACTCTATGGGTATTGGTTTAGCTATGGTTAGCTACATACTAAAGATGCATAGCTCGCAACTAGATATAGCATCTACCTTTTCAAAAGGTTCTACTTTTAGTTTTGATCTCAAAGAGATAGAAAAAAAATAAAACTTACTCTATTTTATCTTTAATTCTATCTCTAATTTCTAAAAATTCATCTAAATTATCAAAAAATATATCTATAAGTTTTGGATCAAAATGCTTACCTCTCTCTTTTTTGAACAGTTTAAATATTTCCTTATCTTCCCATGCTGGTTTATAGACCCTAATAGAACCTAGAGCATCAAACACATCCGCTATAGCGGTGATACGACCATATATGTGAATATCTTCTCCTGCTGTTTTGTTTGGATAGCCTGTTCCATTCCACTTTTCATGATGCTCGTAGGCTACTATAGATGCCATCTCCATGAGTGGACGCTTTGATGACTTTAGCATATCGTAGCCTAGTTGAGCATGTGTGTCCATTATCGCTCTCTCTTCATCATTAAATTGACCAGGTTTGTTTAGCACTGCATCTGGTATGGCAATCTTGCCTATGTCATGCATAGGAGAAGCTTGTCTTAGCATATCACTCTCTTTTTCTGATAAGCCTGTATATTTGGCAAGAAGATAGGTGTATTCAGCTACTCTTTTTACATGACTTCCAGTCTCTTTGCTTCTACTTTCAGCAATAGCACCCATGGTAAAGACTACTTCTCTTTGTGTTTCTTCTATCTCTGTTTTCAAAGCCATTAGCTCATCATACTCTTTTTGCTGTCTTCTGTCGCTTCGCATCATGATCTTATCTTGACGTTTTATATCTTTAATAAGCTTGTCGGTAGTTATTAGATATTCACTTCGTAAAGATTCTATTTCAGCAATTAGCTTATTTTCATGTGTATTCATTGGGTTTTCCTATTTTATAATAAGCTTGATATTTAAGTTACTAAAGTCTTCTACAAAGTCTTCACCAGCTTCCTCTGCACTTTCGTTTTCTTCATCATAGATCCAGTTAATCTCTATAATATTATCGCTTGTATTTTCTTCAAGTAGATCAAAAAAGTCAAAAAATAGTTTTGATGAGCTAGAATTAAAATAGATTATTTCCATATCTACAACAGTTTTTTGAACCTCAGTAATCTTAAAATACTCTTCTACCCACTTCATCATTGGTGCATAAAAGTCAAATGTATTTTCTGGGTAAGACTTTCCTATTAAGGAGATCTTACCTTTTGCATCCAGGTTTATCTCTGGTGTGTATTTTGTAGCTTTTAGGCTTATGTTGTCCATATTATATTTCCTTTTTAGTCAATATTGTTGTTTTTATATGAAAATAGTATCTATCATCTTTAATTTTATTAAAGTCATAGTTTATAAAATCACATTTTTTTGCAATCTCATAAAAGCCTATTCCACCACCTTTTCCATGAGTATTTTGTCCAGATTTTCTAAGTTCTCTATATCGTTTTTTTACTCCATCTCTATCTAGGGAGAGTATCTCTTTGAGCTTAGGTTCTATTTTTTCTTTGTCTGCTTTTGAGACAACATTTTGGCTATGAATATTATAGTTAAACTCCTTGTCTCTTGATACAAGAATAAGACCTTGCGAAATATCTGCATATTCATTGAGTGCTTTAGAATAGTTCATCATATTTTGAGAGAGTTCTATAAATATTGTAAATATATTGTTTGATGCACTCATATCTATATCGTTATGCTCTGCTTCTTTTTCAAGAGCTTCTGTCATTCCAGAAATTAAAGTTTGAGATAGATGTCCACCATAACTTAAAAATACAATACCATCTTTATCGACCATCTCTTGTATTTGATTTATATCCATAAATTTTCCTTCTTCTATCTGCTTGTAAGTTCAATAGCATTTATCAGTTTTGACTTTTTTAAAGGTTTTTTAACAACCGAAGCCCTAAGCCCTACAACTTCTTGAATGATTTTAGAGCTTACAATAGAGCTTACAACTACTATTTTGACACTATCATCAAAAGTTCTTATCTCTTTTATCATAGCAATCCCATCTAGTTTTGGCATCTCTATATCTGAAATAATCAAATCAGTTTTTAACTCTTTAAATTTTTTAACTCCATCGGCTCCATCAACAGCTTCGCCAACAACTTCATAGTCTAGCGATTCTAGTAGTTTACGCAAAGAAGCCCTTGCAAATTTAGAGTCATCAACTATTAATACTCTGCTCAATGTCTTCCCCTTTTTTTAGATCTATTTTTATAAATTTTACCATAAGTTATATTTACTTTTTATATTTTAAACCCAATCAGAGTAATATCATCATTGGTCTCTTCATCACCTTGATATTCATCAAGCTTGTTTAAAAATACCTCTTGTTGGTCTGCCATAGTTTCACAGCTATATTCGTATATTATATTTTTAAATGCTTTTTTTCCAAACGGAAAGCTTTTTTCTCCACCATTTTGATCAAAGTAGCCATCTGTAGAAATATAAAACTGCATCCCCTCTTTTACTTTTACTGTATGTTCCTTGTATTGATGGTCTTTGTCGCATTTCTTGTAGCCAACCGAATATCTATCACCTTTGATTGTTTTAAGCTCCTCATCTTCAACATAAAAGAGAGGTATCTCTGCTCCTGCAAACTTAAATATTTTTCCTTTTTTATTGTAGTATATCACTGCACCATCAAAACCTGCATTTGAGACACTATTTTTATCTTCTTGATTTAGCAATACTTTTACTTTTCTATTGAAATAGTTTAGTATCCATGCTGGACTTACATCTATACTGAGATCATTATTAATCTTAGCAATTATCTGTCTTTCTATCGCTTTAACAAGCATCGTAACAAATGCACCGGGTACACCATGTCCTGTGCAGTCTATAACCATAATAAGACATTCATCTGCATCTCTTAGCTCTTCAAAAAGATATATATCTCCGCCTACTATATCTTTAGGATGCCATATAGCAAAGTAGTCTTGAAAGTAGCTTCTAAATACTTTGTTGTTTGGTATAAGTGCGCTTTGAATAAGTGAAGCATACTCTATGGACTCTTTTGTATGTTGGTGTATCTCTTCAAGCTCTTGCTCTGAATTTTTTTGACTTGTTATGTCATATATTACGCCATCAAGCCACCCAATACTATTTTCATCAGTATAGCTAGCTTTTCCTCCACCTCTGACCCAACGAACAGAGCCATCTCTGCATATTATTTTATAGTCTATCGTATATGCCTCACCAATATCAAGTTGATGTTGAATATATGTAGATACTCGTTGTGTGTCATCAGGATGCACAAAGTCTGCAAATGTTTTTAGATTATTGTTTAGATAATCAGATGCAGGGTAACCACTAAGATTTTCAATCTCATTACTGACATAGAGCATAGTCCACTCTTTATCAAGCAAGCATCTATATATAACTCCAGGGACATTTGAAACCATCGAAATAAACTTTTCTTCAGAAGCCTTTACTTCAGCTTGTGCTTCTTTTCGCTTGTTGATCTCCGATGCCATTTTTCTAATCCAAACAACAGAGATTAGTATAAGTACTAATGCACCCCCTGCAACCTTGTATGATAGTGAATAATCTACTTTTTCAACATACTCTTGCTTTATCCAGTGGTTAAATATCTCATTGTGTTCCTTTTGAGAGATAGAGTCAATTGCTTTATCGAGAATATTTACCAATGTTATATAGTCATCTCGCACACCAAGACCTAAAGATGTAGTAAATTGAGTTTTTCCTATTATCTTAATATTGCTTATGCCCATATTGGTAGTAGCATAACTTCCAAGGGCAAATGTACATACTAATGCATCAATTTTACCAGTCGATACGGCACTTAATCCTTCATTGACCGTATCAACACTTAGAAAATTTATATATGGATATGTTTTCTTGATTTGATCTATATAGCCATAATCTTTTATTAGAGCTATTTTATCATTTTTAATATCTCCTAAACCCTCTACATATTTGTGTTCTTTGCTCATAACTATAACTATATCGTTTTTTATGTATGGCTTTGTAAAAATAAGATTTTTTCTATTTGACTCTGTTGTATCAGACAATACATCTATATCTCTATCTTCAGATAACCTTACAGACTCACTCCACGATAATGTTTTTACACGCTCAAACTTTATGCCAGTCAAAAGTTCTAAAGTGTTTAAATATCTTGAAACAATACCTATGTAGTTTCCATGTTTATCAAAAGCTTCAAATGGAAGCCAGTCTGGGTCACCCGTAAACTTAATGATAGGATGTTGTTTTATCCACTCTTTTTCATCCTCTGTCAATTCAATATTTTTTGCATTTAAGCCAAAATTTTTATAAGACTGCACAAGCTTTTCTTTATCTTCTTTATCTAGTCCAACAAAGCTACTTAAGCTAGGTATTAGCCCCTTTTTATCATTTTTAAAGCTTTTTTTATAAAAAATATTCACCATTCCTATGTGCAATGGAGTGCCTTTATTTGAAAAATAAATATTCTTTCTTATGCTTGGGTAGTTAAGGGAATAATCATTGTTTTTAGCTTCTATGATAAGATTGTCTTTTTTGCACAAAGTGAGAAAGCTATGTTCTAGTGACTTGTTAAACACCTCAATACATACTATATCTGGATGACGAAAAAATTCTTTTAAAATAGTTTTTAGTTTATCATCTTTTCCTTCAAACATAAATCTTCCAGAAAGATTGGCTATTAAGTTTGAATAATCAAGAAGTGCTTGTATATCTTGTTCTAAATAAAACGTTACAATCTCATCATAACGACCACTTTTCTTTAACTCTCTTAAGCCAATATTGAACTCATCACGTACTTTTTTTGATCTAAATACAGCTGGAAAGTAGGTTGTTTTAGGAAAAATATGATGATATGTAAACTCATCATTATTTTTATACTTTAACTTATACCACTTAAAAATTGTTTTATCTATAACTATAGCATCTGAGTCTTTACGAAGAAACTTTTCAATACTATCTATTTGCGAAGAGGAGTCACTATAGCTAAATTTTGAACTACCATTTATTGGGTTGAAAAGATTGTAAAAATCTTTTCCTAGGTCATTATAAGCACCCTTCCAAGATACAAAGTTTATCTTAGCTAAATCTTCAATTGAGTCTATTTTGATATTGTCATATTTACGGGTGATAGCATAGTTTGTGAATGATACAAAATCATCTGTATAGAATAATTGTTTATTTTTTACACTTACAGCAGAGACTCCATCAATATCATTTTTACTGTTTAGTACATTTTCTAAATACTCTTTTGACATTTGAGATATCTCAACCTTATAACCACGAGATTGCAATATCTCTTTAATTAAATCTGATTCAATCCCTTTGGAGCTACTCTCTCCAAACATATATGGAGGTCTATCAAAATTAAAAGCTATCTTCAACTTTTTAGTATTTTTCAAATTTAACTTTTTTTCTTTTTCTACTGCAAATAATATATCATTTAAAACCTTATGCTCAACATCTTGAACTAAGTTTATTTTTTTTGTTATATTTTCAAACCATATATGAGGATCTGCATCGATACTCTCGCCTTTTAGTTTTCTAAAAGCTAGCCCCTCATATTTTTTAACCTCTTTTGTGGCTTGAGTGTTTAAACTTTTTAAATATAATTTTTTGGTATCATCATTAACATTATGTAAAAACATCTTAAGATATATTTTTTCTTGTGTATCTGCGGTTAAGAAATATTCATAAGTCTCTTGAGAAAACTTTTTTTGAGAAAACAACCTGCTTAAGGCTGCTCTTTTTTGACCTATGCTCTCTTTGTGCATTAGAAGTATTGCATAAGTGTATAGCCTATTATTAATTTCATCATTTTGTATCTCTTCAGAAATATTTGATATATTAAGTAGTAAAAAAGTTATCAATTGTGTATATTTAGAGTAAGTTTTAGAGAAGCTTATTCTTAGCTCTGAGACATTAGCTCTAAGCATCTCAATATCATTAAAAAGTAGTTTAATATTTTCTCTGTCTTGTTGCTTAATATATTTATCTAGGCAACTACAATTAGAATTAAAAAATAAAAATAGTTTTTCTTTTTTTAAATCTGTATTTTTTCTAATTTTTTCTAATTTTAGCTTGAACTTTTTGCCATCTGAACTAATATAACCTACTGATGATCCTCTTTCTTGTTGTAAGATATGGATAGTATCACTCATAAGAGAAATTAATGAAACAATAGTTTTCATATCTTCTTCACTATAATTGGTGTTATTTTTTATTTGAGGAGTTCCAAAGAGACCCAAAGGAATTATGATTAGAAAAATATATTTAAAAAGTATATTTATGTTTAACATAAGT
>JAERRX010000078.1 GCA_016735225.1 Sulfurimonas sp. | reverse complement strand
GTATGGACTTTAATAGTATCTACAAGATGAAAATCATCACTACTATCCCATATCTTTGCTGTTTTATCTGCTGAACCAGAGATAAGATAATGCTCTTTGAAACTTAAACCATACACTACATTGGTATGGGACTTGAGAATCTTCAAGAGTTTTCCTGTTTGATAGTTGTAGATTCGGATATTACCAACTTTATCATCATCAACTCCTCCACCTTTTGCCATAAACCCACCCACAGCCAAATACCGTTCATCACCACTCAATGCCATAGCAAATATCATCCCCTCAGCCCCAGCACCTATCTGCCCCAGTATCTTCCGTTTCTCTTTCCCTGTTGTGCTATCCCAAACACGGATAGTTTTATCATCACTAGCAGATATAATATCCCCTGATTTGGTGATGATAATATCTTTTATCTTTCCTGTATGCCCTTGTGTGTCGAGCTTGAGGATCGGTTGGTTTTTTGCGAATAGTATGCTTGTAAGTAATAATATACTTAGGAGTATGGCTTTTTTCATTTTTTTGTTTCCTTTTTTTATAAATTAGATCCCCAGTTTTCTATGCCCTTTGGGTACAAGCTGAGGATGACGGGCTTTAGCTGTGGCTTTTAGTTTTTTATCTCTCTTGAGTGAAGTCAAGGCTCCGATGTTTTTATTATCTCTAGTTTGTCTATCAAGCCAAATACCTCAATATCAAACCTACTAAATCCAAACCACTTCTTACTCAAATCTTTCAAACTAGCACCGATATGATACACTTCTTTAGCATCAATTATCATAAATCTATCATGTGCATCTTTAAAAGTTTTAATAGTGATATTTTTATATTGTGTATTATATTTATCTAAGTCTAGTTTTAATTGCTTAGATATGATTTTAGTATATATAGTTATATCTATGTTTTGATTTTTACTAAATAAAGTCAATACACTATCATCTACATAGTTATCTATAAGTATGATTGATTTATTAGCATCTCTTATGATGTCTGATATGAAGTTATGAGCATCAAATATTTGACCCTTGTAAAATATACCTTGTTTTGGTTTTAGGGTTTTGTCTTCAAGAGCATTCAGGATTGTATCAAACTTTTCATCTGATTTTATCTCATAAGATAGTTGTCTCTTTTCCAACTCTCTCAGTTGTTGTAAATAAAAATCATTATCTTTTATGAGCTTTCTCATATTGGCAAAAGTTCTAATTATTGATACTGTTATATTTGATGCAACTTTACTTTTTAGTATCGTTGCTAACATATAAATACCTTGTTCCGTAAAGGCTTTAGGGTTGGTTCTTATTTTAGAAAAATTTGCGGTCGAAATTTTCGACCGCAAATTATTTAGTTCATTATCAGTCAATTCAAAATAAAAATCATCTGGAAATTTATCTGGATTGTTTTTAACAGCTTCATTTATTCGTTTCGTTTCAACTCTATAAAGTTCGCCTAAATCTTTATCTATCATTACTTGAACTCCACGAATTGTGTATATCTTTGATTTTATGGTTTGATCACTGTTTGTTAAGTTCATATTGTTTTCCTCGTATAATTTAGTATTTTTCTTTATCTTCCCTTGATTAAAGTCGGGGTTCCAATATTTTTCTTATTTTTCAAAACTATACCACTTTAAAGCTTTAAATGCTTTTACTTTTGGGAACGGATACTTCAACAGATAAACTTATGTATGCATTCCCATCGAGGACGATGGGAACGAGCTAAGGTTTTCCTTTTGGGGTTTTATGAATTATAGCATTTTTATCCTTTTATTCTTTTATTTGACATAAGAACATAATTATAATATAATTATAAAAAAGGATCAATATGCAAGTATCACTTATAAATATAGGGACAAGCAGAGGTATAAGAATACCAGCAACAGTACTAAAGAGTTTTGATAATTTAAGCTCATTTGATTTAAAAGTTGAAGATAAAAAAATAGTTTTAAATATCATAGAAAATCCAAGACAAGGGTGGGAAACAAAGTTTAAAAATGCAAGCAATGAGTTGTTAATCGATGATAATTTAGATAGTGAGGAATGGGATGTATTATAATCAATACGAGGTAATATTGGTAGATCTAAACCCAACAGTAGGCTCAGAGATACAAAAAACAAGACCTTGCTTAATCATATCTCCAAATGAGATGAATTATACAAATTTAATAGTCGCTCCAATGACTTCAACCAATAAAGACTACCCAACAAGGGTAAAACTTTCGAGTGATAGCTATGTAGTTTTAGACCAAATTAGAACCATATCAACAAAGAGAATTATAAAAAAGTTGGATATAGAAGTTTCGACTAAAAAAATAGCAAAGATAAAAGATATTATTAAGGTGATGTTGGTGGACTAAAATCAAGGCTCCTAAGAATATCGGAACCTCGGCTTCAGCCGTGGCTTTTGGTCTTTGCTTTCCCTTTTTAGGTCTTCTAAGTTAGCCTTTTTAAGTGCTTTTATAACTGGTAGTTTATGTTGGTTTGGGTTGTTATTTTTTGTTAAAGCAGAGATGATAGAATCGTTTAAGGACTTTTTAACTTCCATATTTGGTAGTTTTAGTTTATAAGTTATCTCTTCTAGGTCTTCATCTATTATCATCTTGTCGATGGTTAGGTAACCTGCTTGATATAAAACTACTTCAAAG
>JAERRX010000190.1 GCA_016735225.1 Sulfurimonas sp. | reverse complement strand
ATGGCAAATAAGTTTATCACTTTTATAAATGTAAATATAATCATTTTGATTTTATTTTTTAACTATATAGAAAATGTAAGTTATTTGGTGACTATTTTAGGTTTTGCATCTGCTGGTATCGCTATCGCTATGAAAGATTGGTTTATGAGTATTTTAGGTTGGCTTGTTATAGTTATAGGAGGAAGCATCCATGTTGGAGATAGGATAAGAGTCGATATGGATGGCATGAAGTATATTGGTGATGTTATGGATATATCTTTACTTCGTATGACAATATTAGAAGATATTACTCTAACAGCAGTTATGGACAACAGAAGAGCAGGAAGAATTATCTTTGTGCCAAATAATTTTGTTTTCACTCACATGATAGCAAACTATACTCATGCTACACTAAAGACTGTTTGGGATGGTGTTCATGTGACTATCACATTTGACTCAAACCATAAAAAAGCTATGCATATAGCTAAAGAGATAGTAAAAAAATACTCTAAAGGATATACAGACATTACAAGAAAACAGCTTAACAAACTTAGAAGCCAATATAGTCTAAAAAATACAAATGTAGAGCCTAGGATATTTTCTTTTATAGAACCAAACGGTATCTCTATAGACTCTTGGTACCTGACAAATGCTTATGGTACTTTAACATTAAGAAGTGTTATATCTGTTGAAATCGTAGATGCTTTTAATGCTCAAGATGATATTACTATATCATACCCAACACAAAAACTACATATACAAAGTGAGCCTAAAGAACCTCCCTTTGATATAAATGAGATAGTATGAAAAAGAAAGTTTATTTTAAAACCTTTGGATGTAGAACAAACCTTTATGACTCTCAAGTAATGATGGGGGCTTTAAAAGAGTATGAAGTTACTCAAAATGAAGATGAAGCTGACACTATAGTTATAAACTCATGCACCGTTACAAATGGAGCAGATACTCATGTTCGCTCATATATATCTCATATAGAAAAAACTACAAAAAATGCTAAAATCTTCTTAACGGGATGTGGGGCTCACACTAAGGGTGAGAGTCTTTTAGCATCTGGCAGGGTTCATGGTGTTTTTGGACAAAGTGAAAAACTAAAGATAGATACTCTTCTTTCAGAGGAAAAACCTTTTTATGATGCTGGGGATTTAAACTATATAGATGAAGCGGTAGTTGATGATTTTGTTGGTAAAAGTAGGGCTTTTATAAAGATACAAGAGGGCTGTGACTTTAGATGCTCATACTGCATCATACCATTTGTTCGTGGAGATGCTAGAAGTATGAATGAGAGTAAGATCTTAAAACAGATAACAAGACTTGCTCTAAATGGTTTTGGAGAGTTTATACTCACTGGTACAAATGTAGGTAGTTATGGAAAAAAAACAGATAGCTCTTTAGCCTCTTTGATGAAGAAAATTTCTCTTATCAGAGGAGTGAGACGCATCAGGCTAGGAAGTGTAGAGCCTGTTCAAATCGATGATGAGTTTAAGGAGATATTGGATGAGCCTTGGCTTGAGAGACATCTGCATATAGCTCTTCAACACACCTCTCCTAGGATGCTAAAATATATGAACAGAAGAAATGTATATAAAAAAGATAAAGAGCTTTTTGAACTACTAGCATCTAAAGGTTTTGCGATAGGAACTGACTTTATAACAGGTCATCCCGGTGAGAGTGAAGAGCTTTGGAGAGAAGCTATGGATAATGTTCATCATCTTCCATTAACTC
This sequence comes from Sulfurimonas sp., assembly GCA_016735225.1. Classification (GTDB taxonomy): domain Bacteria; phylum Campylobacterota; class Campylobacteria; order Campylobacterales; family Sulfurimonadaceae; genus Sulfurimonas. Next base: position 5,095 of record JAERRX010000190.1, on the reverse strand, counting down.
ATCTTCATGCTTTTTCTTACTCCGTTCGAGACCATACCGCATCTGCAAAAATGAAACTAGATGTTAATGGAAGGCTTGCAAAAGAGCGTTTACATGAGCTAGAAGCTATAGTGAAGGCTAAAAATCTTAAGTTTAGAAAAGATTTTAGCACAGAGCTGGAAGTTTTGATAGAAAGCCAAAAAGACACACTTTTTGTAGGCTATGATCAACATTTTAACAAGATAGTTGTTGAGTCGGATGATGATTTACTTGGAAACTGGATAAATATAAAAGATTATGAAAGACGAGGAGAGTTCAATCATGCCAAGTTATAAGATAAACAAAATACTACTATATGTATCATCTTTTTTTATAATATCTCTAATCCTTTTTGCTCTTCTTAGAGACAATGCTTCTGACATAACACTCAAAGATGCTAAGAAGATACTTCAAAACCATACGGTAAAGGTGGTGACTGTCTCAAAAGACTATGTATATTTAAAAACTGATAACAATTTTTATAAGATAGCATCTTCTCAAGTTTCTCCTAAAATGTTTACAAACTATAAAGTAAAGCTAAATACTGAAAAAAATATGCTCATCTACTTTCTTCTAGGGGTTTTGTTTTTAGGACTCGGAGCTTTTTTTCTTAAGTGGTGGCAAAAAAGAGAGCCTCTTCTTGAAGGTGGTGGAGTAAGAGTGAGTGCTAAAAGTGAGCCTAGTGACTCATTTCCCGTTGAAGCTATGAAAAGTGATGTTAAGTTTAGTGATATTGGCGGTGTTAATGATGTAAAGGTAGAGCTTGAAGAGATCATAGACTTTATGCAAAACTCTAAAAAGTACAGAAGTTTTGGTGCTAGAATGCCAAAGGGTGTGCTTTTAGTTGGTCCACCTGGTGTGGGTAAAACTATGATAGCAAAAGCAGTAGCTCATGAAGCAGGAGTTCCATTTTACTATCAAAGTGGTGCTTCATTTGTCCAGATATATGTAGGTATGGGAGCAAAAAGAGTACATGAACTTTTTGCAGCAGCCAAAAATAACTCCCCATCAATAATATTTATAGATGAGATAGATGCTGTTGGAAAACAAAGAGATGGCACAAGAAATGATGAAAGAGAAGCAACTCTAAATCAGCTTCTTACCGAGATGGATGGCTTTGAGAGTAAAAATGGTGTTATCGTTGTTGCAGCTACAAACAAGATAGATGTTTTAGACTCGGCACTTCTAAGAGCTGGTCGCTTTGATAGAAGAATATTTGTTGAGCTTCCTACAAAAACAGAACGCTCTGCTATCTTAAAAAAGTATCTTAAAGAAGTTCCCCATGAGTTAGATATAGATGCTATCGCAAATATGACGGTTGGTTTCAACGGAGCTTCATTGGCTGCACTTGTAAATGAAGCGGCACTTTTAGCGATGCGTCACAATGACTTAAAAGTAAATATAGAACATTTTCATCAAGTAAAAGACAAGGTAATGTTTGGAAAGAAAAAGTTACAGATGTTAAGTGAAAAGCAAAAAGCTTTTCGTGTAAGCTATCAAGCTGCAAAAGTTGTCTGTGCTACTTACTTTGATCTTCCCTTTGAAAAGCTTATGCTATCAAGCCAAAAGCTTACTCCATCCACAGATGAACCACTTATAAAACATGAGTTAGAGTCTAGGATAAAGATGCTCCTAGCAGGGATAGTAAGATGTTCTATCAAATACAAAGAACATACAAGTAATGCTAAGACGGATTTGGATGAAGCTAAAGAGTTAGTATCAAAAATGCTAAACGAATATGGCATGGGCGAGCATCTAATATCTAAAAAAGATGAAGATTTAGTTTTGATGGATAGACTATATGAGGAAACAAAAGTTCTAGTAAAGTCTATGGATAGTGCGATAAAAGCAGTTGAAATAGTTTTAAATGAGAAAGAGAACATCTCTAAGTCAGATGTTAAAAAAGAGATAGATGCAGTTCTTTAGTGGTTTTTCTATCTCAGGCGAAGAGTATCTTTTAGAGGAGTATTTAAATAGCTCCATATATAGCATCTCAGGTTTTTCTTATGGAGCTATAAAGGCTCTTGAGGTGGCAAAAAAGAGTTTGGCATCTGGAAAAAGAGTAGATAGTTTACAGCTTATATCTCCAGCATTTTTTCAATTATATGATGAAAAATTTAAAAGAGTTCAAAAAGTAGCATACTCTAAAAATGCAGATATATATCTAAAGAAGTTTTTAGATACCTGCTTTTACCCATATCAAAAAAAAATACTACAAAACAAAAAGCACACTTTAGAAGAGCTTGATGAACTGCTTTACTATAGATGGAATATAGATGATTTAAAAGAGCTTGTCAAACAGGGTGTAAAGATAGAAGTTTATCTTGGTGGCAAAGATAGTGTCATAGATGCTATAGGTGCAAAAGAGTTTTTTTTAAAAGTAGCAACAGTAACCTATATAAAAGATGCAAACCATTTTTTACAAACTAACTAAAACAAAAGAGAGATAAAATGAGTAATATAAAGATAGGTGTAATAACAGCAAGTGATAGAGCAAGCAAGGGAATATATGAAGATATTTCAGGTGTGGCAATTCAAGACACTATGAAAGAGTATCTAAAGAGTGAGTTTGAAATAGTTTATAGATGTGTCCCAGATGAGCAAGATATCTTAGAAAAAACAATGAAAGAGTTGTGTGATAAAGAGAGTTGTTGTCTAGTTGTAACAACAGGAGGAACAGGTCCCGCGCTAAGAGATGTAACCCCTGAGGCGACAGAAAATGTATGCGAAAAAATGATGCCAGGGTTTGGAGAGCTTATGCGTCAAGTGAGTTTAAAGTATGTGCCAACAGCGATACTCTCTCGCCAAAGTGCAGGTATAAGAGGCAAATCTCTTATCATAAACTTACCAGGAAAACCAAAGTCAATTCGTGAATGCTTAGATGCAGTATTTCCCGCAGTTCCTTACTGTATAGACCTTATCGAAGGACCATATTTAGAGGCAAATGAAGAGGTTATAAAAGTATTTAGACCTAAGGTTAAGTAGTGTAAAAGTAAAGATAAATGAACTACACTCTTTTAAGAGTTCACTTAAAAAACCCTCTAAGATTTCAAAGTTTGCTTTTCCTATAGGATTCTTTGTTTTGACATTTTAAGCCTTGATTTGAATTTAGGTTATAATAGCTTTATTTTTATGATGTTTGATTTAAATTGTGGGTTTTGATTTGGGGTTTTACTTCTAATTGGGGTCTGATACCCCAATCTCAACCCCCCCCTTTTTTTTTGATAGGATTTAAGGTTTATTTTATACTCTCGTTGATTGTATCTTCTGGTGTTGCCATTAAAAGATATATAGTACTGTTTACTTTGTTGTACCATAGTTTTAGAACCTTGCTTTGCTTTAGAGTATCGTGTGATACACTCTTAATAGCATTGCTCTTTGCACTCTTAGAAACTGGGTTGATTCCAGCAGCATGCTTTTTTACTCCCGTAATCATTTGAGACAATCCTACTCTTGCCGAGATAACTGCTTTTAAATATGCTTGAGCTACCCTATCACCCTCTATGACTGATATACCTAAATCTGCATAACTACCTTCCACATGTGGAGAACATACCCACTCTGGTGCTAAAACCCTTGCACTTCTACATCTGTAGTCATCTTTTTTTATTTTTTTGACAACTATCTTCTTTTTTTGAGTAGTACTCTTTTTTATATCTTCTGAAGTAAATTCAAAGAGAGTAAATTTACCGATATCAATCTTTCCTTGGTACGAATACTCTTCATTGTCACCGAACCTTGTAGCTCTCTCAAAAAGTTCTATAGAACTTGAGACTGCTACATTTTTTTTCTTATTCTCATCCACACATACAAGTGAAAAAACATCTCCGCTAGGAGTAGCCCACTGTTCAACTCTGCTTACACCTTTAGCTATACTCTTACCTGACTGCTTTGTAACCATGGTATAAACTGAGTTTATAAAGTTGTCTTTGTTATACTTTTCAAAGATCTTTATACTACTTTTTACTAGTACTTCTTGTAAAAGTCCAAGCTCCACCTTTGCACTATAAAGAGCCTCTTTAGCTGGGTCTGAACTGCTTGCTCTTCCATATCCTACAGCACACTGGTCTGATGGATGAGTCGCTGAGTCTAACATCCATTTTGGGAAGTAAATATCACTCTCACTCGCTTGGAGCAATGTAACCATAAGAGAGATTATAAGTATATATTTTTGCATTTTTTTCCTTTGTTTAGATTTAGGTTATTATAGCTTTATTTTGATGATGTTTGATTTAAATTGTGGGTTTTGATTTTTTAAAAACTCGGAAGTGGTGCTTTAACTCCATCTTGCAGGAGGCTGAAGTGATTGTTTCTGATAAGTTTTTGAGCTTTCATTTAGTCAATATATGATATAATGGTATCAAAAAATGGAGTCTAATTATGCCAGCAAAAACAACCTATGAAAAAGTATCATTTAATCTACCTATTGAGATAAAAGCCGAAGCATTAAAGCTTAAAGATACCCTAAAAATATCTTTAAATACCATCTACAAAACAGCCATAATGGAATATATCCAAAGACAAGAGGTAAAAAAGTGGGAAGATGGTGCAAAAATCGCATCTCAAGATAAAGAGTATCAAAAGTTATCGCAAGAGCTAAGCGATACGAGTGAAGATTTTTATGAATATTAAGCAAGGGGAGATATGGCTAGTTCATTTTAATCCTAGTATTGGTAGCGAGATACAAAAAACAAGACCTTGTGTTGTTATCAATGATAATTCTTTAGGTAGATTTGGACTTAAAATAGTAGTGCCTATTACTAATTGGAAAGAGCAATTTTTAAACTATCCGTGGATTATAAAAGTTGAAAATAATCTAACCAATGGACTCTCTAAAACATCAGCTTTTGAATGTTTTCAGATAAAAAGCTTCTCTACTCAAAGATTTGTAAAGAAAATTGGAAAAATATCTGAAAAAGAGATTTTAGAGATTCACCAAACAGTAGCAAAAACGCTCAATCCAACATATAAATTAGTTTAACTACTTAGATCATTGTAGCTTTATTTCGCCAACCATTGATCAACTGCTATATTAATATATCTTCTATCAAGTTCTTTTAAGTCATAATAATCAATA
>JAERRX010000041.1 GCA_016735225.1 Sulfurimonas sp. | reverse complement strand
TCGGCACTAAACTTTTCATAGTCTAGTAAATTAAATTTTTTACCTCTATTTTTAGCATCAAGAGTTAATTTATCAACATTAATACCCACAAGTATTCGCAAACTTTCAACATTGTTTAATAGTGAAGCAATTTTATTAAAACCACTTATTCTAAAATAACCGATTAAAAATTCTAAATTTTTAATATCATAATGAGTAAGAATATCTTTTAGTCTATTTTCTAGGGTATTAGCACCTTGATTTGTAAAAAATTTTGAACTCATCTATATCTTCTCCCACTCAAGCCGACTTCTATTTCTCTAGCTCTCATAAAATTTATCCACACTAAATAAATATCTTGAACTATCTTAACATACTCCATCTCATCATCTATGCTCGTAAAGTTATGCTCCTGTGCCAAAGTTAAGCCAAAAGTTTCAGAGACAAATTTGCCTAGACTGTTTATGTCAAATGCTTGTTTTAAAAATTGTTCAAGTTTTATGGGTTAGTCCTTATTTAAAATTATAAATGTTTTAGCAGTGCTATTTTATACATACTATTTGATTATTTCCCAATAACCACTTTTAGTACTTCCAACTCTTTTTAATATCTTCTCATCTTTTAGTTTTTTCATTTGCCACTCTATGGCTTTAATAGTTAAATCTAAAGCACTAGCTAACTCTTTATTTGTAATATTTGGATTTTTCTTTATTTGTTCTACTATTTCTACCCTAGTTTCTACCCTAGTTTCTACCGAACTTTTCACCTCATTAGGGTGTTTAGATTTAAACTCTACATTTAAGCCGTTATCCCACTTAAAAGATGGTGTAATTCCGTTATAATCTTTAGAAGCATTGATAACTTTTTCTATACCCCTGCCCCAAGACTCAATATATCCTGCTTTAAAAAAAGCATTAGCAATATCAGGTTTTGTTGAAGACTTTTGAAAATCATTTTTGACCGAAGAAGCTGTTTGTATCTTTTTGAGATGGTAGGCTATGGTTTCATCTTATCTTGTATGAGTTCCTTCATCGAGATAAAATTTTCATAATCCTCTTCAAGTACAGGATGTTCCTTGTATTGGGCTATCTGCTCATTGCTAAACCTTTTTATAAGTTCAGAGGCATCATAAGTATTTCGATCGGTGCTGATACCTATCAAAATACGAATCATTTTGATCTCAGGCTTTAATCTATCTGCAATTTTACTAAACCCAGTAATGCGAAAATAACCAATAAGAAAATCCAAAAATTCTATATTTTTATCATTTTGTAACAGATGATTGATCTTGTTTTCCAATGTATTTTCATCTTGATTTGTAAAAAAACTTTTTTTCATATATTGACTCCAAAGATTGAAACTATAAAAACCAATAAGTAGCTAGTCATTAGTTTTTATAAATATTGCATTAATGTATCACTTCAAATATTTAAATAAACTAATTTAGTTGATATATACCTAAGACTAGAACTCACTCAAAGCCCCTTGAGTAGGGCTATGCAAGAGTTCTGTAAAACTTAGAGTTAAGTTATAATAACAATGTCACTAGCTCCACCACTCTTTTTCTTTAGTTGAACTTGAGCATATATTCTATCTTTTAGGAGTGCAACATGAGAGATGATGCCGATAAGTTTTCCTTTAGAGTGCAGTTTTTCTAGTGCATCTATAGCTATACTTAAACTCTCCTCATCCAGAGTTCCAAAACCCTCATCTAAAAAGAGTGAATCTACTTTTATCTTATCATTTACAAGGTCTGAAAGTCCTAAAGCTAAAGCTAAGCTTACTAAAAATCTTTCACCGCCAGAGAGTGTATTTACTCCTCTTTTTATATCTATATAGTAGCCATCTTCTATGGATATATCAAGTTTTTCATTGTTTGATTTTACTAGTTTATATCTATCAGATAGATATGATAGATGCTTGTTTGCTAGAGATAAAAGATGTCCTAAGGTTAAGTTTTGTACAAATTTTTGATACGATGCCCCAGTAGCAGAACCAATAAGCTTACTCAATGTCTCCCAAGGCAGTAGTATAGTTTTTTGTGCCTCTATCTCTTTGAGTATTTTAGCCTGCTCATTTTTAACGGCTTCACTCTGTTTTAACTGCTCTTGTAATACCGTGGCACCTTTGTTTATCTCATCTCTTTTTAGTCCCAACTCTTTTTCACTTATAGACAACTCCTCTATAGACTTAGTAGATTTCAACTCTTTTTTAAGCTCATTCTCTAAACTTTCTTTTGTGGAACTTAGCAAAGTTTCTATCTCTATAGTTTTATCTTCAAGTGATTTTTTAGTTTTTTCAAGCTCTTTTATTTTGGCATCATCTTTTATATATTTTGCTAAAACTTCATCTCTATCTTTAAAATCTTTTTCTAGTAACAAACCTACTATTTCATCTTCGATGATTTTTAGTTTTTTATCTAGTTCAACCACACTCTTGCTTAAGTTATCAGTAGTAGTTTCATTGATGGTGATTTTTTGTTTTGTGGCATCTATGGATTTGCCCAGAGTTGCTTGCTCACTTTTTATCTTAGCATCTTCATTTTCAAGCTCTTGCTTAAACTTCTCTATACTCTTTCCATCAAGAAGTTTTAATATTTTAGATTTAGTCTCTAAAAGCTCACTACTATATCTTTTTACACTCTCTTTAAGCTCATCTGCTTGAGTTTTTAAAGAGTCTGCCTGCTTAGTATTGTTTGAAAGATTGTTTTGTAAGATCTTTATGTCGCTATTTAACTTAAGCTGATCATCGCTACTTTTTTGCTCTTTGAGCTTAAATGCCTCGAACTCTTTTGTAAGATTTTTATAGTTGTCTTCTATGGAGCTATTGTTTTTCATAGCTAGCTCTAGTTGTTTTAGTTTCTCTTCTACAATATCTTTTTTATCATTTTTATCTACATCTAACTTGTCTAAGCTCTCTTGTGTAGTCTCTAAACCTTTTTTATCAACCTCTAGGGCTGTGTCTATTTTATTTATTTTTGTTTCAGACTTTTTTATGGTTTTTTCTATGGTTTGTAGATCGCTTTTTGCATCTGATAGGTCAGATGCTATAGTATCATCAAACTTAGGCATATTTATAAGAAATGGATGCTTATGCGACCCACAAAGAGGACACTCTTCACCATCTTTTAGATTTTTTCTGCCATCTTCATAGTTTTGGATCGATAGGGCAGATATTTTTAACTCTTGGAGCTTCTCTATCCTCTTTGAAATCTCCTTTTTCTTAACCTGTTCTTTTTTCAATGTCTTAGCTTGAGACCCTGAGGACAACTTTAGCTCTTTTAAGCTCTTAGAGTACCTTGTCTTATCATCTTGGAGTTTTATAAACACCTCTATATCTTGGAGTTTATTACTTAGCTTATTCTTTTTTTTAAAAAGTTTGTCACTGTCTATATTATCAACTTGGCTCTCTACTTTGTGTAGTGTCTCCTTTAGAGTTTTCTTTTGAGTTTTAAAACCTGATGATAGTTCTACAACCTCAACTAAGGAGTTTTCTAACTTAGCTTTTTGCTTTTCTTCATCTTTTTTAGTTTCTAAAGAGAGCGAGAGGGCATCCTCTTTTTGTTTTAGCTCTGTTGTATCTTTTTTCAAGCTTTCTTCTATGTGGGTCTGAGTAACTAGAAGCTCCATTGCACTACTGATAGCTTGTAGTTTACTCTCTTGTAGCTCTTTAAACTTAGATAATTTCTCATCACTTAAAGCCAACTTGTTGTTGCCCTCTTTTAGCTCCTCTTCAAGCAAAGTTTTGCTATTGCTTTGCTCATCTAACTTGCTATTTTTATCTTTTTTCTCTTTCGTGAGACTATTTTCTTGAGTGATTTGAACATATATATCTTTAGCTTTTAAGGAGTTTTCTAGTTTTATGCTCTCCTCTTTGAAGCTATCTTTTTTTAGTGCTAGATCACTTTGTTGTTTTGTAAAAGTTTCTATATCTTTTTGATATTTAGCTATATTTTCTACTGACTTTATAATATTTTGCAGATCTTTTATCTCCAGCACAAGAGCATCACTCTCTTTTGTAGCAGTTTGAATACTAAGAGTTTTCTCCTTTATCTCTTCATCTTTTAGCACTTTAGATTTATCAATTTTTGCATTTAACTGTGTAAGTATATTGCCCTCTTCTTTGTTTCTTTCATATACTCTTTGAGATATCTTTTGATATATCTGTGTACCTGTTATCTTTTCTAGTAGGTCTGACTTATCTTTATCTTTAGCTTGCAAAAATGCATCAAATGAGCCTTGAGCTAACATAACAGTCTTTGTAAATCTATCAAAATTTAAGTTTGTTATCTCCTCTATCTTGTTGTTGAAGCCTTGTCTTGCAGATGTTATTATCTCAAAATTACCATCGCTGTATTTGCTTAATGTTCTTTGCGAACTTCTAACAGTACCTGTTCTAGCTACACTTATCGACCAACTACTTTTATATAAAACTTTATCTACTATAAACTCAACTTCCGCTAAACTCTCTTTCGCACCAATAGATATAAGCTGTTCTAGCTCGGAACTTGATTTTAGTCGTGGAGTCTCACCATAAAGTGCAACACTTATGGCATCTAGTATAGTAGTTTTACCTGCTCCAGTATCTCCTGTAAGCAAAAATAAACCATGTTTAGAAAAACTCTCTTGAAAATCAATAGTATGCTCACCTCTTATAGAGTTTAGATTTTTTATTGTTATTTTAGTTATTTTCATTTTGGCACTCCTTTAATACTTCACTATAAAGAGTTTGCAATGTTTGTTGCATCTCTTGGCTATAATCAACATTTTGTTCACTTTGCAATCGCTTATCAAATATATCTAATGGGTCAAGTTCACTTAAAGTCAGTTTTTCATCTTCTATATTTAAGACCTTATCTTCTACTTCATACTCTCTTTTTAGCATAAGTATCTCTACTCCATTTGAGCTAGATGCACGAAGAAACTCATTTATATCGTAGTTGAGTATATCTTCACCTTGGACTACTACCTCTACAAAAGGAGGATTGTCTATGTTTGATATGTTCTCTATCTTCTCTCTTATATCTGCAAAACTACCCTTTAGCCTATGCAACTCTTTAAAAAGTGGGATTTTCGATAGTGTTACACTTTGCTCACCATCTTCAATATCAACAATAACTACACTTTTTTGATTGTTTGTTTCTGAAAAACTAAGCGGTATCGGGGAGCCTGAATACTGCATAGCATCATTTTTAGTGATCTTTTGAGGCTTATGAATATGCCCCATAGCAACATAATCAAAACTACTTAGCATCTGGGCATCAATGTTTTGAAGCTTACCTATATATATCTCTCTTTCAGAGTCTGGACTTATAGATGCTCCTGTAGTTGTAAAATGTCCAGTAGCGATGATTGGGACACTATCGGACAACTCTTTTGCTTTGTTGTAGATATTTTTATAGTAGTTTTTTATACCATCTCTTAATTCATCCTCAACCTCGCTAGAAGTTTTACTATCATTGGCATTTCGCAACACTCTATCTCTTAGGTATGGAACGGCACAAACAATAGCCTTTAGTTTAGAATCTTTCTCTATCTTTACTAGCACTTCATCTGTGTCCTCGCCACTAGCAACAACATGAACATTTAAAGACTTTAGCAGATCTTTAGATACTTCAAGAGTAGATACACTGTCATGGTTTCCTGCTACTATAACTATATCTTTACAATTAGTCTTAATCATCTTAGCTAAAAAATTATGGTACATTTTTAGAGCATAATTTGGTGGATTTGAAGTATCAAATATATCTCCTGCTACTATGAGAACATCTATGTTTTTTTCTTCTATCTCTTCAACCAACCATTCTAAAAAACTTCTATGTTCAAACTCTCTTGAGTGAGCTTTAAAGCTTTGACCCAGATGCCAATCTGATGTATGTAATATTTTCATTTAGCTACCTTTGTTTAAATTTTACTCTCATTGTATCTAATTCTTCCAAGGATTAAATAAAATTACCATAAATAACTTTAGATCTATTTTTTTATAAGAGAAGTTTTTTTAAGTAGTATTGTATTATAATTTCATCATGCAAACCATAGAAAAAATACAAAAATGTATAGATGAAAATTTGGCGGTGATGCTTTACTTTTCAGCACCAAACTGCAATGTTTGTCATGCTCTTAAGCCTAAGCTTGTTCAAGCAATTGATGCTAACTTTAAAGAGTTTAAAATTCAGAGTATAGATATATCTGTAGATGAAGATATAGCTCCATATTTTGGAGTTTTTAGCATTCCTACTGTTTTGGTTTTTTTAGACTCTAAGGAGTTCTTGCGAAAGTCTCGTTATATGAGTGTTGATGAGGTGATTGGTGAGATAAAAAGACCCTACGATATTATGACTTCATGAAAAAAAGCATTTTGATTACAGGCTGTTCTAGTGGCATCGGTTATGATACAGCACACTATTTAGACAAAAGCATATATAAAGTTTATGCAACCGCTAGAAAGCAAGAAGATGTTGAGCGCTTAAAAGGTGAAGGCTTAGATGCTTATTTGCTAGATGTAACCTCTGCCTCAAACATAAGTGATATTTTAAATATCGTAAAAGCAGATGGAGAACTTTATGCGGTTTTTAACAATGCTGGTTTTGGACAACCTGGGGCGGTTGAAGATATTACAACAGAGGTCTTAAAAGAGCAGTTTGAAACAAACTTTTTTGCCCTCCATGAGCTAACAAGACAAAGTTTAAAGATCATGAGAAAACAAGGGTATGGAAAAATCATACAACACTCTTCAGTTTTGGGCATCATCTCTCTTCGTTTTCGTGGAGCTTACAATGCATCTAAGTATGCCATAGAGGGTTTATGCGACACTCTTCGCCAAGAACTACATGGCTCAAATATATTTGTTTGCACTATAAATACAGGTCCTGTGAAGTCTGACTTTAGGCAAAATGCTATAGAGATGTTTAAAAGAAATGTTGTTTTAAATGGGAGTGTATTTGAAAAGGAGTATAAAGAGGAGTTGCTAAACTCAAAAGAAGAAAAAGAAAAAGACCCTTTCACAAAAAACTCAGATGTAGTTATAAAAAATATAGTCCATGCACTTGAGTCAAAAAAACCAAAGCCTAGATACTACAACACCTTAGCCACCCACATACTAGGCGGACTAAAAAGAGTTTTAACTACAAATATGCTAGATAGGATTTTGACAAAGATTTAGCTATAGCTCTAAAAGTACAGTATCTCTACGAGTTGCTTCAAACTTTTTACAGGCACTCTCAAAAGCACCATTTTCACCGATGACGATACACTTATGTTTTGCTCTTGTAATCGCTGTGTAGATTAGCTTTGTGTTGTGCATGATAAAGTGTGAAAATGTCATAGGCATCACAACTATATCATACTCCATACCTTGAACTTTATGAATAGTTAAAGCATAAGAGAGCATCAGATGCGAGCCTATCTCCTCATATTCATAGACTACTACTACATCTTCGTTGGGATAAAAAACAAAAACTTGCTCATCATCTTCTTGTATCTTAAAAAGTAGTCCGCTCATACCGTTAAAGATGCGTCTTTGGTTTGAGTCCTCTTGGTTTTTAAAAGCATCTCCGCTCCACGAGGTCATATTTTCATTTTTAGTATGTACTACTTTGTCCATCAGGCGAAACTCTGCTCCACCTTTTTTTACACACTTTTTTGGATTTGGGTTAAAGTACTCTTGCAGAACTTTGTTGAGGTTGTTTGTTCCTAGTGTTCCACCTTTCATAGGAGTTATAACTTGAAAATAGTTTAGATACTCTTTTATCTGCTTGTTGTTTAGTCTGTATCTCGCTTTTTCTATAGACTCAATGACCTTATGTACTATCTGTGTAACTATTTGTAGTGAGTTGTTTTCTCGCAAATCTTTAAGCTCTGTTTGAGATAGTTGGTTTTTAAGTGCATAGTAATTTTGAACGCTTATATCTATAAACTCAAAGTCATCATAAACAGTTCTATACTCTGGAACTACTCCTTTTCTTATATCGTTTGCTATAAAAGTTATCGCTTGGTCTTCGCTTTGTCTATAGATCTTAGTGAGTTTAACTATGGGTGCTAGTTCCAAACTTAGAACATCACTCAAGACATTTCCAGCACCTATGGGAGGTAGTTGTGCATCATCTCCAACTATGATGAGTATGGCATCTCTGTGGATTTTTGCTACTACTTTAGAAAAAAGAACAGAGTTTATCATAGATGCTTCATCTATCAAAACAACACTAAAAGGAAAGCTATCTCTATCTTCATACTTAACTAAAAGGCTCTGAATGGTTGCACTTTCATAACCTGTTGTGTCTGCTATTCTTTGAGATGCGATGCCACTTAAGGCACAAGTCATTATCTCTTGTTCCTCATATCTAACATTTAGCAGGTCTAGTATGCTTTTGGAGGTCGTGCTTTTTCCTGTTCCTGCATAGCCTACTAAAAACAATATCGATGCACCGTCGTTTATGCTTTGCACCGCCTCTTTTTGTTGCTCTCCTAAGTCGAGGTCATTTTTCTCAAAAAACTCATCTAAGTCTTTTACAAAACCGCCACTATCTCTAGATGCTCTTTTTTTTATCTCATCATATAAATATTTCTCAGCATTATAGAGTCTTGCTGGAGAGAGTCTATCATTTTTCATGATGACTATGCTTGACTCGCTAACTCTTTGTATAAGTGCTAGTTCATAGAGATGATTTTTATCAACAAAAGTAAGTAGCTCATTTAAACCATCAAAAAGTATATCTTTTGCTACACAACTATTGCCTTGTTGTTCACAGTGGTTCATCAGTACGAAGTCCATTGCTGAACCTATGCGATGTTCATCTTGAGCATCTACTCCCATCTTTAGAGCCAACTCATCTGCTCTTTTAAAACCTATAGAGTTTATGGAGGTTAAAATATAGGGGTTATTTTTTATCTTTGTGCATGGCTCATCTACATCTTTCATAGCAGATGCTATAGTAGTAAGAAGAGTTTGAGAAACATCAAATGGACTTAAAAACTCTCCTAGTTTTCTCATAGAACGAAACTTCTTCCATGAGGCTTGAATCTTTTTTAGTCGCTTTTCTTTTATACCTTTAAACTCTAAAAGTCTATCTATATCGTTATCTAAAATATCTATGAGTTTTTCATCACCAAACTGCTCTATGAGTTCGGCTGATAGCTTTTTTGTAAAACCTTTTACGATTTTGTTTAAAAAGAAAAAGAGTTGATTTTGGTTTACTTTTATAGACTCAAACTTAAAAGTTTTACCATATTTTTTATGTTCTTCCCAGTAGCCACTTAAAGTTACAGCGGAACTTTTTATATTTTTCACATCACTTTCTAAGTATGTTCCGCTTATCTTCTCACCACTCTTCAAGCGAGCAATAAAAAAGCCTTCATCTTCAAAAAGAATATGTTCTATCTGACCTATAATAGTTTGATTCAAATTTTTGCCTATTTGCAAATTGGTTTTTATCATTATACAATTAAATTATAATCATTTCACTTAATATACTCTCTTAAATAAAGTTATGCACCCCAATCCACCAATAATCATAATCTATCATCTAAGCAAATAATCTCGAGAAAAAGCCTTGATTTCCTATCTCTTTATCAATCATCTTAAAATAACCATCAATTGTTAGCAAGCCTACTTCAGCAGATTTAACCATCTTGTCTTTTCCAATCACTACAGTTAATGGATAGGGTGATAAAATATTAACCCATACTTAAAATAAGCTAACTTTTATCATTTTTTTAATATAATCGTGTGTTTATAATCCTCTGATGAGGATTTTATTCTACTGGAAATTTAAGAAAAAAGGAATTGTATGCCTACAATCAATCAATTGATTCGTAAAGAGCGTAAGAGAGTGATCAAAAAGTCAAAATCTCCTGCTCTTGTATCGTGTCCACAGCGTCGTGGTGTTTGTACTCGTGTTTACACAACTACACCAAAAAAACCTAACTCGGCTTTAAGAAAAGTTGCTAAAGTTAGATTAACTTCTGGTTTTGAGATTATCTCATATATCGGTGGTGAGGGTCACAACCTTCAAGAACACTCTATCGTTCTTGTTCGTGGTGGTCGTATTAAAGATTTACCTGGTGTTAAGTATCATATCGTTCGTGGTGCTTTAGATACTGCTGGTGTTGCTAACCGTATGGTTGCTAGATCTAAATATGGAACAAAAAGACCAAAAAAATAATTGATAGATTATTTTTAAAGTGATCATACAAATTTGTTTTAACAAATTTGATGTCGGCGTTTACGCCAAAATTCAATAGCTACAGGATAAACTTTAAGTAGTTTATTTTGAGTAAATTTGAAAAAATTGAAGAATAAGGATACTCTAAATGAGAAGAAGAAAAGCTCCCGTTCGTCCAGTTATGCCAGATCCAGTTTATGGAAGCAAAATACTGACGAAATTTATAAACAAAATCATGTTAGATGGTAAAAAATCTAAAGCAGAAAAAATCATCTACAGTGCAATGGATATCATTAGCTCCAGAGGTGAAAAAACTGGTATAGATACATTTAACGATGCTATTGATAATATTAAACCAATTATAGAAGTTAAAAGTCGCCGTGTTGGTGGTGCTACTTATCAAGTTCCAGTAGAAGTACGCCCTGTTCGTCAACTTTCTCTTTCAATCAGATGGTTGATCGATTCTGCTCGTAAGAGAAATGAAAGAACTATGGCTGAGAGATTGGCAAATGAATTAATGGATGCATCATCTGATAAAGGTAATGCATTTAAGAAAAAAGAAGATACTTATAGAATGGCAGAAGCTAATAAAGCATTTGCTCATTACCGTTGGTAGCCACTACTATTTAACTATAGAGGAAGTGATTCCTTTATCTGCCGCTAACGCTGAGTTTTCCTCGGCGGGAAGCTCAAGCGACTAGTCGCTTTTTCAAATATGAATAAATTATAGGAACAATAATGGCAAGAAGTCACAAACTTAATGATGTAAGAAATATTGGTATTGCTGCACATATTGATGCAGGTAAAACAACAGCTACTGAAAGAATACTATTCTACACAGGTGTTGAACATAAGATCGGTGAAGTTCATGATGGTGCTGCAACTATGGACTGGATGGAACAAGAACAAGAAAGAGGTATCACAATTACTTCTGCTGCTACTACTTGTGAGTGGGATGGAAAACAGATAAATATTATCGATACTCCGGGGCATGTTGACTTTACTATTGAAGTTGAGCGTTCTATGCGTGTTCTTGATGGTGCAGTTTCAGTATTTTGTGCTGTTGGTGGGGTTCAACCTCAGTCAGAAACAGTATGGCGACAAAGAAATCGTTATAAAGTTCCTTCTATTGTTTTTGTTAACAAGATGGATAGAACTGGTGCAGATTTTTATGAAGTTGAAACTCAAATTCGTGAAAGATTAAAGGGTAACCCAGTACCTATTCAGTTGCCTATCGGTGCTGAAGCTGATTTTGATGGTGTTGTTGATCTAGTTCAAATGAAGGCTATCGTTTGGGATAAAGATGCAGAGATGGGTTCTAATTATCATGTTGAAGATATTCCTGCTAACCTAAAAGACAGAGCTGATAAGTATAGAGAAAAACTACTAGAGTCTATCTCTGAAGTTGATGGAAATGAAGAGCTTGCTGAGAAGTTTTTAGATGGTGAGGAGATCTCTAACGAAGAGATTGTTCAAGCGATAAAACAAGCAACTATTAACATGGCTATCGTTCCTATGACTTGTGGTACTGCATTTAAAAACAAGGGTATTCAAACTCTGCTTGATAGTGTAGTTGCTTACTTGCCATCTCCTCTTGAATCAGATGCTATCAAAGGTACTTTGATGGATGATGAAGAGGTTGAAATTGAAGTTGAGTCAAGTGATGAGGGTGCATTTGCTGCATTAGCATTTAAGATTATGACTGACCCATTTGTTGGTGTTCTTACATTTATCCGTGTATATCGTGGTTCATTAGAGTCAGGTTCTTATGTTCACAATACTACAAAAGATAAAAAAGAGCGTATCGGTCGTATCGTGAAGATGCATGCTATCAAGCGTGAAGAGGTAAAAGAGATATATGCAGGTGAAATCGGTGCAGTTGTTGGTCTAAAATCAACCACTACTG
Source organism: Sulfurimonas sp. (assembly GCA_016735225.1). Taxonomy (GTDB): domain Bacteria; phylum Campylobacterota; class Campylobacteria; order Campylobacterales; family Sulfurimonadaceae; genus Sulfurimonas. The sequence goes on along the minus strand of JAERRX010000041.1, from coordinate 8,760 downwards.
GTGATACTTTATGTAATCCTTCTGAAAAAGTTGTACTAGAACGAATGGACTTTCCAGAGCCAGTAATCTCTGTTGCTGTTGAGCCAAAAACTAAAGCAGACCAAGAAAAAATGGGTATCGCTTTAAGTAAACTAGCTGCTGAAGACCCATCTTTTAGAGTTCATACTGATGATGAAACTGGTCAAACTATTATTTCAGGAATGGGTGAGTTACACCTTGAGATCCTTGTAGATAGAATGAGAAGAGAGTTCTCTGTTGAAGCAGAAGTTGGAGCTCCTCAAGTTTCTTACCGTGAGTCTATTAAAGATGAAGTAGAACAAGAGTACAAATACGCAAAACAGTCTGGTGGTCGTGGTCAATTTGGTCATGTTTACCTTAGAATCAAGCCAGGTGAAGCTGATAGCGGATTTGTTTTCCACAACGAGATCAAAGGTGGAGCTATTCCTAAAGAGTTTATTCCTGCTGTTGAGAAGGGTTGTAAAGAAACTATGTCAACTGGTGTTCTTGCTGGTTATCCAATGGAAGATATAGATATTACTCTATATGATGGTTCATACCATGATGTCGATTCAAATGAGATGGCATTTAAACTTGCAGCATCTATGGGATTTAAAGAAGGTTGTCGTAAAGCTCGTCCATCTATCTTAGAGCCACTTATGAAAGTTGAAGTTGAAGTTCCTGAAGATTATATGGGAGATGTTATCGGTGACCTTAATCGTCGTCGTGGACAAGTTAACAACATGGGTGACCGTTCTGGAAACAAAATTGTTGATGCATTTGTTCCTCTTTCTGAGATGTTTGGTTACTCAACTGACCTTCGTTCTGCTACTCAAGGGCGTGCAACATATTCAATGGAATTTGATCATTATGAAGAAGTTCCTCGTAATGTATCTGAAGAGATTCAAAAAAAGAGAAACGGCTAAGACTAGCAAAGTTTCTTTTATCCAACTCTTGAGAGTTGGATATAAACAGATCTGCAAAAAACTTTTATATACCTTTAAATATCATCCAAATAGTGAAAAACTTCATCATCTTGAGGTCTTCCATCGAGAGTTAAGTAGGGCTTGTACTCTGACTTATAAGATAAAGATGGACAATCTTTAACATAGTAACCCAGATATATCCAATCTTTTTTATACTCTTTTGCATACTTCACTTGAAGCAGAAGAGATAGTTTCCCAAGGCTATATTTCACATAATCAGGGTCATAATAAAAGTATATAGAAGAGATGCCATCTTGAAGCACATCTATCAGATCGATGCCAATAAGCTTATCCTCATCAAAATACAACACTTCATAACCAAAACCATTATGCCCATCTACAAAAGAGCTATAGTAGTTTTGAGGGTCTGTTTTATTGTATTCCCAGCCTTTTTTTTCTTTCATATAAAGATGATATTTTTCAAATAAGCTTAGATGAGCCTTTGTCATTGTGGGAGCTTGAATATAGCTTTTTATAAAAGAGGCTTTTTTCATAACTCGCCTATGAGACTTAGAAAACTTAAAGTTATTTACATCTATTTTTATGCTTTTACACTCATCACAATCTGAGCAAATAGGTCTAAAGTACATCTTGCCAAACCTTCTATATCCACGCTCAATAAGGTTCTGACACCAAATCTCATCACATCCATCAAGAACCTTATAGTGCATAGTTTGTTTAGCATCTTTGAGGTAGGAGCATCTACTTTCATGTGAAAACTCTTTAATTATATTCATAATAAGATGAGTAACCTAAGTTTTATTTATAGAGATAAGTACACCCTCTATGAGTTTGTCTATATCTCCATCTAATATGCCAGAAATATTTGAAAATGCTTCATTGCTTCTTGTGTCTTTTACTTGCTGATATGGCTGCATCACATAGGAACGAATCTGATGCCCCCAACCTATCTCACTCTTTGCTACTCCATCTTGTTCTACTTTTTGAGCCTCCAGTTCTAACTCATAAAGGCGAGACTTTAGCATCTTCATGGCGGTAGCTTTATTTTTATGCTGACTTCTATCATTTTGACACTGAACCACAACACCTGTTTTTATATGAGTCAATCTTATAGCAGACTCTGTTTTGTTTACATGCTGACCGCCAGCACCACTAGCTCTATATGTATCAACACGAATATCTTTATCTTCTATAACTATATTTATATCATCATCTATTTCAGGAGAAACAACAACAGAGGTAAAAGAGGTATGTCGTTTTGCATTTGAGTCAAAAGGAGAGATGCGAACTAGTCTATGGATGCCTGTTTCTACTTTTAAGTAACCATAAGCATTGTCCCCCTTAACCATAAAAGAAACATCTTTGATACCCGCTTCATCTCCAGCTTGATAGTCTAAAACCTCAATACTAAAACCTCTCCTAGATGCAAACATCTTGTACATACGAAGTAGCATAGCGGCCCAGTCTTGAGACTCTGTCCCTCCAGCCCCTGGGTGGATTGATACTATGGCATTGTTAGAGTCACTTTCTCCACTTAAAAGAACCTCTATCTCCATGTTTAATATAAGTTGTTCCAAACCAGATGCATCATCATAGCAGGCCTGCACAGACTCCTCATCGTTTTCTTCTATTGCCATATCATAAAGCTCTGATGCATCTACTAAAGCATCTTTAGCAAGAGAGTATTTGTCTAGTTTTCTTTGAACCTGAGTTTTTTCTTTTTGAATTTTTGCGGCATTAGATGCATCTAGCCAAAAATCCTGTTCATTTTCAAGCTTTTCTATAGCATCTAACCTCATGTGAAGTTTTTTGGGCTCAACTACTCCTGTTATATTGTTCATTTTTACATTTAAATGTTTTAAGAGTTCTGTATATTCGTAATTATCCATAATATTATCCATATATTGTATAATTACGATTATATATTAAAGTGACTTAAAATGAAGATTATTAGAGATCCATTAGAATTAAAAAGATATTTAAAAGATAAAAAAAATAGTATCGGCTTTGTGCCGACCATGGGTGCTTTGCATGAGGGGCATATAGCTCTTATCAAAAAAGCAAGAGAGGAAAATGAAAAGGTAGTTGTTTCTATCTTTGTAAATCCTACTCAATTTTCAAAAGGGGAAGACTTTAGTAAATACCCTAAAAAAGATGAAGCAGATAAAAAGATTTGTGCTATGAGTGGGGTGGATGTTTTGTTTTTTCCAGATGCAAAAGCTATCTATCATGATGATGAAGTGAGCTTGCTCGCACCAAAGGTGCGTGGTTTCGTACTAGAAGGCTTAACAAGACCATCTCACTTTAACGGTGTTTTGACCGTTGTGATGAAACTCTTAAACATTGTAAACCCTACTAAAGCTTACTTTGGAAAAAAAGATGCTCAACAACTAAACTTAATAAGCCTAATGGTCAAACAGATGTTTATGAGTGTGGAGATAGTTGCGATTGACACTGTTCGAGAAAGTGATGGTTTAGCACTTAGCAGTCGAAATATCTATCTTAGCAGGACTCAAAGGCTTGAGGCATTAAAAATCTCCTCCTCCCTTCACTTGGCTACTAAGCTAATAAGAAAAAATATACTAGATGTTGGTGAGATAAAAAAACAGATAAGAGAAACTTTAGAGCCATTAGAGATTTTTTATGTAGAGATACTAAATCGTGATTTTGAGATGATAAAAAAAGTAGAGGTTCAAAATAGTGTCGTATTGATAGAGGTGAAAGTTGGTAGCACAAGATTACTTGATAATATCTGGATTTAGGTAGCCCTCTTCGACCATAATATCAACTATCTTTTTGTAAACAGGTACAGCAGTAGAAGAAGCAAATTGGCTACTTTTTGGTTGCACTACTATAACACCCATTGTGTATTTGTTTGTTTTGTCGTTGCTAAAACCTATGAAAGCAGTGTTGTATTTGTTTACATATCTACCCTTTTCAACAATGTGAGCGGTTCCTGTTTTGCCACCTATGACAAGCCCAGCAGTTCTTGCTTTTTTGCCTGTTCCTTTGTTTACAGTTTTGATCAAAATATCTTTCATTCTTTTGGCAGTAGAACTTTTAATAACTTGAACCTGCTTCTCTTCATTGACTTTGATCTTATTTCCTCTAGCATCTATAAACAGATCTACAATTTTTGGAGTTACCATTCTTCCACTGTTGTTAAAAGCACTATATGCACGAATAAGTTGCATGAGATTTGCTCTCATTCCATACCCATAAGAACAAGTGGCTTTATAGATTTGGTTGTTTAGTTTTTGTGAGCTTGGGATGGAACCTTTTTTTTCATAGATCATATCTGGTGTTGATTTGTGAGAAAAACCGAAATTTTTAAGACCTTTATGAAACTTGCTTCCACTTAGTTTTTGAGCAAGTTGAGCAATGCCTATATTTGATGAATAAACTATGACATTTTGAGCGCTTATCCAGTCAAATTTATGCTCATCTGTGATGACTTTGTTAGCTATTTTAAAGCGTCCATTGTGTCCATTTACTAAGTCGTAGGGGTTTACTAAGCCTTTATCTAAGAGCAGAGAGAAAACAACAGTTTTTATAACACTTCCTGGCTCAAAGCTATACTCAGTAGCAGCACTGTTTAAAGATGGGTAGTCTCTTCGTTTTATTTTCTTAGGGAAAAACCTATTTGAGCTTGCAAGAGCGATAACTTTTCCATTTCGTGAGTTCATAACAACAGCTATAATCTGCTTCGCACCTATTTTTATCTTCGTTGAGTCAAGAACTTTTTCTACACGAAGCTGAAGATTTATAGGGATATTTAGTTTAACATCTAAACCATTTATGCTAGGTTTTGTAAAGCTCTCTTTGTTTAGTATGATGTAGCCATTTACATCTCTTTTACCTTGGCTTATCTCGTCTTGCCTTGCACTAAGAGCATCTTCAAACTTTTTTTCTATGCCTTTAACACCCCTGATATATGTATATCCATTCTCTTCAAACTTGTGTGGATAGCCAATAATGGGGGTCAGAAGACTGCCATAAGGATACTCTCTGCTTTCACCACTTTCAATAATGCTAAGTCCATGCAGAGTTAGCTTGCCTGTACGAGGATTTTTTTTTCTTATAAAAACTTTATATCTTTTTAGTTCAAACCTTAGTTTTTTTAAGTATTGGGCTTTTTGTTGAGATATGCTATAGCTAAGAACAACTACACCTTTTTTCTTGTTCAAGCGCTTTAGTATCTCTTTTGTCTTTATACCTGAGTAGATGCTAAAGAGCTGTACAAATAGTTCCTTTTTAAGAGGGTCGATATAGTTAGTATTTACTACAGCTTTATATAGTTTTTTTGTTGTTGCTACATGAAAACCATCGGCACTTACAATAGAACCTCTTTGTGCTTTAGATGAGTTTTTGGTATATAGAGATGGAATATGGCGTGGTTTCAATACATGAACTAACATGATAATCAAAAAAATCAAAAAACCTAGCCCTATAAGACAAAAAATAAGAAATATCTTTTTACTTTTACTTTGCTTGTCTATAGCTGTGTTCTTCCTAATTCTTTATAGGCACTTAGTGCTTTGTTTCTTATTTCAAGCATTAGTTTCATACTTGTTTCAGCTTTGTTTATAGCAAGAGCTGCTTGATGAAGGTCTTTAACTTGTCCAGTTGCCATGTCACCTATAGCCAACTCACTTTTTTCTTGAAACTCATTTACTTCATTTAAAGCAGACTTTAACTGTTCGGCAAATGCTACACCACCGCCACCTGTAGCTCCTGCTTTACTTTTTTGTTTTAGTAAATCGGCTGTAGATTGTGTAGATATGCCATTTATTGTTCCAAATTCACTCACGGTTTATTCCTTCTTTAGCCCATTCTTAGCAATGAAATTGCGGAATTTGCCATACTTTTTGAACTCTCAAATGCAGCTACATTAGCTTGATAAGAACGAGTTGCTTCAACTAAATCGGCCATTTCGATAACAGGATTAATATTTGGGTATGCAACATAGCCTTTTGCATCTGCATCTGGGTGAGATGGGTCAAACTTTAGGTTTGGCTTAGAGTCATCTCTTGATATTTTATCAACAATTACACTCATTATAGCAGGATTTACTTCTTTACCAAAAGAACCCTCATTTAAGGGGTCTTCAAACTTAGCACTATTTGTCGTTGAGTTTATAGCTTTGTTAAACTGTTCACTAAAGTCTATTGCTTTAAAGACAACCTGTTTTCTTCTGTAGGGTCCACCCTCTTCAGTCCTCGTCGTTTGTGCATTTGCGATATTTTGTGATATAGTATTTACACGAACTCTTTGTGCACTTAAGCCATAACCACTAATATCAAAACTACTTAAAAAACTCACGGTAATAACCTCCTATGAAAACACTTATCAAAACTACTTAAAAAACTCATACTATCAACCTTTTACGATAACTTCCTAGAAGCTTCAATGACACTTTTAAAGATTTGAGAATCTTTTTTATTTGCAGAAATTAAAGCATTGAACATAACAGAGTTTTTACTCATCTCTGTTGTTTCAACATCTAAATCAACACTATTGCCATCATTTCTAGCCATGTGACCATCTCTAAAAAAGAGTTGTGGTTTAAAGCTAGAAGTTTCATTTTTCAGAGGTATGTGAGAACCATCTGTTTGAGCTAGCCCTAGTTTGTCATCTCTTTGGTTTAGTAGCTCAGCTTTTTTGGCTGCTAATGCATCACCAAAGTTTACATCTCTTGGTCTATAAAAAGGAGTATCAACATTAGCGATATTTGAAGAGATAAGATCTTGACGCATAGCTCTAAAGTCTAGTGCATCTGCTATTAGACTATGTACTCGTGATGTTTGAACACTCATGGTCTTGCTCCTTTAGTTTGTAGTTGTATAAGCATTTTTTGTTCCATTATAAAAATTATTTTATGCTATAATACTTAAAATTGATTAAAGGATAATTAATGGGTGCATTAAGATTAGAAGATTTACCGTACTATACTTACGATGATTATAAAAACTGGGAAGGTAATGACTGGGAGATAATATATGGTCAGGCATATTGTATGAGTCCTTCTCCTATGATAAAGCATCAACGAATAAGCAATAATATAGGTTGGCAGTTAAAAAATTTATTTGATATTTGTAAAAAGTGTCAGGTTTTGATACCAGTAGATTGGAAAATATCTCAAGATACTGTTGTTCAGCCTGATAACTCTCTTATATGCCATAAACCAGAAAATGAAGCTTATATAACAAAAGCACCTAGAATTATATTTGAGATACTTTCTAAAAGCACAGCAAAAAAAGATAAAGAGTTAAAATACAAACTATACGAGCAAGAGGGAGTAAGTTACTATATCATAGTCGATCCAACTGAAGAGATAGCAAAAGTATATAGACTACAAGATGGTAAATATATAAAAGTTTGTGATGCAAGTGATGAGATAGTAGAGTTTAGTGTAAAAGAGTGCGATATGAAAGCGGAGTTTGATTTTTCTAAAATTTGGTAACTGTAAGTAAAGTTTAGCAGAGATAAGTGCATAATGGTTTCAAGGTTGCTAGAGTAGCCCATATATTTTAACTCAAAGCCTTTTTATAAAGAATAACTTAAAAAGCAAGGAAATTAAGAAATAGGGGACTGACTAAATAGAATCAAGTAAGTTCTTTTTATAGAAGAAATTTGCTAATCTATAATTAAGCCATTCAAAGTTTTTTGCATGCTTATCGCTTTTACGAGTAAGGTATGAAATTTTACTTCTTAAACTTGAATTTAAACTCTCTACAAGATTTATAAAAACAGACTTTTCTAGTGTTGCTTTACTTCCAAAAATTGAACCATAACTCATATTTCCATCACAATATACTTTTGTGACATCTGGTAAGCTTTTTTGAAATTCTCTCAAGGCTTTATTGTTCTTTTTCCCACCGTATTCTATCGCTCTTTGTCCAACATTCTCTTCATACATTCTTACAATGAGCTTCTTTTTGCTCGTCTGTTAATCTTTTATATTTCTTGTATTCATAGAATAGATTATACCCTATTTAGTCAGTCCCGATTTGTGGCAGAAGTTGTACACACAAACTTTTCTATCTCGGCTAAATCCAATATCTTGATAAGCTTTTGCTCTCTACTACTTAATACACCTAATTGTTGTTGCAGTTGAGGAAACAGTGTATTTTCTAAATTTGTAACTTTCAGCCACATTTTTGAAAGTTTTGAAGTAAATTTTGGTATAATGTTTTCCATAGAAAAGTCCTTTTGGGTTTATAAATATATAATTGGTTTTGATAAAGAATTATACCATTTATAGGGCTTGAGAGGGCTTTTTTAAAATTAAATTTAGCTTAAATTATGGGTTATTTTTGGTAATCTGCAACTGGCTCATTATAATTCTTTTAAGTTAAAATGGAAGATATTGAATTTGTGGACAAATGATATATCTGACAAGAAAATAACTAAAAGTATTGAGATAATTAAGGAGCATAAATGTTAAATATAAATTTTAAAAACTTAGGAAGTATTAGTGAAGGAAATATCAAACTTAATAAATTGACCTTGATTTGTGGTGAAAACAATAGTGGTAAAACATACTTAAACTATATGCTTTATGAGTTGCTAGACAAGAGATTTACACTTCGACATCCTATATTTCATGATATATTTGATTTGGCAAAAGAATCTGGAATATATAAACTAGATTTAAAGGATTTTTTGGACAATAGCTATATAAAATTAAAATTAGGATTTGAGAAAAAATTTCAAACTTCACTTGATAGATTTTTTAGTGCTACACAAGGCACTTTTAAAAACTTTAGATTAGATATTGTAGAAGATTTGGATATGATAAAAAATAGTATATTTG
>JAERRX010000099.1 GCA_016735225.1 Sulfurimonas sp. | reverse complement strand
CATAAGAGCCTAAGCTATTATCACTATCTCCAAAAGAGTATTTTGTGGTGGTTCCTGCTCTTGCTACATATTCCCACTCTGCTTCTGTTGGCAGTCTATATGTTTTTCCTGTTTTTTTACTGAGCCATTTGGTGTATTTTTTAACATTATTCCAAGACATACCCATAATAGGGCAATTATTATCAAAGCACATTTTTTTATAATAGTTGCTACTTCCTGTTTTTATATTGTATTTGTTTCCTTCTTCTTCCCATTCTGGATAGTTTGAATTTGTATCATTTGTAAATTTTTTGTATTCTTTTATGGTTACCTCATATTTCCCTATATAGAAATCTTTTTTTATTGTTACTTTATGTACAGGCTTTTCATCATCATCGCCACTATTACTCCCCATCATAAAAGAGCCTGCTTTTATTTTTACCATTGCTGGTTGGATATAGGAGCCTTTGTCTATTCTAGCTAGTTTTTGTTTTTCTTTCTTTGCTACTCTTTGTTCCTCTATCTTTGCTAGTCTAACTTGTTCCTTTGTTTTTCCATCGTTGAGATATATATATGTATCTGGGAGTTTGAAGTTGAGTTTAAAAGTTGTATCAAAGTTTTTTATCTCCACTATATTTGCATGATAGCTTTTCTCTTTCCCTTTTGTTTTTAGGGTTACTTTTACATTATTTAAATATATTTTATTGTCTGAGTATTCTAGTATTATAGTTGGTTTTAGGTTTTTGATATTATTGGACTTATAAAGTTTTTCTGCTTCTTTTAGTGATACCTCTAGTTGTATTTGGATTTTGAGGTCTTTTGAGGTGATATATGTCCTAAATATTTCATCGTCTGCATTATAATCATCAAAGCTTTCTATCTTTACAAGCCCTTGAGACAGTATGAGACTATCTTTTAATACCTCTACTAATGAGGTGTTCATATTGTCTTTTATGTTTTGAATATTTTGTTTTATTTTTGCTACTTTTTTATTGTATATCTTTAGCTTTTTTTGATAACTTTTATTTGTAGTTTCTATAGCTTGAGTATATAGCTCATCTACTCTGTTTTGTTCATCTTTTACTCTTGTGTTAAAGTTGGGAGTTTTTTCAAACATCCCTTTTTTTAGCTCTTTTGCTTGGTAGTCATCTTTAGATACTATCTCTTTCTGTGGTTTTACTACACTATTTTGGTCATATTTTGACAGTAATTCCTCTTTTTTGGATTGTAAAATCTCATTTATCGTATCCGATGGTATGGTTTGTGCTTGGAGTGTTGTAAATGCTAAAGAGAGCATCACTAAACATAGTCTTAGTATGTATGATTTTGTGGGGTTCATCTGTTTTCCTTTTTGGGTTGAGTGGCAATGACACATCGAGTATGTCATCGACTTTTGATATTATGCCATAATGCACTGTTGGGATAGTTGAAGCCTACCCCTAGCATTTTTCTTGTCTCATTTGTTTCTCTCTCTTTGTTTGTTTGTTGGGAGTCTCCAAGCACTTAAGATCAAATATTTGAGTTTTTACAAAGATCAACAGCATCACTATAATTTAATTTTTAAAATATCATTGTTTTGCTACCTGCTAAAAAAGTTCATTTGATAAAAAAGATGGTGTAAGTAACTATATAATCTTTTTACACTTCATCCATAAGATGCTCTACTTTTCAGTAAGTATTTTGATCTTGTGATTTTTATCTAGTCGTATTATTAAGACTTTATCTCCTGTAAATTTAAATGTATCAGACCTGTAGTACTCTTTAAATGTTATTTGATATGTTTGCTTAGAGTCTGGATAGGGAATAATATTTATATTGTTAAATATAATTGTTTTACTCTCCTGTTTTTTAAATACTCTACTCTTGTATCTTTTAAAATTTTCCATTGTCATTCCATCATATCTAACAAATTTGCTATCATAAAAATTTAAATATCCATCTATGTCATCATAAAGCCAACTATATCTCCATCTAAAAAGCTCTGAAAGTATAGAGCTCAATTCATTTTTAGATATACCCTGAGTAACCTTGCCAGAGTCTATGATCAATATAGTGTTTTGAATATCTATGCTAGAGTTTAAAGATCTAATGTTTTTGTTGTTAATAGCTATGCAACCCTTAGTGAACTCATCTCTTTTTTTCTTAGCAGGAAGTCCATGGATCCAGATGCCATCTCCATTTTTACCACTATATGTATCATATATATTTGGATAGGAGGTCACATAGGCTAGAGGTCCATAAAAAGGATCCAGCTTATCTTCTTTAGTCAGTCTTTTCAATATTTTATATATGCCAATAGGAGTTTTCAAATCACCTTCTGTTATTTTGTCACCTTTTATCTTTCCAGTATAGGCACTATATTTCTTTTTTAGGCTATACATTTTATTGCTATCTTTTGTGTAAAGATTTAGAGTTGAGCTATTTTTATCACATGTCAAAATTTTTGCATCTGATTCTAAATAGCCAAAAGTTGTATCAATATTTTGAATATACTTACTCCAATATGCCTTTTTTGATAGATCTAAATCCATCTGTTTTTCAATATTATCGATTCCATTTATTCTATAATTTGTTAATATGCTATTTGCATATAGTGTAAAACTTGTTAAAATTAAAAAAAATATCTTCATGCTTTATATCCTATCTCCTCTAAAAATGCCTTATCTTTTGTCCAGCCTTTTTTTACAGTGACTTGTAAGCTTAGATAGGTTTTTTTACTACTTAGTCTTTGGATCTTCTCTCTAGCAGATTTACCAATTCTTTTTATGGACTCCCCTGCTTTTCCGATGATGATACCTTTTTGAGACTCTTTTTCTATGATGATAGTTGCATATACTCTATCTATGCCTTTTTCTTCCTCTATAGAGTCTATGATAACATCAGACTCATAAGGGATCTCATCACTAACATTTTCAAAAATTCCCTCTCTTATAAAACCAGCATAAATATCACGAACCAACTCGCTTGTTAAGTCCTCTGGGTCATAAAGAAAAGGAGAGTCAGGAAGGTTTTTAGATATGATTTGTAGTAGGTCTTGATGTCCTACTTTTTTAGGTATAGCCACTGGTATCAGTGCTTCAAAACTACTAGAAAATTGATTGTAAGAAGCTATTCTTTTAAAGAGTTTTTCTTGAGATACTTGGTCTATTTTACTGATTACTATTATATGTTTTACTCTATCGTTATTTAGTTTTAAAAATTTCTCATAATGCTCTACTGAGTCAGTTACAGGAGCTAAATATACTATCAAGTCACAATCACCCATAGCTTTTAGTGCTTCATCTAGCATAAATTGATTTAAGACTTTTTCTCTTTCATGAAGCCCGGGAGTATCTACAAAAATTATCTGAGTATCTTCATACATAACTATAGCATTTGAGCGTTTTCTTGTAGCATTTGCTTTTTGGCTTACCATAGCTATATTTTCTCCAAGAAGAGAGTTCATTAGTGTACTTTTTCCAGCATTTGGGCGACCTATGAGAGATACAAAACCAGCTTTTGTCATTGTGTTTTACCTTGTTTTATAGTTATTTGAATAAATTTAGTTTTTACGCATCGTGTTTTAAAGTCTAAACGACACAAATAAGGTAAATAACCTTTACCTATTTGTGGGGCTACTATAATATATATCGAGAAAGGTCATCATCATCCACAACCATATCTAGTTTTTCATGTACTAGATTTGCATCTATGATAAACTCTTCACCAGAGTGTTCATCTGCATCAAAGCTGATATCTTCTAAAATCTTTTCTAAAATAGTATGAAGTCTTCTAGCTCCAATATCTTCAGTAATTTCATTGGCTTTGTGAGCTAAGTGAGCCATCGCTCTAATAGCCTCATCTTCAAAAACCAGCTTTAAACCCTCTACACTTAAAAGTGCTTCATATTGTTTAAGTAAAGAATTTTGAGTTTGTGTAAGAATCTTATATAGAGTTTCTTCTGTCAATGACTCAAGCTCAACTCTTAGTGGAAACCTTCCTTGAAGCTCAGGAATAAGGTCACTTGGTTTAGTAAGATGAAAAGCTCCAGCAGCTATGAAAAGTATATGGTCTGTGTTTATGACTCCATATTTTGTAGTTACACTACTGCCTTCAACTATTGGCAGTAGGTCTCTTTGAACACCCTCTTTGCTTGGGTCATTCCTGCCTTGGGATTTTGCACTGATAGCTATCTTGTCTATCTCATCTAAAAATATTATACCACCATCTTCTGCTCTTTTGAGAGCTGTAGTGTTTATATTTGTCATATCTAAAAGTTTGTGACTTGCTTCTAGCTTTAGTATAGACTTTGCATCTTTTACACTTACTTCTTTTTTGTTATCTTCTTTATTCATAGTTTCAAAAATTTTAGAAAAACTCTCTTGAACCTTTGCCATCTCTGGAGGAAGACTTGAGTCATCGAACTCTACATGAATTTTATCAAACTCTAGCTCTACTGTTTTGTCATCCATCTCGCCATCAACAACTCTTTTTTCCATCGCAATTAAAAGTTTTTGATAGTCATCTTTTTTACTTTGACTAGCTGCCTCTGGGAGAGGAGGAAGGAGTTTTTCAACTATTTTATTGATAACATAGTTTTCTATTTTATCTTTGTTTTCTTCCTCTTTTTCAGCCTTAACTATAGAGATAGAGTTGATAACTAAGTCTCTTATCATAGACTCAACATCACGACCAACAAAACCAACTTCTGTATATTTTGAAGCTTCTACCTTTATAAAAGGAACTCTCATCATCTTAGCAAGTCTTCTTGATATTTCAGTTTTACCAACACCTGTTGAGCCTATCATCAAGATATTTTTTGGCATGATCTCTTCTTGGAGTTCAGGGCTTAGTTGCATCCGTCTGTATCTTGTTCTAAGTGCTAGGGCAATTGTCTTTTTTGCATCTTGTTGAGAGATGACATAATCGTCTAAATATTTAACTGTTTGCTTAGGAGTAAGATCCATTATTTACCTTCTTCTAGTATGAGTGTTTTGATATTGTGGTTTGTGTAGATGCAAAGGTCTGCTGCTACACCTAAGCTTTCTTTTACAAGCTCTTCTTCATCAAGTTTTGTATGTTTTTTTAAGGCTCTTGCAGCCGAGATAGCATAGTTGCCACCACTGCCTATAGATGCTAACTCTCCATCTTGAGGCTCAACAACATCGCCATTTCCAGTAAGTATAAAAATATGTTTGTTGTTTAAAACAATCATCATAGCTTCAAGCCTACGAAGAACTTTATCTTTTCTCCAAGCTTTTGAAAACTCTATGACTGACTTTAAAAGGTCACCTTTTTTATCTTCTAAAAACTCTTCAAACATATCAAAAAGATTAAAAGCATCTGCGGTACTACCTGCAAACCCTGCTAATACTTTTCCAGAGCCAAGTGTGCGGATCTTAGTTGCATTGGCTTTTAAGACAGAGTCTCCAAAAGTAACCTGCCCATCTCCACCAATCACAGCTTTATCTTTGCCTTTATAAGCAAGTATTGTTGTAGCATCAAACATAGCTTACTACTCTCCTTGAATATCTACATGCAAGACAGCATGAAGTCCATGTCCTAGTTTAAAGTCTAGGTTATGCTCTCCAATAGTTTTTATAGCATGTTTTTCATTTATATGTTTTTTATCTATCTCTATGTTGTGTTGCTCTTTTAAAGCATGAGCGATTTCATCCTTTGTGACAGAACCAAAAAGGTGTCCATTTTGACCTAGTTTTTTTGTGATGATTATCTCTGCTTTATCTAAGTTTTTTGCTATTACTTTAAGAGCATCTACCTCTTTTTGAAGGTTTTGTGCTACTATTATCTCATCTTTTGCATGTTGAGCTAAGATCTCTGTAGTTGCATGTCTTGCAAAACCTTTTCCTATTAAAAAGTTTTTTCCATAACCATCTTTAACCTCTTTAACTTCACCTTTTTTCCCAAGACTTTTTACATCTTTAATCAATAGTACTTTCATTATTTTATCCTTAAATTATATCTATCTGTTTATATCGCCATCATAAGAGACGATACCGTTAGTTAAGTTACCTACTTTTATATAGCCCATGTCAGGTAAGATCCTTGCTACATGAGCGGAACGACTTCCTATATGACAGTATAGTATGATGTTTTCGTTTTTATCTAAAGAAGCTTCTTCTAAAGCTTGATAAAAATTACTAGTAGGTACTAGCTTATCTGCACCATCTATATGACCCATCTTCCACTCCATATCTTCACGAACATCAACAAGCTTAAAGTCCACCATACCAAGTCTTCTAGCTTCTAGTAAAGATGAGAGTTCACTGCTATCTATCTCATCTTGATCTACTAAGAGTTCACACTCTTCTTTAGTTAAACCACGAGAGTGAGTATGAACAACCTCTTTTTCTTCTAGCTCTAAGCGTTTTTTTGCAGCAAACTCAGGAGTGCAAAATATCCCACAGTGACAGGAGCCTGTTTCGGGTATCTCTTTTGTTTTAGCTGGCTCACAAGGACAGGTTCTCCTATCTACACTTTGGTGCTTTCCATCAACTTCTTCAACCATAAAACATGGACAAAATCTTTTGTTGTACATCATCTTGTTTCTAGCAAGACCCATCTGAACACCTTCATTTACTGTAAGTTCAGGGTTGTATTCTAGTCCTAAATTTTTAATAACACGATCAGTAAAGGAAACAGTTTTTTCCATCTCATTTATAAACTCTGGAGAGTTCATGTCTATTTTAGTTATACTCATAAATTATAATCCTTATTTATCTCTATGTGCTTTACCTTCGATAATAAATCGAAGAGCATTTAGTTTAATGAAGCCCTGTGCATCTTTTTGATCATAAACTTCATCTTCTTCAAATGTTGAATATTCCTCACTGAAAAGTGATAGATCTGATGTTCTTCCAACTACCATGATGTTTCCTTTGTAAAGTTTTAGGCGAACCTTTCCTTGAACATACTTTTGAGTATTGTCAATAGCAGCTTGAAGCATCTCTCTTTCTGGTGCAAACCAAAAACCGTTATATATAAGTTTTGCATATCTAGGCATCATCTCATCTTTAAGATGTGCTGCTTCACGGTCAAGGGTTATAGACTCTATGGCACGATGTGCTTTTAACATGATAGTTCCACCGGGGGTTTCATAGCATCCACGAGCTTTCATTCCAACAAAGCGATTTTCTACTATATCAACTCGTCCGATTCCATGTTTTGAGCCAATCTCATTTAATGTTTTAAGCATTGTTGCTGGGCTTAACTCTTTTCCATCAAGTGCGATGGGGTCGCCATTTTTATACTCAAGCTCTATGTATTGTGCTTTATCTGGAGCATTTTGCGGAGAAGTTGTCCATAGCCACATAGACTCTTCTGGTTCTGCTGATGGGTCTTCAAGTATTCCGCCCTCATAAGAGATATGAAGTAGGTTGGCATCCATAGAGTAGGGAGATTTTTTGCCTTTTTTCTCTATGGATATACCATGCTCATCGGCATAAGATAGAAGTTTTTCACGAGAGTTTAAGTCCCACTCTCTCCATGGTGCGATAATAGTTAGGGTTGAGTCTTGCGATAAGTAACCCATCTCAAAACGAACTTGGTCGTTCCCTTTTCCTGTTGCTCCGTGACTAACTCCATCAGCACCCGTAAGTTTAGCTATTTCGGATTGTCTTTTAGCTATGAGAGGTCGAGCTATAGAAGTGCCTAAAAGATACTCTCCTTCATAGATGGCATTTGCTCTAAACATAGGATATACAAAATCTTTTACAAACTCTTCTCTTAAGTCATCTATAAAAATATTTTCAGGCTTTATACCAAACTCTAGTGCTTTGACTCTTGCTGGTTCTAGCTCTTCGCCTTGACCTAAGTCCGCCGTAAAAGTGACAACTTCGCATCTGTATTCATCTTGTAGCCATTTTAAAATAACACTAGTATCAAGTCCACCAGAATAAGCAAGGACTACTTTTTTAACTTCTTTTTTCATGTGAAAAACCCTTTGTGAGTAAAATAATAGTCGCGATTATATCTAAATATTTGTGATATTTTACTTAGAGGATTTTCTTAAAGAAAAATCACTTCAATCAAACAAATATTAAGAACTATAGTCAGCCTGTCATCTTAACTTGAATATATTTAATCTTAACACACTCCATAGCCTTATCTTGACCTAGAACGATTTGCATTTCTTGAAGAGTTAGAGTTTCTTCTTGTATTTGTGTTGTTATTGTTTCCGCCACGAGGTTTGTTTCTCGCTCCACGATTTCCACCCATATTGATAGGTTCAGCTTTTATAGATGGGTCTGGTTTAAAACCTTTTTCCCAAACTTTTGGAATATCTTTATGTATAAGTTTTTCAATATTTGCTAAAAATTCATTCTCATCTACACAAACAAGAGATATGGCTTCGCCCTCATTGCCTGCACGACCTGTTCGCCCTATGCGGTGGACATAGTCTTCACTTACATTTGGAAGCTCATAGTTTACCACATGAGGAAGCTGGTCTATATCTATACCTCGTGCTGCTATATCAGTTGCTACTAGAACTTTTACCTTGCCCGCTTTAAAGTCTGCGAGAGCTTTTGTTCTAGCATTTTGACTTTTGTTTCCATGAATAGCAACTGCTGAGATTCCATCTTTTTCCAGCTGTCCACTTAGTCGGTTTGCACCATGTTTTGTTCTTGTAAAAACTAAAACCTGTGTCCACTGACCTTTGTTTATGAGGTGAGTTAAAAGTTCTCTCTTTCTCTCTTTATCTACTGGGTAGGTAGCCTGTTTTACTGTTTCGCTAGAAGTATTTCTTCTTGCTACTTCTATGAGTGCGGGGGAGCGTAAAAAACTTTGAGAAAGTTTTTTTATGGCATCTGAGTATGTTGCAGAAAAAAGAAGAGTTTGTCTCTCTTTTGGTAAAACAGCTATAACTTTTTTTATATCATTTATAAAACCCATATCGAGCATTCTATCGGCTTCATCAAGTATAAGAAAATCCACCTTCGAGAGGTCTATAGTTTTTTGAGATATATGGTCAAGTAGCCGACCAGGGGTTGCTACGACTATATCTACTCCTCTACGAAGAGCGGTTATCTGAGGGTTTATTTTAACTCCACCAAATATAACTGTGGACTTAAAAGCTAGATGCTTTCCATAAGTTCTAACACTCTCTTCTACTTGAGATGCTAACTCTCTAGTTGGAGTAAGTATAAGAACCTTAACATAGTGAGCTTTATGCCCTTGAGATGTTTTTGAGCGACTTAGTAGCTCTAGCATGGGGAGAGTAAAACCAGCAGTTTTTCCTGTTCCTGTTTGAGCACCCGCTAAAATATCTTGTCTTTTTAAAATGATCGGTATTGATTGAGCCTGAATAGGTGTAGGTGTATCGTAACCCTGCTCTTTAATAGCTTTAAGTAGTGGAGCAGATAGTCCAAGTGAAGTAAATGACATAAAAATCCTAATATAAATATATTTGGGATATTATCATAATTTATAAGCATTTATGATAAACTTTTCAACAAGCTTATTTATCAAAGGTAAAACCACCACTTAGAACAACCTCAGTTAAGATCGAGGCTATGACACTATCTAGGTTGAAACACTTAGTTAAACAATGCCTCAAGTGCATCAACACCATCTTTAGCTTCTTCTATCTCGCCATCTTCATTTGTGACTTGGTCGTTTTCGATGAGTTCGATATTTAGCCCAGTTAGCATAGATGCTAGACGGATATTTATACCACTTTTACCTATCGCTTTTGACTTTTGATCAACAGGTAGGGTTATTATTGCTTTTTCTGCTTCACCCTCTTCATTTTTAACTATCTCAACATGAGAGATAATTGCAGGACTCATAACTCTTGATATAAAAAGTTCAGGAATACTCGTAAACTCTACACAGTCTATGTTTTCGCCGATAAGCTCAGAGCTAACGGCATTTATACGAACACCCTTAACACCAACAGTTGCTCCAACAGCATCTACTTGAGGGTGAGTACTTAAAAGTGCTACTTTTGCTCTTTCACCAGGGATGCGAGCAGATTTTTCTACTATAACAGTACCATCTGCAATCTCAGGAACCTCTAGTGCTAAAAGTTCTTCTAAAAACTTTGGACTTGTGCGAGAAAGCTCTATCTGGATGCCATTTTCTTTATCCATATTTACACGGCGAACAACAGCTTTTAAGTGGTCTCCTTTTACAAATACTTCACCTTTAATACGGCTTCTCATAGGAAGGACAGCACGAACCTCATCTACTTCTATATATGTTGCATTTTGAGCATCTACACTAGTAACTCTTCCCGTTACCAAAGTTCCTGTCTTTGACTTATACTTGTTAAAAAGTTCATCTTCTACAAGTCTTTGTATATGAAACTCTATCTCACGGTGAAGTTGAGAAGCACCTGTTCTTCCATACTCTTCTAATGAATGTGGAACTTGAAGCTGGTCTTCTAGCTCTACTTGGTCATCATACTCTCTTGCATCTGTGATGGAGATATATGCAGGTGCATTTTCTTCATCTAGCAACTTTGGATCATCATCTCCTACAACTGTGATAGTTTGAATAATATCTATACTTTTTGTTTCTTTGTTTATCTCGGCAACAAAAGCAAAGTTTCTATCAATAACTCTTTTTGCAGTTTGTGCAAATGCTGTTTTTAAAGCTTCTGTAACTTTTTCAGGTTGAAGACCTTTTTCATGTGCGATAGCATCTATAATATCTAATATTTTTTCCATATTTATATCCTTTTAATAGTTGTTTCACAAAAAATAAATATAACAGTTTGGGATTTCTTATGAGGTTTGTTATTATATCAAAACTAGTCTTAATCAGACTTTTAGTACATTTAGTATATAATGCAAAACTTTTATAAGATAATACTCAAGGATATATAATGGAATTAAAATTTGCAAGAACAGATATTGACACAAAGCCAAAGAAAGCTGATATAGAAAAGATTGAGGCGAGTGTTGAAAAAGAGGGAAATATGATCTACTATTTTGATAGAGACAACTCTCACAAAGACCTACTTTCACTTCAAGACTACTTTGAAGAAAAAGGCAAAAGTTTTTATATGAGTGAAGTTAAGTTTGGTCTTTCAGATAATGAATATATGTACCAAGTTCACATCATAAAATAGGAATACAAAGTAGTGAAAAAACTCTTTATTGAAACCTTAGGTTGTGCTATGAACTCTCGTGATAGCGAGCATATCATAGCTCAACTGCGAGAAAAAGATAACTATGAAACAACAGATGACTTAAAAGATGCTGATCTTATCTTGATAAATACTTGTTCTGTTAGAGAAAAACCCGTGTCTAAACTTTTTTCAGAGTTAGGAATTTTTAACAAAAAGAAAAAAGTAGATGCAAAGATAGGTGTTTGTGGTTGTACTGCCTCTCACTTAGGCGATGAGATAATCAAAAGAGCTCCCTATGTAAACTTTGTTTTAGGTGCTAGAAATGTTTCTAAAATCAGTGAAGTTTTACACAAAGATAAGGCAGTAGAAGTAGATATAAACTATGATGAGAGTGAGTTTGCTTTTGATGACTTTAGAACATCTACATATAAAGCTTTTATAAATATATCTATGGGTTGTGACAAGTCTTGCACCTACTGCATAGTTCCAAAAACTCGTGGTGATGAGATATCTATACCTATAGACCTTATCATAAGAGAGGCATCAAGAGCGGTAGATGGTGGAGCTAAAGAGATCTTTCTCTTAGGACAAAATGTAAACAACTATGGTCGTCGTTTTTCAGGAGACCGTGAAAAAGTAAACTTCACAAAACTTCTTCAAGAACTTAGTAAGATAAAAGAGCTACAAAGGATTCGCTTTACCTCTCCACACCCCTTTCACATGGATGATGAGTTTATAGAAGAGTTTGCTAAAAACCCTAAGATATGCAAATCGATGCACATGCCACTACAAAGCGGAAGCACAAAAGTTTTAAAAGATATGAAAAGAGGTTACTCAAAAGAGTGGTTCTTAAACCGTGTAAAAAAACTTCGCCAAGAGTGTCCAGATGTTAGTATCTCTACAGATGTTATAGTAGCTTTTCCAGGAGAGAGTGATGAGGATTTTGAAGATACACTAGATGTTATAAATCAAGTTAGATTTAACCAGATTTTTTCTTTTAAGTACTCCCCTAGACCACAAACTCAAGCTGAGCATTTTACAAATACAGTCGATGCAGATATAGCATCCACAAGACTTACAAGACTACAAAACATACATACAGATATACTAGATGAGATAAATGCTACATCTTTAGGCAAAACTTATCGTGTTTATTTTGAAAATCTTATTCAAGATTATTATGTAAGTGGTAGAAGTGATGAAAATATTGTTATCAAAGTAAAAGGTTCAGATGAGCTTTTAGGAGAGTTTAGAGATGTTAAGATAACTTCTATCGGAAGAACAATTTTAACAGGTGAGATAGTTGCTTAAAAAGATAAGTCGTGCTTTTGCACTTCTTATGCTTCCCTTTATAGCATCCTTGCTTATAAGACTTATATATTTTACAAATCGTAAAATTTTTAATGCACCTAAAAGCATTGGAGATGAGCCGATCATTTTTGCTTGCTGGCATGGTGAACTTTTGATGCTACCATATCTATATAAATTTTATAGAAAAAAAGCTCACGCAAAGGTATTGATATCACCTCATTTTGATGGTAAACTTATCTCAAAAACTATAAAATATTTTGGCTTAGATACTATAGCTGGTTCTTCAAATAGAAATGCCGCAAGAGTTTTGATACAGGCTATGAAGAGTATAAAAAGTGGTTTTGATATTGGTATAACACCAGATGGACCACAAGGACCAAGACATAAAGTAGCAGATGGCATCATAGTAATGTCACAAAAAACAAAAACAAAAATAGTTTTAGTTAGAATAGTGCCAACAAAGTTTTGGCAGTTAAGTAGTTGGGATAGATTTGTAGTACCTAAGCCCTTTGGCATCTTAAACTATTATGCATCTGAGCCTATAAACCTTGAAGATATGGAGCTAGAAGAAGCTAGGGCTTTTATTGAAAAAAAACTGGAGAACTATGAAGTCTAAAATATTGATTCCGAGTATAGCTTTTTTCCTGATATTTTCCATGGGAGCCTACTTTTTAGTAAACCCATCTTATGGCAAATCTTTAAAAGCAAAGTACTACTTTGAAGTTGGTGATTATGAAAAATCTTTAACTTTAGCAAAAGAAGCTTTTAGCATAGATGTTTACAATAGAATGGCATCTACTATAATGGCACAGTCGATAACCTCTTTAAAATATAGTTCATACAACAATGATGCAAAAAAATATATGCACATCATAAACAAGATGGCTTCACAAGATGTTATCTCAGATGCTGACAAGGCTAAGATAAGGACTATTTGTCATATAATGATGGATTCATACACAAAACTTGCCCCTAGTGTCATTACTGATAAAACATTAGTAAGAAACTCGGCAAAATATCACAACAACTTTAAGAAGCTTCTTGAAAAAGTTACTAAATAAAAAGAGAGTTGCCTTTTTAGAGTTTTTAGAAGACTTTAGAGGATACTCCGATCTGACTATAAAAACTTATGATTCTTCCTTAAGAGAGGCACTTAATGTTGCCGAAATTGAGGTCAAACCTGAGCTAACAACTATAAATTTAATGCCATACAGAATACTAATATCTAAACTTAATGCAAGAACAATAAGTAAAAAACTAAGTGCAGTTAGAAGCTTTGTATCCTACTTAAATGACAACAAAATGAAAGTAACTCTCATTTCAGATGACAGCATAAAAGTTGCCTCAACACTACCAAAACCAATCTCGCACAAGCATATACTCGAAGCCCTAGAAGTTGCAGAGCTTAAAAATAAGCTAATTGTAACTATGCTTTACTCTCTAGGTTTGAGAATATCAGAACTCTCATCTTTAAAGCTTGAAGATATATCTAGTGAATGGGTTAGAGTTTTAGGAAAAGGAAACAAACATAGAGATATACCTCTTTTGAGTTCAACTAGAGAGCTTTTAGATCAATATTTCTCAGTTAATTTTCCAAAAACATTTCTTTTTGAGCTAAATGATGAAAGATTAAGCGAAAACAGTCTAAGATATATAGTTAATAAAGTTTTTAAAAAAGTGGGACTAAAAGTTACTCCTCACCAGTTGCGTCATTCCTATGCAACAGAACTATTAAACTCTGGAGCGCCCATAGCAGATGTAAGTGAGTTACTTGGTCATTCTACGATGGCAACAACACAAATATATACAAAATTAGGTAGTGCATTGAAACAACAAAATTATAATAAAGCACATCCTCTTTGTGGAGATGAGTAGTGTTTAGTAAGCTTTTAGAACTTATGTATAATAAAATATATGTCAATATTGTTCTTGAATATTCTCGAACCATTATATATATTGAGGAGTGTGGAAGAAAAGGTTCTGTACTTAGCGAGTCTGAAACTTTTGAGACAACTAATGTTAGTGCTAAAATGTATGAGTATATAGACTCATTTATTTCAGAATCTCCTTTTTTTTATATCTCTATTTTAGATACTTCAGTTGCACAAGGTGCAATACCTACTTGCAAATCAAAAGAGATGTCTAAGTTTTATGACTTGGAAGTATCTAAATATATATGCTATAAAAAAAAATGGACATATTATACTTCTAAGGCAGATTTAAACAAGATACAAAAAAAATATGGAGAAATTGGTGTTGATTTTATTTTTTCTCCTTTTGTTTTGTTGACAAACTTTTTCAAAGATAAGATAGACTCATCATTAGCTATATTTTTATTAGTAGAAGATGGTCGTCTAAGCTTATCAATATTTAACAATTCTGAATTACTTTTTGCTCAATATATCATAGTACAACACAGCAACAAACATTCAGAACTCACTATAGAAGATGACAACACTAACATCGACCTAGAACTAGAAGCAGCTATAGACTTAGAAGAGATAGATGATTTAGAGTCAGTTGATGATTTTGGAGAGATTGAAGACCTAGATAGTTTCGATGAAATAGATGAGTTTTCAGAAGAGGAAGACAATAGTTTGATAGAAGATTCTCTTGCAACACCTGAAGATGAAGAAACGGGTTTCAACGAAGATTATCAGCGCTATTCTCTGATACAAAGTTCTGTCAGTGATTTTTATAAGGGTAAAAAATATAAAAGTGAATTTGTTCAAGATATATATATTGCAGATGGTGTAGGTGTAAGCAGGGATTTGAAGCGTTACTTAGAAGAAGAGATGTTTTTAAATGTATTTATCAGACAGCTAGACCTATGTTATGAACTCTCAGAATTAGCAAAGATGGAGCAAAAATGAGATATAGCTTTATAGGTCCAAGAAAGAAAAATATTTTATCTTCAGAGATGCAACTACTTTTCACTTTTTTTAGTATTACTATTTTTATGCTTTTTGTTACATATCTATTTTTAATTTTTAAAGAGTATAAGTTTGCTCAAAACTTAAAAGAGGTGTCTAATACACAAGTTGAGTTGAAGAAAAATATTACACAGATGCAAGACCAGATAACTTTCATAGAAAAGGAGACCTTGCAATATGAGACAATAAATACTAAAAACACAGTTTTAAAAGACTCTATAGCAAATTTATTTGATCTAGTTCCGCAAAGAATCACACTTTCACAAGCAACTCTACTAGAAAACGGACTTATTCTTTATGGTGTTACACCAAATAAAGATACATACAACTTTATGCTTCAAGCACCACTCCGCTCTATTTTTCATAAAACATATAGCAATTTTTATGCTATGCAAAACGGTTGGCTTCGTTTTGTATCTACGAACTATACAGATTATGAAACAGAGGGTAAGCAAGGTTTTTTCAATGAAGATTAATATTTCAAGACAGAGCATATATCTCTTAGCACTTAGTATTTTTTTACTTATATTGGTTCTTGTATTTTCTTTTGCTGTGTTGATTCCAGAAGGAAAAGAGTATAGAAAACAAAGAGGAAGTCTAAACAAAGCAAAACTTGAACTAAGAAAATATGAAAAATTTAATGATGTCGTTTTAAAAAAACTAAAAGAACTCAACTCAAATAGCAGGAAAATTGTCACAGCTTTTGACACATCTTTCAATCCAAAAAAGTTTAAAAAACAACACAAAATCTATTTTATCTCACTAAATCTATCAAAACTAAATAAAGCAGAAGATGAAGAACCATTTGCTGTTTATGAAGTAAACACAAGCTCTTCTATAAACTCACCACAAAATTTTTATGATTTTTTAGATGCTATAAATAAAAGTGACTGGATAATAGGAGTAAACCTGCCAATAAACTTCAAAAGAGATGATAAGGTAATATTATCATCTTTTACAATGAAAGTTTATGCTACTCAAAGGGTATCAAAGGCTATGCTAGAGACCCAGTAGCTCTTTTACTTTTTTAAATGCCATCTCATTTTTATATAAAAAAGGGCGAAGTTTTGGCTCTATATGTAAAACTCTACACTCCTCTTTAAACTTGTGGGGCATTTTTTGCTTTTTATGAGCATCTAGATAAGGGGCAATAAAGACAAATCTATCAATATCTAGTATAAACTTTCTTCCAACAATAAGCATTTTTTGACTCTTTAGAAGCTCTCTTTCTTTATAACTAAGCATATAGTTTTGTGATTTTAAATATTTGTCTTTATTCCCCCTTATCTAGATGCTCATAAAAAGCAAAAAATGCCCCACAAGT
>JAERRX010000005.1 GCA_016735225.1 Sulfurimonas sp. | reverse complement strand
GTCTTTTTTCTTTTTTCTATATATAATTTTGCAAACTCATCTTTAATAAGACTATCTCTCAAAGAAAGTGATACTATTCTGATAGTCCCTTTTTTAAGATTATTTCCATTTATAGATACTTCTTTCAATATTTCAATTTTATATCCCATCATATCTCCTATTTTTTTATGGCAGTTGTCTGCTTTGTTAAAGCTCTTATCTTTGTTTCAAGCTTTTTATTTAAAGCTTTTAATTTAGAAATTTCTAAATTAAGTGGCTTTATTTTATCTTCAGATGGAAGATTTTTATTTCTCCCATCTCTAGCATCGCCTCGTGCAATCATAGCAGTAGCTATCGTAGAGTTAATTTCTACAATATCTCCTGCTACACTTAACCCAAAATTACATTTTAACTCAACTTTGATTTTCTGCATTTATTATGATTCTATTCTCATAGAATAATAACCCTCTCCATTTTTAAGAGTTGGCAATGGAGCAGTTCTTACCACAAGCTCATGCAACGGAGGATTAAATGTAATTACCTCTTGAACATCCCATTCTGCAACTATATTTCTAATCCCACCATTATCAACAATTGGAATACCACCAAAATTCATTTCTCCTATAGGAGATGAAAGAACAACATATTCTGTTGGCATATAAGGGTTTCCATCTGCTTTCCGTTGTCT
The DNA here is from genome assembly GCA_016735225.1 of Sulfurimonas sp. Classification (GTDB taxonomy): domain Bacteria; phylum Campylobacterota; class Campylobacteria; order Campylobacterales; family Sulfurimonadaceae; genus Sulfurimonas. Next base: position 7,342 of record JAERRX010000005.1, on the reverse strand, counting down.
CTCTACATAAATATCTAAAACAACTCCATTATGAACCATTCTTCCACCTCTATAAAATTGAGCAGTTGGGTTAATATCTGTATTCAAATACCAATTTTGTGGCTTAGACTGGTTAAACTGAGTTCCAACAATTTGAGCTGATGCAACCATTCTTCCAAAAGTAACATCATTCATAATAGCAAAGCTTGGTTTTACTCGCATTTGATTATACCCTGCTACAATATTATCAAATGGTTTTGAATCTGTTGAAGATGACCAATATTTTTGACCCTCGGTTGAACCATCAAATACAATCTTATTACTGCTAGGCACGGCGAAAACTATATCCTGTAACCCATTTACTGTTTCGTATCCATCCTTAATCTGATGAGTAGTAATAGATTCATAAATAATTGCCTTACTCGTTGCAAGATGGTTAAGTCTTAATCTTCCAACACCATTTAATGCTGATTCAGTTTCGGCATCTATCTCTCCCTCACCATATTCATTTTGACCAAATTTTATAGCATCTGCTTCTATTGCATCTTTAGAAATACTATCATTTAAATTTACAGCAGAAATAGTTACTATACTTTTTCCATCTTTAATCGTAGTATTTGAAGTTTTTGCAAATGAATTATAGGCAACCGTTGTACCCTCTATTACTGCTACATCATATTCTATTGTTTTTGTTTTATGTAATTTAACTGATGGGAAAGCTAATGCTTGAATACCCATATCAATCTCAACAATTACGCTTACACCTCTAACAAAATCTTTTCTATCTTTTATTAATGCCATCTTCTACTCCTCTACACTTATCTGTGTTTCTGTTACAAAAGCATCTCTGAAATCACCTAATGCACCATTTGCGAATACCAATTCCGAACCCAATACCGAACCACAAGTCGTATATGAAATACTCATAACACTTCCACTTGCATCTATATTTTGCAATGATATACAATAAGGAATATCATCTGTTCCGTTAAACTTGACTAATCCTGTTGTCCCTTTTTTGAGAACCTCACCTCTTACAACTACCCCTGATTCTAATTTTAATACATCCGAAGTAATTAATTCTTTACCTGCTACAATCAAATTGTCTGCCTTGTATTCTACTACTGCCATTATCTTATGCTCCCTTTATTTAATCTTGCATACATTGCTATATCCGATTCTTTCTTTACATCCAAAGTTTCACCTTGATTTAAAGATTCAGTATTTGACTTTGCTGCTATTGCTATTTCAGAACTATCTTTATCATTATTTGCTAAAATCATTGCCAGTATAGTAGGTTCACTCGCAACATTTGTAGCGAATGCCTCTCTTATTCTTGACTGCATCACTTGTTGTATTTCAGATAACTGATTTTCAAAATTCACTACTGCTGCTCTATTACTATCTAAAGCTACTTTATTTTCTACTTCTAAGGTTTCAATTCTTGCCTTTAAAGTATCTCTATTTAGCATTAGAATCTTATTTTGCGCTTGAATGGCACTAACTTCTTCTTTAGTCATAGTATTCCCTTTTTTAATTTCTTCTGGTTTTTCGCTATCTGAAGCAGTTGGTACAGAAACTTCTGAAGAAGCCACCATAGGACATTGTCCATCATTACAATCAAGTATAGATTTTCGTGTCATTTCCAAATCAGGATTTATCTGTTGTTCTATTGCTTTAGCACTAAATCTTGCCATCGCTCCTGTATAATCTTCTTTATTTATTGTTTGTGTTTCATTGTCTGTCAAAATAAACTCATCAACAAAATTAGTCTTTTCTAATTGCTCTCTACCTATATACCAACCCTCTTTAGCCATAATATCCAAGATAGACTTTTCTGATCCTTTCATATATTTTCCATAAGTTTTTGCCATAATTAAATCTATACTATTTAAAATATTTGATTCTTTTTGTAAATCATCTGCATTTCCAGATAACCAAGTCCAACTTTTATGTATCATAATTGTAGAATTTTCATAAGCTTTTTTAACATCCCCTGCAAGAAACAGAAGAGAGGCTATACTCATAGCTTTACCATTCACTATCGTTGTAACTTTACCTTTTTCTTTAGAATAGTTCCGTAAAGCATTAAACATAGATATACCCTCAAAAACATCTCCACCTAGCGAAGATATTGTTACTTCTATATCTCCTTTCATTTCAGATAATTCTCGTGATAACCATCTTGAACTAAAGCCCCAACATGTAATATCAGAGTCTATTAATATCTTATTCATTTAATATCCTTTTCATTTTTTATATTTGGATTTTCAAGTCCTGCTTTTTTCCATTTATCTATTCTCATTTGTTCTATCCTTATTTCTATATCTGTTTTTTTTGACTCTTCATCAAACCAATCCATCGCTTTTTCTGCATATACTATCCCAAGATTTGTTGCACCGCTAAGAAGCTGATTTTTAACCCTCACTGCATCTTTCGCAGGGTCAAGAACTATTTTAGAAGTTCTTAAAACATCCCACTTCATATACTTTTTAGGATTTTCAAAATATTTAGCTTTAGATAGTTCTATACTTCCCGACTGTATCCCAACCTGAAATAGCCTAACAAGGTATTCATCTATTATTTTAGTCTTAAATATATTAAATATTGATTTATAATAGACCTCATCCCTCGCACTCACTCCCATTATTCCTGCATAATTACTATCCCCAGAATCCTTATATATGCCTATTTTGCTTCCACCAACGGCTGCTGCCATCTCTTTTTGTGATTGATGTGATATTACCTCTAACTCACTATCTATTTTGCTAGATATTTGAGTTATTTTATCATCTTTAGGGGTTGTTGTTGCCCCAGAAACCCCCACACCTCTACTAGCAAGACTTGTCATTAAATCTTTTATTTTTAATACTTTAGAACCTGCTGAAGTTTTTGAAGTTTTTATCTCTTCATTAATTGCCTCAAGTAAAGTATCATAGAGTTCGGTATGCCAATACACACCATTTTTTGCTCTTTCTATCGCACCTTTAACGGCACTACTCTTATGTTGTAAATAATCATCCAATGTAGGAAGTAAAGAAACAATTTGAGATATTGCAGATTTTTGAGATATAGAAGTCCAAGCATTAATATAATAGGTCATATTTTCCATAGGGTATAAAGTAGAGGTAATCCTATCTTTATCATAGAGATAAATTCCAATCACTTTTTGATATTTATCTTTCTTTAAGCCATTTTCAACATTATCTTGTCTGAAATTTTTAGAGAAATCTATCATGTCAATACTAATAATTTCCATCTTATATGGTATTTTCCACGAATTATTATAATGATGTCTAACTATTATACCTCCTTGAAGTTTAGAAAAATGGATAATTTTTGCCCAAGCCTCATCTCTACCCCACATACCTGATGTTTCAAAATTATCTGATTCTGAGTGTTCTTCTAAATAACTTTCAAAGCTTTTGTCAATTTTCGCTACACCTGTTCTACTTTGTATATTTACACCACTACCGATAACTCCTGTAACTTCAGCATTAAGAAATGCACTTATGTCTGTACCGTTAAGCAAATGATAGTTTATATCTCTACGACTTCTTCTAGTTAGGTCTCCATTCTTTTCTATATTTCCATCAAAAGTACTTTTGCCGTATGTAGTATTAGGAGAACCCTGAATAAGAGAAGTTTGTTGAATGTAGTTAATTAAATCGAATTGAGTATCAGTTGCCATTACATACCTTTATATCTATACAATACGGATAACTCTGACATAATTTCTTTAAGTAGTCGCCTAAGAATAGTAGGGTCAAAAAATTCAGTTCTAGCCCCCTGACTCCCCTGTCCTTGAAGTGTTTTTATTTTAGCATTATCAGTGAGCTGTATTCGCAACTTATCTCGTTGCTCTTCAAGTTCTGTGATTTTATCAATGATAGACTCTCTTGCCATTAGAAACATCCTCTAAAAATAATTTATCTTATAATACAATATATATCCTTAAAAAGCTTTATTTTTTTAAAATAGCTACATTAGAGAGTCCATAACGGAAAAATCATTTTCGTTATGGACTTGTCTTGTTGGTTTAGGAACTCCATATAAGCTATCTTGTGTTATTGCAGTATGTATATAGGCAAGACAATCTAAGAAATGGTTATCTCTAGTGCCGTTCCAATACATAAACTTACTAACTCTTCCATCTACGATATGGTTAGCAAATGTTTCTGATGTTATCTGTCTGTCGTAATCTGTATTTATTATTTTCTCTCTACTTCTAAGCCTTTCTACTTCAGTTTTATTTATGTAATGTAATCTATCTTCATACTCATAAGCCTCTGTTCCCTCTTCGGCATTAGATTTCGATATTGACCGTGCAAGGCTTGACATAAAGGCTGTTTTTAAAAGAGTAGTATTAACTTTAAGTGTCTTAATCTCTCTCTTCTCTTTATAACCTTCAACTATTAATCCTGTCTTTGTTGGAATAAATGCTCTATCATTAGAAAGATGTTGCTCACCTCTTACTCCATAATACCTTTCTGTCCCATCACTTCTTGCTCCGTATTTTTCCGACATTCTAAAGACAAGCTCTTTAACTCTTTGAGGCATATCTAAAATCATACTCGACACAACTTCTCCTGTATCTGCATTTGTTACATATTCTTTTTTTGGAGTCTTGTATCCCTGCCAATCGTGGTATGCTCTCCTTATACCTCCATAATAGACTTCCCCGTCAGAATAAAAGAACTCTCTGTCCATAATCGCCTCTATTGTTGCTTCATCTTCTATTCTACCACACCATACCATATTAGACACAAGGTTAAATTCTATTGCTACGATTGTAGCCCAAAAATATCCTTTTTGAGAATCTACACCCATATATAACCCTATCGTGTCATCAGGGATAACCCACTCTTCATATTTATTAGATAAATTCAAAACTTCGGAACTGCTTGTAACATTTGCCTTTATTTTATACACTTCATTAAAATAATCTTGATATACGGTTGATAGCTTTTGTGGGTCGGATTCTGCTTCTATAAGTAGTTTTGCTATTGTTGAATACTTCGTTAGTCCTGTAGCAAGGGCATTTAATTTATATCCATAAACAATATCTTCTTCTGACCCCTCCGTGATAATAAGTTTTACTTTTTTTTCTAAAATCAACCTCTTTATTATTTCTGTCGTTGTCTTGTATGCACAATAAGGACACTCCACATGTGCTGTTTCTATTGCTTCTCTAGTATAGTCATTTCTGTTTCCTAGTCCATCTAAATTATATTTTTCTCTATATTCCTTTTCGGTAAAATATTTAAAATGTTCTCGTTTTGGATAAAAAAACTTCTTACATCCTTGACACTCAAACATTAATGATTTTTTACAAAAACTATTTACATAAGCAACTTCTATTTCATCCCCCGAATGCTTTCTTGAAGATACACAAAACATCTTCCGCCCTTTATCTTCAAAAGATTTAGTTCTCCCCTCAAGCTCTTCTTTGTCTCCCTTATTCATTAGTGCTGCTTCATCAATAAATATATTTTTAACAGTATTACTTCTTCTATTGTTTTCTGTATTACCGTTTATAAAAACCATACCACCTGCAACTTCTTTTAAAGCATCGCTTGTTCTGTCTTTCTCTTGTTTCTTGCGAAGAGATATTTTATTTTGTAAGGACTTAATTCCCCTCAAGAATGGATTAAATTTTTTCTTTAAAAAAAGTGGAACTGCTTTATCATTAGGTATAGTTAATTGCATAATGCAAGGGTTTGTATCCAATTCTTTAAAGATACAAATAAACTCAATTGTAGTTTTCCCAGTTTGAGTAGAAGCCATAATATTATACCCCTCTACCCAGACCTTGTCCCAATCATCCAAAATCTCTTCAATCCATGGTGTTTTTTTAAAATTCATCATTCCTGTCATAGGAGAAACATCAAGAGTAAGAAATATATTATTTTCTGCCCATCTCGCAGTAGATTCTTCATCTATCCAACTCAAAGCATCTTTTAGTCCCATAGTCATCTTAGTATATACACTCATTTTACTGTTCCTTTCTTTACTTTATCTAGTTTTTCTAACTGTTTTACAATTTCCGATAGAGGTATCTTTTTATGGAGTAATTCACTTACAATCTCTATTACATCATAAAGATGCAAATTATCTTCTTCTCTACAATTATCTATATCTCTAATGCTCTCTAATGAACTTTTAAATTCAGCATTTAAAATATTCTTAATTTCTCCTATTTTCTTATTATGTAACTCTCTAGGTAGTATCCTTAGCATATTTTGCATACTACTCCTTAATCCATAAGCAACCTCCGTAATACTTCGAAAAGCATCCTTAGTAGAAACTAATTCTTTTTTTTGTTCTGCTGTTTTAAGTCTTTTTTGTAAAATATCTTCTCTTGCCTTTAAAGTATCCCTTATCATTTCTCCGAAAGGGTGCAGTGCCAATACCCCAAGATGTTGCGAGTTATTTAAGTCTATCTCTCCAATTTGTATATCAAAAGGTAAATTTATCTTAAAACTATCATCTACTTCTGTATTTATTACATTCTGTTTATTAGGACTAAATTTTTCTTTAATATTTGTCTTTTTCCAAGCAACAGTAGAAATCAGCTCATAACGGTATTTCCCTTTTATCTTGTCATGAATTGGTAGATTTTTTGTTGTTTTCCAGTTAGTTACAGTAGCAGGACTTTTCCCAAAATATTCAGCTAAGAGGTTAGATGAGACTATTATTTCCCCTTGATTAACCTCCACCTCCATTTTACTCATTTGTATCCTCTTCTTTTTTTGAAAACACCTTGTAGGTTTCTATTGCTTGTCGCATTTGCCTAATATTCATGCCACTTCTTTCAATCGCTATTCCAATAAGAACATACCTATATATTTTAGGATTTGCTTTTCTAAATTTATAAATATCTTTCTTTCCATCCATAAGGCTACTTGCTGTTTTTGGCGACACTTCTAGTGCTTTTTGAATACTTTCTAGCTCCTCTTTTTGTGTCATCGTGGGACTCCCTTTTTTTTGCTATTCTGTAATCCTATCATATTCATATAGTAATACTACTTAATTAATCTATATGCCTTAATATTCTTGTATAGAAAAACTAGCTAAAAAGACAAGTATATATGATTTTAAGCAAATAAGACTAAAACAATAATTAGCCCTCCATAACCTTATTGCAAAAACGAACGAGACAGACTTCACTGGGTGCTGACGACCTGCTGCTCCAATGTACCGGAGCACTGGATGGTTTTCCAACTCCTGGCTAAATTATCAATGAATGTTACAACATGTACACCATCTCCACTCATAGCATTTAATACAGCTGGAAGTGTTGCAACTAATGTTTTACCTTCACCCGTTTTCATCTCAGCAATATCGCCTTGGTTTAAAACAA
>JAERRX010000185.1 GCA_016735225.1 Sulfurimonas sp. | reverse complement strand
ATCTATCTTTTTTTATATTATGAAAGCACATGCTTTCTAGGTATAAGTGCATCTAAGGCTCTTTCATTATATAGCCCTGATATTTTATATGTTGATTGTATCAAATTGTTTTAGTATTTATTGTTAATCAATTATATTTTTATGGGTTGATTTTGTCTCGTTCCTAAGCTCCAGCTTTGGAACAAGAGAACTAGATCCCCAGTCAAGCTGAGGATGACGGGGCTTTGTGACAGTTTCGCAGTTGAACTTTTTGTTGGCGATGACGGGGCTTTGTGACAGTTTCGCAATTGAACTTTTTGTTGGCGATGACGGGGCTTTGTGACAGTTTCGCAGTTAAAACTAGGTTGTTTCTTTTTGTTGGCGATGATGGGGCTTTGTTTTTTATTCCATTATGTTTATAAGGGTCGTCACTCTCAGCTTGACTGGGAGTCTAGTTACTAAGCTCACACTAGCCTCGTCAGCTTAGGAACGAGGGAATTTTTCCAGCAGACTCTCTCCTAGTTTACCTAGACTTTCCCTGTCTTGCTTTGTTTGAACTATTTTGACTTTTGGTTTTTTGGTTTTTTTCTTCACTACAGGCTCTGGAAAACTCTTTTTTATTTGTATGGGTTCTATATAGTAGATATTTTGACTTATACATCTATGAAGTTCTTTTAGTTCAGGCTCTTTACTTTGAATAAACTCTTTTAAGCCAGACATATCTTCTGGATTTAACTTACCCAGCTCATCTGCTTCATACCTATCCCAAACTGTTTCAAATTTTGGTATAGAGCTGTTTGGATAAAAATATCTTTTTAAATGTTTTTCAATCTTTTCAATTTTATAAGTTACAGTATAAATCTTTTTGTCTTCACTGTAGTTGAGATTTTCTAAAACCTCGCTATTTACGAGTCTGTGAAACTCTTTTAATGCACACTTAAGTTCATCATCAAGTTCACTATATTTTTTTTGAGTGTTTATGTGGGCTAAGTTATGTCTAATATCAGCTATAGTATTTCTAAGATTGGTAAATTTTGCTATCTCTTTAGAGTTTATATCCATAAAATATATGTTTGGATATTGGATCTCTTTAGAGTTTTTTTGCATCTTCATAAAACTAACCACTATCTGTTGGTTTGCATATTCTTTGAGGTCTAAGTCTATTAGCTTTACTCTGTTTAAAGCATAACCACAATAGTAAGTCAACCCCTCAATCATATAAGCAGATGCATGAAGAAAATACTGCTTATCTAAAAACAATTTTGAGAAAAATAGAAATTTTTCATAATCCTCTTTTTCTTTTATATCTTCTATATCTGTTAAAAATAACTCCAATTTTTCCAAGAGACTTTTTATAAAAAACAGCTCTTCTCTTTTCTCGTTTATCTCTTGTCTTAACATTGGTATATCATCGCTAAAAATAGTACTAAATTGGTTTGAAGTTAAGTGGATGCTAAACTCTTTAAGTAAACTGTACAGTTTGTAGCTAGATACAATTTCTGGAACTTTTAGTGTGCTTATAAAAGTTGTTAGTACTGTTGAGATATTTGCTATATCTAGGTACTCTTTGAGGTCTATTAGTTTGTACTCTTTATACATAACCTCCTCTTGAGCAAATAAAATATGCTTAATCTTTTCTGGAAAAAGAGTGTTTTCTACTATTAGGTTTATGATTGCTAAGATAGGCAAACTTCTAAAACCGTGAGAAACATCAAAAATTATCTCATTATATTTTGCGATATTTTTGTTAATGATACTAAATATCTCTTTATTGTTATTGTTATCTTCGATGCAACAATCTTTATCAAAAGTGTATGCTAGTTTTTCATTTTTTAGTACAATCTCTTGTGCCTCTTTAGACTCTCGTGTGTGGAGTGCTACTAGATCAAAATCATTGCTTTTAGAATACTCTATAAACAGAGGGAAAGTGTTGTGAAACTTATTTGTTTTTAGATCAACCTCTAGTTTCTCATCAATGCTATAGATAGCTTTATCTGCAATGACATAAGATTTGGCATCATTGTCGTATCTAACTCCAGCTTTACCCAAAAAAGTTATAACTGCTTTTTTCATACTCAATATCCTCTAAATATCACATGTTTAAATGTGCTTGTTTTTATAATCTTATTGTCCTCTAAACTCTCTTTGACTTCCCTTTTTGTTGTTGAATACACCGCTATAAAACCTTTTATGTATCAGAACTAAACATATCTATAGCACCATCATTATTGGTAGGAGCTTTGTAGAACTTTTTAAATATGAAGTTGGATATCCGTCAATAGATGAAAATATAGTTCAGATAAATACACATAAAAGATGTATATTTTGCTACATATATGATATAATATGCAAATAAAATGTATATTTAAGGACAATAAAATGATTGATATTAAAGCATGGGGAGAAGATATTGGACAGCTTATAGAGCATAAAGGCATAATCAAGTTTAAGTACTCAGACACAAATACTCTTGATCTATCACCTATTAAAATGCCTGTGTCAAATAAAAGTGTTCAAAACTTTTCACATCTTAAATATCAATACGGACTTCCTGGGTTGATTAGTGATCATTTACCTGGTAGTTATGGTATGGATTACATGGATCATTTTATATATGAACATCTCAAAAGAAAACCCACTATTATGGAAAGATTGCAGTTTTTAGGTAATCATACTTTTGGGGCTTTAGAATTTCATCCAGCAACATATAAAACACAAGACTATAAAGAGATATTGAATGTATCACAATTATATGAAGAGTCCAAAAAGCTATTGAATGAAGCATCTAAAAATAAATATGCTTCACAGCCAACATTAAAAACACTTATTGCTGTTTCCAATTCAGCTGGAGGTGGAGCAAGAGCAAAAGCCATGGTTGGATTTAATCCTATAGACAAAACTATAAGTTTAACAAGAAAACAAGGAGATTTTCCTATAGGATATTATCCTGTTATCATTAAATATGATGATCACGATATATCAATGTATCCAACATTAGCAAAAGAGCATAAGAAAGCCTCAGTTCCAACAAAACTAGAGTATTTGTATCACTTATTTGCTAAAGAAGCTGGCATCATCATGAGTAGCTGTGAGCTGTTAGAGCATGAAGGACGCTCTCATTTTGTAACATATAGATTTGATAGACGAGATAATGAAAGATTTCATTTGCACTCTCTATCAGGGATGATGCATTACAATCCAGAAGAAACATATAACGACTATATGGATATGTTCAGAATTGCTCAAAAGCTAAATTTATCTCAAGCCAACAAAGAACAAATTGCAAAGATTATTTTATTTAATGCAGTTTTCGGAAACAGAGACGATCATTCACGAAACTTTTCATTTTTAATGAACAGCGAAGGGAGATGGGTTTTTGCTCCAGCATACGATCTCACATATACAAGTAATGGGTATCATCAAATGTTGCTGGGCAGTTATTCCCTTAATAGAGTGACATTTGAGCAGTTAAAAGATACTTTTGAACCTTACAATATCAGTGAATCATTTTTACAAGAAAACATAGAAAAGTTAATAGACATTAAGCATAGTAGATTGGTGGTAGAGTGTATAAATCTCGGTATTGCTGAAAAATTTGCCTATCAAATATTGGAAGAGACGAAAACTGTAGATGAAATGTTCACTAAAGGAAAAAAACTATGAAAGAGTTGGATTTTAGTTTAGCAACAACGACAGAAATAATGAAAGAGTTATCTCGGCGAGCAAAACAAAAGCGTAGGCAAGATATGCAATATTATGGTGATCAAAAAAAATTCGCTAAACATATTGGAATGACATATCGCAGGTATCAACAGTTTGAAATAAATGGAAAAATAACAATAGAAAAATTTATTGATGTACTGAGAGGATTAGATGCATTAGATGAAATTCAGGGGCTTTTACAATCTACAGATGAAGATCTATTTAAACAAGAAAGTGCAATAAAAACTACAAAAACTTTTGATACTTCCAAAAATGAACAAGATTCAAAAAAAATTGATAAAGATGAATACACAAAGTATGTGCCAGATCTTTTTAGATAGACTAAGTAAACCAATAACTTCTTTTTTCATACTCAATACCCTCTAAATATCACATGTTTAAATGTGCTTGTTTTTATAACCTTGTTGTCCTCTAAACTCTCTTTAACTTGTCTCGCTCCTAAGCTCCAGCATAGGAAAATACTGCCTGCCTCCCCTCCCCATTTTTTATAAGGGTCGTCACTCTTATTAGCGATGACAGGGCTTTGTTTTTTATTCCATTATATTTATAAGGGTCGTCACTCTCAGCTTGACTGGGAGTCTAGCTACTAAGCTCACACTAGCCTCGTCAGATTAAGGATGGCATAAACTAGATCCCCAGTCAAGCTGAGGATGACGGGGCTTTGTGATAGTCATGAAAGTTACACTTAAAATGATTATAATCCTTGTTTCAATCCCCTTAAATTCGGGTCATTTTGTAATTAACATCTTGAAAGGATAAATTATGAACAGTT
>JAERRX010000152.1 GCA_016735225.1 Sulfurimonas sp. | reverse complement strand
CTAAGAGTTCCAAAGATCAATGAACTTAAACATATACGAACAAGAACAGTAGGATTTAAAGATGATTCTAAGTATAAGTTTCATATAAAAAATAAATATTTAGCTTATATGCCTATGGATCGGTATGTAGAGTTTTGGAGCGCTACTAGTAGAGATGACTATGATGATGAGTACTTTACTTTGGACTTCTCTTTACAAAGTAACTCTACTGCTTTTTACACAAAAGATCATGAAGAGCTATATACTATATGTGTAGAGTAGATAAAAATAGATGAGGAAGATATGAAAAAATTAATTTTACTGTATATACTGTCGTGGAGTCATCTGTCTGCATTTTCTTATGAAGAGTATCAACAGATATGTAAAAAAGAGAACAAACCTATAGTAGCAATATCTAATGGTAATTTAAAAAAGGCTATAGCATTAGATACAGCAGAGGTTGAAGCTTATGGAAAGTTTGTTGAAAATGAATTTGGTGTAACTGTTTCTACTGAAAGTTTTCTTTATAGAGCATACAAAAGGCTTAATGATACAGAGCATATATCAGAAGATTTCAATCATACAGTCAATGTAAAAGCAAAAGGTATCATATTTCCAGAGGTTACTTCGGAGTTTATTCCTGACCATAAAGGTCAAGGAAGAGGGTTTGCTAGGGCTTATGTTAAAAGAAATTGTAATAGTTTAAGATCTTATATGGAGTTTGTAAAAGTCTTCAAGAACTAAAATATAGCAAAATGTCATATATTTTACTTTTTTACTTTTTTTTTGACTATAATTAAACAATTTAAAAAATAAGGTTTATTATGGCTAAGAAAAAAGTTCTTTTTGAGTGTCAAAATTGTGGATTTACTACTCCTAAATGGATGGGAAAGTGTACTAATTGTGGTGGCTGGGACTCTTTTTTAGAGTTGAGTGAACATCAGCAAGAGGTAGTTAAACAAACAAAATCCACAACAAGTAAAAGCTCAAAAGCAATAAGTATCAAAGATATTGAAGAAAATGAAGTTTATAGGTTTAGCTCTATGGATAAGGAGCTAGATGGTGTTCTCGGTGGTGGCATCGTTCCTGGATCACTTACTCTTATAGGGGGGAGTCCTGGAGTCGGTAAATCAACACTACTTTTAAAAGTCGCCTCAAACATAGCATCTACAAATAAAAATGTTCTTTATGTAACAGGTGAAGAGTCAGCTGGACAGATCAAGCTAAGAGCAAATCGCCTAAACTCAAATGAGCAAAGCTTATATCTTCTTAGTGAGATTAGACTTGAGCAAGTTATGCTTGAGCTTGAGCATAAAAATTATGAATTTTTAATAATCGACTCTATTCAAACAATGTACTCTGAAAATATATCATCAGCACCTGGCTCTGTAACTCAAGTAAGACAGATCACTTTTGAGCTAATGAGAATAGCAAAAGACAGGGGTTTAGCTATCTTTATCATCGGTCACATAACTAAAGAGGGTTCTATCGCTGGTCCTAGAGTCTTAGAACACATGGTGGATACTGTTTTATATTTTGAGGGTGATAGCTCTCAAGAGCTACGAATACTTAGAGGTTTTAAAAATCGTTTTGGACCAACAAGTGAGATAGGTGTTTTTGAGATGAGGAGTGAGGGTTTAGTATCGGCAACAAATATAGCATCTCGCTTTTTCAACAGAAACTCTACACAAGCTGGGTCTGCACTTACTGTTGTTATGGAGGGTTCAAGACCTATTATACTCGAAGTTCAAGCACTTGTTTTTGAGTCCCATACCCCAAACTCCAAAAGACAAGCCACTGGCTTTGATAACAACAGACTAAACATGCTTCTAGCTTTACTAGAGAGAAAACTAGAGATCCCGCTATCGGGTTACGATGTATTTATAAATATTACAGGTGGTATAAAGATCACCGAAACAAGTGCAGACTTAGCAGTTCTTGCTGCTATCATTAGTAGTTTTAGAGATCGTGCCATCTCAAAAGAAACTATATTTATAGGAGAAGTTTCCCTTGTTGGAGATGTTAGAGAGGTGTTTGGACTTGGAGCAAGACTAAAAGAAGCAGCTATGCAAAATATCAATAAGGTGCTTATATCAAAAAAACCATTGGAAAAAACATCACTGAAAATATATATAGTAGATGAAGTTTCTAAGCTTTTAGAGTGGTATTAAATAGCAATATGCTCTAGTGCTTAATATACTTTTTACAATTAAATGTGTATAATCCTAAAGTGTAACGATGAAGGATACCAAAACAAAGGCTTCAATTGAATTTAGAAAAATATGCCGAGGGCAACCAACTTTTTAGAACTTACTTTAAGGAAAATAAAGAAGCTCTTTTAAAGCTTGTAAGTAGTGGACAAAGTCCAAAAGCACTATTTATAGGATGTTCTGACTCAAGAGTTATTCCAGACCTGATGGTTCAGTCAGATCCAGGAGATCTATTTGTTATAAGAAATGTAGGAAACTTTGTTCCTCCATATAAACCTGATGAAGAGTTTCATGCAACAGCATCTGGTATAGAGTATGCAGTGAGCATCTTAAAAGTGAAAGAGATTATCATCTGTGGACATACTCACTGTGGTGCTTGTAGGTCTCTCTATGAAGATATATCAGACTCATCTCTTATCCATACTAAAAAGTGGTTAGAGCTTGGAGAAAGTGCTAAAACAACAGCAATTCTTAGTCTAGGAGCAGATGCACCTATAGAAAACCTACTAAGATTGACCGAGAAGCTATCAATAATGAAGCAGATAGATAATATATTAACCTATCCTGTTGTAAAAAAACGCTTTGAAGATGGTGACCTATCTATTCATGGCTGGTACTATGATATAGAAACAGGAAACATCGACTACTACGATGCACAAAGTTATAAGTTTGTAGCATTGACTGACTTAACAAAACCAACATCATAATTTATAAAAATTAAGGGAATTAAAAATGGCAGAAGAAAAAGAGGAAGCATCGAAAGAGGAAGCTACAGGAGAAAAAAGTTCTAGTAAAATGTTGATGATCATCATCATTGCTGTATTGGTATTGATTATTATTATTGGTGCTGTAGCTGCTGTTTTACTTATGGGTGATGACACACAAGAGGTAAAGCAAGTATCTGCACCTAAAGCAAATGAAAGAACTGCTAGACAACCTAGAAGAAGTTCTGGAAACTATAGTGAATCTAGAAAATTAAGTGAGATCGGTATTTTATATCCACTAGATACATTTACTGTAAACTTAAAAAGTGATTCTGGTCGTCGTTACCTAAAAGTAACTATGTCTTTAGAGCTACAAGGTGAGGAGTTAAGCTTAGAGCTAGACTCTAAAGCCCCTGTCTTAAGAGATAGAATCATAAGAATCTTAACATCTAAGTCACTAGAAGAGATCTCTTCTAAAAAAGGAAAGAAAAAAGTAAGTGACCAAATCATGGACACCCTAAATGCTATGATGACAGATGGTACTATAGAGGGCATCTACTTTACCGAATTTGTTATTCAGTAGATGATCGGCATAGATCTGATCAAAACTTCTCGAATGAGTCGCTTTATAGAGCGATTTGGCGAGAAGGCACTAAGTAGATTTTTATCTGATGATGAGATAAAACTTGTCAAAAATCACAAAACAGCTTCTGGGTTTTGGGCGGTGAAAGAAGCCACCTCTAAAGCACTTGGAGTCGGCATAGGAAAAGAGTGTTCATTTGAAGATATCACTATCTACAAGACAGACAAAGGCGCACCAAAACTAAAGCTTTCTAAAAAACTAAACACTGACTTCAATATCGATGATATATCTTTATCTATCACTCACGATGGAGAATATGCTATCGCAGTTGTAGCGATACAAAAGAAAAAAACTTAAACTTCAACCACCGCCAACAAAATCCAGAAGTTCCAACTTATCTAAATCTTGCATAATATATAAATCCCACTCATCTTGCTTAACTATATTCATATTTACGGCGGCTGCCATAACCTTGCCCTCTAAAGACAACTCTTGTAGTAGTTTCATTAAAGTTATATCTTCACTAAACCCTCTTGACTCACCATTTACAATTATATTCATTTTAACTCTTTTTATAAAAATTTATCTACTTTGTCTATGTTGTTAAACTCATAACTATTTCAACTGACCCCAATTATCGCCAATATTCATACTAGCTTTTAATGGTATGATCAACTTATATATATTTTCCATGATGTTTTGAAACCTTTCTCCTAGCATCTGTGCTTGGGTGGCATCTACTTCAAAGATAAGTTCATCATGGATTTGTAAAAGCATTTTTGCATCTAGGTCTTCACTTTTTATAACTTTTGCTATCTCATTCATAGAAAGTTTTATCAAGTCGCTTGCACTTCCTTGAAAGACACTATTTACAGACTCTCTATCATAGGCCGCTCTAAACATAGGAGAAGCAGTTTCATAGTTAAAATACCTTCTTCTTTTTAGAAGTGTTTGTATATAGCCATCTTCTTTTGAGTTATCCACTATTGAGCGAAAGTATGTTTTAACTGTTGGAAATGACTCAAAATATTTTTCTATTATCTCTTTAGCCTCTTTTGTGCTTATACCTAGAGTTTGAGATAGTTTTTTTTGTCCCATACCATAAAGAAGTCCAAAGTTTACAGTTTTTGCAACCGCTCTTTTTTTAGGAGCTTCCTCCTCTCCAAAAAGAGCTATGGCAGTTTGGAGGTGAATATCTTTGTCAGACCTAAAAGCATCTACCAAAACACTATCTTGTGAGAAGTGGGCAAGGAGTCTTAACTCTATCTGTGAGTAGTCTATAGCTATAAGTTTTTTACCCTCAGATGCTACAAATGCTTCTCTTATCTTTAAGCCTTGAGCTGATCTAGCTGGGATATTTTGAAGGTTTGGGTTTTTAGAGCTTAAGCGTCCTGTAGCAGTTCCTGTTTGAACAAAAGAGGTATGTATCCTTGAGTTTTTATCTTGTGATGATAACTTTAAAAGTGGTTCTATATAGGTTGAGTAAAGTTTATAAGTTTCTCTATACTCTAAAAGATAGCCTATTATCTCATGTTCATCTCTTAAAGAGTTAAGTACTTTCTCATCAGTAGAGTATCCAGTTTTTGTTTTTTTACCAACACTAAGACCTAGATGCTCAAAAAGTATCACACCTAGTTGCTTTGTGGAGTTTATGTTAAACTCACTACCTGCTAAGGCATATATATTTTGAGTTAGTTTAGAGATGCTATCTTTTACTTCACCCAAAAACTCTTTTAAAAACTCAGCATCTACTTTTATACCATCTTTTTCCATATCTAACAAAGTAGTTATAAAAGGAACCTCTACCCTTGAGGCATACTCTACAAGGTGAGAAGCATCTTGGAGTTCTAGCTTTTTATTTAAAAGATTGAAAAGTTTTAGTGTTATATATGCATCTTCTGCTGCATATTTAGTAGCATCTTCAAGCTCTACACCTGCAAAAGTTTCACCTTTTTTTACTGTATCTTTAAAAGCTACCATCTGATGGTTTAAAAGTTTATCGGATAATTTATCAAGTCCTAAGGCACTCTCTGTATTTATAAGCCATGCAAGTATCATACTATCGGCATATACTTCTAAGCTAGTTTCATTTAAAAACCTACTAACAAAATGAAGGTCAAACTTGATGTTGTGTCCTACCACTTTAGAGTTAAATATTTTTCTTATAGCAGATGCAACTATTTCTTTAGATATTTGCTCTGGCATCCCTAGATAAAAGTGAGCAAAAGGAACATAAAAAGCCTCTGTATCATTAAAACAAAAACTAAAACCAACTAGAGAGTTCTTTTCATAATCAAGCCCAGTTGTTTCAGTATCAAAAGCCACAATAGTCTCTGGAGTTAAAATATCTAAGACTTTTTGTAGATGCGAAGCCTCAGTAATAAGAGTTGTTTTAAACTCTAGCTTTTTACTTTGTATCTCTTTGTCTAGATTTTGTTTTACCTTTGTTTGATGCTCATCACTAAGCATATTTTTTGCATGTATCACTCTAAGCACTGCATTTTGCTCATACTTTACAAGCTCGTCATATATATTTAAAAAAGGATTTTCAACATCCATCTTATACTCTTCAAAATCAATAGCATCTAAAACATCACCCTTAAGAGTTACAAGTTCTTTTGACATATAAGCTGATTCTTTTGACTCTCTAAGTTTTTTTTGAACTCCAGGGGGTTTTACTTCATCTATATTTTCATAGATAGCATCTAGGGTTTTATAAAGCACTAAAAGTTTTTCAGCACCAACCTTTCCGATCCCCTTTACTCCTGGAACATTATCCGCACTATCTCCCAAAATCGACTGATAATCTGTAAACTGCTGGGGTGTTACGCCATACTTTAAAAAACAAGCATCCTCGTCCATACTTTTTCTTTTTATAGCATCTATAACAACAACCTTATCATCCTCTATAAGTTGATAAAGGTCTTTATCATGAGAAACAACTCTTACTTTATAGTTTTTTTCTTTTGCAAGTTTCACAACTGTTGCTATCATATCATCAGCTTCAAAACCAACCTTACCTAAAGTTTTGTAGCCCATCTTGTCTATCCACTCTATAGCAATAGGAAGTTGCATAACTAACTCCTCTGGAGGTGGCTTGCGGTTTGCTTTATAGTCTGGGTCTATATCATTTCTAAAAGTAGGACCTTTTGTATCTATGGCAAAGATAATATAGTCACTATCATGTTGCTTTTCTAAGGTCGATATAAAGTTTGTAAAACCTGTTAAAAGTCCTGTTGGAAAGCCCTCTTTATTTTTAAGATGTTGAGGAAGTGCATAAAAACTACGAAAGAAAAAACCAAAAGTGTCGATGACTGTAACTACCTTAGACATCTAAGATAACTCCAAAGTCCGTAAAAACTTCTAAAAGTTGTTTATTTGTAAAAGTAACAGTTTCATTAATGTGAAGAGGTGCTTTTGTACTATCGCTAATTAATATTTTCATAATTTGAGTCCTATGTTTTATTTAACTTATTATATCAAGATAAAATAAAAACTCTTTAAGTGTGGCACTCTGTTAATGTTTTTTCAGGTCTAGCTATGTAATCATAACCATTATAAATAGTATATGCTCCATATATGATAACGGCAATAGATGCTAAAGATACCATCATCTTTCTAAAGCTTGTAGCAGAGGTTAGTGTTGTTAAAAAACCCAGTCCAAACATAGCAGGTATAGTACTGATGCCAAAAAGTGCCATAACTAAAGCCCCATAAACTGGACTTGCCGTACTTGCTGCTGTGATAGCAAAAAAGTAAACAAAGCCACATGGTAAAAGTCCATTTAGCATCCCAAGTAAAAAGAAACTAAGGTTAGATTTTGAATTTAACACATTTTTAAAGGTATTTCTATATATGGAAGAAGATGAAAAAGAGTGTTCTATGAGAGTTAAAAATTTTATCTTACCCATCAGTGATAAACCTGCCAAAACCATTGCGATTCCTGCAAATATAAGTAAAACCCCATTTGCATTGTTACTAAAAGTGATAACACCACCTAAAGCACCAAAGATAGCACCCAATATTGTGTATGTAAAAACCCTTCCAAAAGAGTAAAGTAGGTGAGCAGTACTTTTAGATACTTTAGAGCTTTGTGGTGATATTTTTATGCTTGAGTATGCTAAAACTATGCCTCCGCACATTCCGATACAGTGACCAAAAGAACCTAAAAAAGCTATGCTTATAATTGTTAATATATTTACAGTTTCCATAATTTATTTATGATTTCCTAAAAGTTGTTTTCTTATGCGTGGGTTGTTGAGAGTTTCGCCTCTTAGCATCTTTAGTTTCATTGTGTCAAAGTCTATATATTGTGATGATCTATTTTCATAAGCACCAAAACCATAACCCATTGGTGTAGTATCTCTGAGTGAGTAAAAAGCTTTTCTAGCATCTATCCATCTCTTAGTATCCCTGCTCATAACCCAGATAATCGCTTCATCTTTAAACTCTTTGTCCTCAAGCCATTTCACAAAACCACCATGATCGTGAAAAAACCAAGTCTGAGAAGATGGAGATATTACTTGAGATATATACTCCATATTGTCTATTATCATTCCGCAGTCACTATCTTGATATTTGTTTATTTGCATCTTTATGGGTAGTTTATCTGTATTGTTTTTTATGGTAACTATCATCTGTTTTTGTGAAGCTAGAGAGAAAAATACACCAACTATAATAGCAACAAAGATAGATATTATAAAAAAAGGTAGCATTTTTTTCATCATTTTACAAACCCCATATATATTTAAACAAATACTTTACTCAACTAGATCCACCTGAGCAACATTGTTACCATCTTTGATGATTTTTACTTTGTCTCCAATTTTAAATGTTTTTCCCTTAAGAACAACTACTACACTTTCACCAGTCTCTAAGGTTATTGTAAGTTCATTTCCATTGGCTTTAGCTATCTCGTTACCAGCATAACGACCAGCCACACCTCCTCCTAGAGATGCTAAGGTTTGACCTCTTCCTGAACCAACTGTTGAGCCTAAAACAGCACCTATCACCATTCCGAAAAATTTACCTCTTCCATCATCAGAAATAATTACGGGTCTTATATTGCTTACTGTTCCTATCTGGTATCTTTTTATTTGAGAATAGCTTCCTCCGTCATAGGTTGGACCCTCATTTGTTGCACATCCATTAAAGGAAACTATCACTGCTGTTAATATACTTACCCCGATTTTATTTTGTAAAATATTCATAATTACTTCTCCCTTGTGTTTAATTAAATTTTACTGCTTGTATCATATCTTCTTTTTACCCTTACCTTGATCATCATAAACAAGAAACCTTGCCAAATCATCTTTCATATCATCATCAAGAGTATCCCAGATAGCTTTTTTACTTTTATATCTTGCTTGATCTTCATCTTTACTCCAGTTCATATCTCTTAAAAGATAGTGGTAGCGGACTATCTTTTTAGTATATTCACTTAAAAAAAACCAGTTTTTTATGAGTTGATAGGAGGTTTCTTCATGGTCTGTAAAGCTATACTCTTTAAAAGGTATCTCATCATCATATTTCTCAAAAGCTACAAATGGTTTTCCTATATCGTGAAAAAATGCTCCACCGAGAAGTTTATACTCTTTTGCTTTTAGAGTATAATAGACAACTCTTAAAGTATGCAAAAAAACACCATGTTGATGCCATTTGTTTTGTCTAAAAAGAAGTGTATCTAAAAAGGTTTTTGATAAAATTTTATTTTTTATATTTTTCATAATTTATATTCATTTTTGTTTTCTTTGATGACTACTCAGATATACACACATATTCAAAGGCAAGACTTAAAGGAAACTGTGGAAGTTTGTCATCCTTTGGCAT
>JAERRX010000075.1 GCA_016735225.1 Sulfurimonas sp. | reverse complement strand
GAAAGGGGATACAGATGAATTTCAAAGAATATTTGCAAAACACTAAAATTATAGCCCAAGAAGAAAAAGATATTTATGATTTTCTGATGCACGATATAAATTATAAAGATGTAATTATTAAACGAATTGAGAATATTAACATATAATGATATATTTTTTAATTTTTTCAGTTTTAATCATCTACCTTTTTATAGTTTTTAAAAGAGCCAAAAGATACAAATACAACACATCTAAAGATTATCTATACGATTTGGATAAAAACCTAATATCCAAACTTAAGATGAAGAACAATATTCTTAATTTACCATCAGATTATAAAGATTATGATTCACTTTTTTTAAAAATAAATCTTTCCTTTTCTCCCATCTCCTACTTTTTAAAACCCTATATTCAAATTGAAGATACTAAACACTTTTTTGAGTATGGAGCAAGAGGAGTAAGATATTTAAATATATCTCATACAACAGATATACCTATTAAACTTAGTTTGAACAATCTAAGTTTGTCAAATGAAAAACACTCTATATATGGCTATAAAAACAAGATAGACCTATCGAAAAAAATTCTTATCTTAGCACCTCATGCAGATGATGCAGAGATAGCTGCTTTTGGACTTTATAAAACTGCTAAAGATGTAACAATAGTAACAACTACTGCTGGAGAACAAGGAGTTTGTAACTACTGTGACCTATACAATAATAACAAAACAATACAAGCACGAAAAAAAGCAGAACTTAGAGCATTAGATGCTATCAGCATTCCGCAACTAGGTCATGTTAAGATGGAGAACTCTTTAGCCCTTGGTTATTTTGGTGGAACTCTTAGATGGATGAGTGAGAACAGAAGTACAGAGGCAACTTCAAATATAGATGGTATAAATAATATGAATCTTTTTCGTAGAGTTTCTCACTCAAATATCAAACTAAACCCAATAGTAGAACCAACATATAGCTCATTTATAAATGATTTAGAAGATGTTTTAGAGCAGGTTAAACCAGATATTATAATAACACCTCATCCAACTATAGATAGTCACCCAGACCATAAACAAACAACTCTGAGCCTACTTGAAGCTATAAAAAACAGAGATGCAAGCTCTAAATTACTTCTATATACAAACCATCTTAAACTTAGCGAAACATATCCAGTAGGGGAGATTCACTCTTTGATATCCTTGCCACCTAACACAAAAGAATTTTATTACGATTCACTCTATTCATTTGAGCTAGACACTTCACTGCAAGTAGATAAATTTTTTGCTCTTGAAGCTATGCATGATTTAAGAGATTCACTTGTTAGCTTGTCGATAAAAAGAAGCCTAAAACAGTTAAATAAATTAATCAAAAGAAAGTTAACAGGTAAAGATAAGAGCTACTACAAAAGAGCCATTAAAACAAATGAGTTATTTTTTATCGTTGAGAGCAAAAACTGTAATATATTTTTGAACAACAAATGATGGAGTAAATTCTTCTAAATATTTATCATAATCGATAAAAGGTTTTTCATGTAAAGTTTGAACTATTTTTTTAGCTAAAACCTCTTCATTAAAATCAACTCTAAATTCATCTAGCTCATCTTTCATAATATCTTTTGCTCCACCCTCTGTTTTAACAGAAACTATTGGAGTATGACATGCAAGAGATTCTAAAAGTACATTTCCTAATCCTTCTGATTTAGAAGTAAAAACAAAAAGTCTTGCATTTTTAACCCAAGGATATGGATTGTCCAACGATCCTAGTATTTTTACTGAATCCTCAAGTTTCAATAGCTTTATCTGCTCTTGCACATTTTTATATTCTGCTCCATCTCCAATAATAATAAACTTTTTATCAAGACCAAGATTTTGTTTTGCATAATTATATGCACTTACGCCAAGTGATACATTTTTATTTGGTGTAATTCTTCCAAAATACACAAGATACTCTTCATCTATGTCAGGACTATACTCTAAAGCTTTTTTTTGCACTAGTTCTATATCCATAGCGTTATACACTATATTAAGACTTTTTGGTTTGAAGTTGGCAATTTCTGCAGCTTCTAATATTTTTGTCTTGACACCTTCAGAAATACAAATTATATGTTTATTATCATATAAACATCTTAAAAAAAAGTTTCTTTTTGCGGAACCTGAAAATATAAACATACTTACTGAGACTTGCTTTATTCTATCATCTTTTAGCATCCAAACTGACTCAAAAGTACCTTGTCCCCTAAGGATGATTAGATCAAATTTACCATATTTTTTTTCTAATTTTTCTAGTTTATATTTAAATATCTTAGAAAAAAGCATTCCACTCCAAAAAAAATAACTTTGTCTAATAATAGAGTTTAAAATTCTTGAAAAAATATTCCAAATAAAACCTATTATACTTAAACGAGCTATTTTCTCAAGATTGAAATGATGCAGATATACATTTTTTTCTGGTTTTAGTGCTGCATTTTTTGATTTAAAATATATTAGATGACTTTCATGTCCTTCATTTGCAAATGACTGAGCAATATTAATAGCAGAACGCTCCATCCCACCTATCTTTAAACTTCTAACAACAACCGCTACTCTCATTTAAACCTCTTTAATAATGGTATAATAACATATCAAATATAAAAGAGAATACTTTTGTCATATAAACTTATTTTAAACCCAAAATATAAAGATTGTGAAACAAATCTACTAAATATTAAAAATATTTTCAACAATTCAGATGAAAGCATTCATAAAGCAAGAAATGAGCTTAAGATTATTGAGCTTAATGGTCTTAAATGTGTTGTAAAGTCATTTAAAGTACCGCACCTGATAAATAGAGTAGCATACACTTTTTTTAGAGATGGCAAAGCGAAAAAATCATACACAAACGCTATAAAATTAACACAGATCGATGTAGATACTCCTGAACCTATTGGAATCATAGAGTTTTTTAGTGCTGGGCTACTTAGTGAGAGTTTTTTTATATCTATCTATGAACCTTATGATTTTACTATCCGTGAAGTCTTTCACCATAAAGTAAGTGAGTATCAAGAAGTTTTAAAACAGTTTGTAAAATTCACTTATGACATTCATAAAAAAGGTGTCTGGCATGTTGATTATTCACTTGGAAACATTCTTATAACAAAAAATGAAAACAACTCTTACCGATTTTCTTTGGTTGATATAAACAGGATGGAATTTAAAAATATTTCATCTATAGATGGTTTAAAAAACTTCAACAAGTTTTGGGCTAAAGATGATAATGACCTGCTTATAATTTCAAAAGAGTATGCACAACTAGCCAAAATAGATGAGAATAAAGCAATAAGCATAGTGAAAAATGAAGCAAAATCTTTAGAAGCTAAGGTTAATCTAAAGAGAAAACTAAAGAGAAAATAGGTGATTTAAATCACATAAAGGACTAAAACCTAAACAAATTGTCCCTTACCTTTCTTAGTAACTTGTACTTTTTACCCTCATCAGATGCTATCTCAAAATTTTGTTGTAGTTTTTCATCTCCCACACCCTTCCATCTAGCCGAACTTGCAAAAAGAGAGTCTGCAAAAAAAGTTATAGTTGGGGTTCCTACTAGAGATGCTAGGTGGTAGGTTCCTGTAGATGTAGAAACAAAGAGCTTAAACTTGCTTATAAGTTTTGCAAAGTAAAGTATGCTTTCTTGGGAATAATAGTAGATGATATTGTATTGCTTTAGTCTGTTTTGCATCTCTTTATAAAGCTCTAACTCATCTGGTCCAAAGGTTAAAACTACTTGGTATCTGTTTGCATCTAGGACCGCTTTTATCAAAAGTTCATACTCATCTAAGTTCCAGTTTGCATCTGAAGAACCACCAAATCCAACATGAAATGCTACTATCTCTCTGTCAATAGCATGGTTTAAGCAAAAAACATCATAAATCTTTTTAGCATCATCAAACTTTAAAAGTGGTTTTGGGTAGTTAAAACTTATATCTTTAAACAGCTCTTTTGTTAGCTCAAGGTTATACTCAAACTCAGCCATCTTAACTTCACTTCTTCTTTGCTTTACTCTATGGGTATAAAATATCTGTGCGATCTTTGTAGCAGGAGCAATTCTCTTTGGAATTTGTGCTAAAAACTGGGTAAATGCTACTCTAGTGTTTGAAAAAAGAGTTATAGATGCATCTATCTTTTTCTCTTTAAATTTTTTAGCTAGCTTTAAGAGTGAACTTTTTCCATCATCAACTATAACCTCATCGATAAAGCTACATGACTCAGCTAAAGTTTTGTTTAGGGGAGCCACACATACTATTATTTTATTGTCTTTGTCATGATGCTTTAAGACATATATAGATGGTAGTGCGGTTATAAAGTCACCGAGCTTATCTGTGCGAAGAACTAATATAGTCAACTATTAGTTCGCACCTATTTGAAAATACTCAAAACCATACTCATTCATTTTTTCTTTTTCAAACTGATTTCTTCCATCAAAAAAGATAGAGTTTTTCAAAAGTTTTTTCATCTCTTCAAAGTCAGGAGAACGAAACTCTTTCCACTCTGTCACTAAAACAAGAGCATCCGAGCCTTTAAGTGCATCGTATTTGCTATCAACATAAGAAACTTTATCATTACCCTTTAGGTAGTAACTCTCCGCTTCATGTCTAGCCTTTGGGTCATAAGCCAATATCTTTGCACCCTTTTTTGTTAGCTCATTTATGATAGTGATAGAACTAGCCTCTCTCATATCATCAGTTTCTGGCTTAAAGCTAAGACCCCAAATAGCAAAAGTTTTTCCATCAAGATTTTCACCAAATCTTGCTATAACCTTATCGCTCATCACATATTTTTGATCATAATTGACCGCTTCTACAGCATCTAGTATTCTAGGACTATATCCGAACTCTTTTGCTGTTTTTGCAAGAGCTTGTACATCTTTAGGAAAACAACTACCACCATAACCACAACCTGGATATATAAAACTATAGCCTATACGAGCATCACTTCCGATACCATTTCTAACCTTGTTTATATCTGCTCCAACTCTCTCACATATCTGACTCATCTCATTCATAAAAGATATTTTAGTAGCAAGCATTGAGTTTGCTGCATATTTTGTCATCTCTGCACTTTTTATATCCATACCTATAAATCTATCGTGGTTTTTCATAAAAGGAGCATATAACTCTCTCATAATCTCCATAGCTTTTGAACTATCTGCACCGATAACAACACGATCAGGATGTAAGAAGTCTTGTACCGCAGCACCCTCTTTTAAAAACTCTGGGTTAGAAACTACATCAAACTTTATGTCAGCACCTCTTTTGTCTAGCTCTTCTTGTATCGTAGCTCTTACTTTATCAGCAGTTCCTACAGGTACGGTTGATTTATCTACAACTACCATATAGTTTTTCATAGATTGACCGATAATTTTTGCTACCGATAAAACATACTGAAGGTCTGCACTTCCATCTTCTCCCATCGGAGTTCCAACAGCGATAAAAGATATAGAGGAGTTTTCTATCGCTTCTTTTGCATCTGTAGTAAAAAAAAGTGTGTTTATTTTGTAGTTTTGCAAGGTCATATCTTCTAAACCTGGCTCATAGATAGGTATGATGCCTTGCTTTAGATCTTTTATCTTTTTCTCATCTATATCTATGCAAGTTACACTATTTCCCATCTGTGCGAAACAAACTCCCGCAACTAAGCCTACATACCCTGTTCCAACAACTGATATCTTCATAAATAAAGTTCCTTTAAAATAATTTGTTTATTTTACCTTAAAAAGGATATAATTCGCCTTATGAAAGAACCTTATGAATGGGATAATTATTCCGACCAACCAAAACAACTCCAAGATAAAAACTATAAAAAGATGATGCGTAAAAAAGAGTTTGTTTCTGTTTTAAAAACAATCTTTACAGCTATTATTATCTTGCCTATTTCACTTATAATGATGCCCTTTGTAAAAAGAAAAGAGGTAAATTCTAAATATTTCTTCTCTTTGGGGGTGGACTATAAAAGAGAGTGTGAACTAACTCTCACACTTTTAGATGAGCTAAAGGTAAAAAAAATCCTCATCCGTTTTAAACTATGGGAGATGAGTGAGTTAGATGAGTTAAAGATATTTGTCTTAAAAAACAAAGATAAAAAGATAACACTCAAAATACTTCAAGATAGAGAAAATATACAAGACCTAGAGCTACTAGAAACTAACCTTAGAACTATATTTACAAACCTTGATGGACTTATAGATATTTATGAGATCGGTTCTAGCATAAACAGAGCAAAATGGGGCTTTTTTTCAGTTGATGAGTATTGTAGGTTTTATGCTATTGCTTATAGCTTAAAGATAAAAGAGTTTAAAAGCATCACTCTTATAGGGAGTGGGGTCATAGACTTTGAGTACTATTTTACAGCACACACACTTTTTAACTTTTTTAAGTACAAGTACGACGGTGTCGCTTCCTTGCTTTATGTAGATAGACGCGGTGCTCCTGAAAATATGCAGATGGGCTTTACACTCTCAGACAAGATAGCACTTTTGAGTACTATGATTTGGATTAGTCCAAAAACAAAAAATATCTTGCATATCACTGAAACCAACTGGCCTATAAGTAAGACCGCACCCTATGCTCCCACAAGTGAGTATGAATGTGTTAGCGAAGAGATATATGAAGACTTTATGCTTAGGTATCACTTTTTAGCTTTTGCATCTCAGCAAGTTGACTCTGTATCTTGGCATCAGCTTATAGCAAGAGGGTACGGTCTCATAGATGCTAGTGATGATATAAAAAAACGATCAGCATTTTATGCTTATAAGTTTATGCTAAAAACCCTACTAGATGCTCAGTTTTTAAGACTTGATATAAAAAGAGCCTACTATATTTTACAATGCTTAGTAGATGATAAAATCCTTCAAATCCACTGGTCACTAAAACCCACAACACTAAAAAATGAAGAGTTTTTTAGTGTTTTTTCTAGTTTAGGAGAAACTATAAATGATAAAACCTTACAAATCGGGTCATCTCCTTTATATATCTATATCAAAGATGGAGTATAATTGCATCTATGAATAAAAAATACTTAAACACTAGCATCTATATATGGCTCGCATTTCTTATAGCATCTCTTATTTTTATCTTTCTTCCAGAGATAGACCTATACATATCTTCTTTCTTTTATGATGGAAAAGCATTCTTTTTAAATGGAACTATTTTTGAATCATTTTTTTACTACTCTGTTAAACCTGTCATTATTATACTCAGTGTATCAACTATAGGCATATTTTTTTACAACCATTTTAAGAAAAAAAATATTTTAAAAATAAACTCTAAAGTTCTTCTTTATGTTGTGCTTTTTTTAACTATTGCTCCTGTTTTTATTGTAAATGTTGGCTTAAAAGAAAACTGGGGTAGAGCAAGACCAGGACAAACTGTAAACTTTGGGGGTCAAAAAGAGTTTACTCCTGCTTTTGTCATGAGTGATCAAGGCGGATACTCTTTTTCTTCTGGACATGCAGCTGCTGCTTTTAGCTTGTTAGGTTTTGCACTTCTTGTCAAAAAAAGAAAAAAGATGTGGATAACACTAGCTTTAAGTTATGGTGTTCTTGTGAGTATCGCAAGAGTTTCGGCAGGGGGACACTTTTTTAGTGATGTTGTAACCTCATTTTTTATAGTCTATATCTCTACAAATATTATTTACAAACTTGTTTTTAAAGAGGATTCTTTCAATGAATAAAAACCAATTTACACAGATATTAGCCCTGTTGCTCTTTAGTTTTTTAGTCTTAATGTCTATACGATTTGCACTTTACAACTTTTATATAGATGATTTTAAAGATCTTACAAATAGTGAATTTTACTCATCACTTATTATGGGTTTTCGTGTAGATATGATCACTCTTTTTACTTTTTCTTCTATATTTATCATAACACTTCTTTTTGTAAAAAACTCTAAACTACGAGCAATAATAGCCCTGCTTTGGGCTTTTGTCTTAAACATCATTTTTATCATTAGCTTTAGCGATGTTTTATATTATGACTATATTCATAGACATATTTCAAATGAAATATTTAACCTAGGTGATGATATGGATATCATATTTGGTATGGCATTTGGCTCAATGCTTCCATATACTCTTGGTGCTACTATGCTTAGCATCTTGTTTTTATATACAGTTTTTAAACTATTTTCTTCAAAACTAGATGCTTTTATATCTGGGAAAACTCTTGGAGTTTTGAGTGTTGTATCTGTATTACTTTTATTTTTAGGAGTCAGGAACAACTTTGGAGGAAAAAGTTTTGGAAGCAGTGATGCTTTTGCTGTAAATAAAGTCAGTAGTGGCAACCTTGCACTAAATGGTTTTTTCACTATCTATAGAACTGCAAAAAAAACTATGAAGCACAACTCTATAGGTCTTGATGAAGCCATTAAAAACACAAGAGAACTCCTTAAAACTCCAAATGCTCCATTTATAGATGAAAATTACCCTTTAATGAGGCAGTATCCATTTAAAAATAAAGAAAAATACAATGTTGTTATCATACTGCTAGAGTCTTTTGGAGCAGAGCATATAGATGGTTTTACACACTATAAAGAGTTAAATGTTACACCTTATTTTAAAAAGCTAAGCAATGAGGGCTTAAAATTTACCTCCTTTTATGCAAATGGCTACCGCTCTATCTTTGGAATAACCTCTCTTTTTACAGGTATAACTATACCCGCAGGAGCTCAATACCTTGGAAAGGGTTTAGAGCTATCAAACCTAAGCTACCTCGGTGGTGTTGCAAAAGAAAATGGCTACTCAACTATATCTATGCAAGCAAGCAATAGACGCTCATATAGAGTAGATGCTGTTAGTGCCTTAGCAGGGTTTGATAACTATTATGGTGCGCAAGATATGCCAAATGTTGAGATTGTAGATAAGGGAAGAGAGCCACTTACTGGGACTTATGACTTTAATATGCTTGATTTTTATCATAAAAAGCTAAACAAGATGAAAGAGCCTTTTTTAGGTTTTGCTTTTACCTCTTCCACTCATTCAGATTTTCATCTACCAAGTAAAAAGTTTGAAAGGTTTCCTCATGATTTAAAAAATTATAACGGCTCTTTAAATGCTTACATATATGCCGATGACTCCATACGACGCTTTATGGAGAGTGTAAAAAAAGAGCCTTGGTTTGATAGAACTATCTTTATCTTTACATCAGACCACGGAAGTGGAGATGCTCTAAACCCTATCGCTAGAAAGTATAGACCTGATGATAAAGC
Organism: Sulfurimonas sp.; assembly: GCA_016735225.1. GTDB lineage: Bacteria > Campylobacterota > Campylobacteria > Campylobacterales > Sulfurimonadaceae > Sulfurimonas. The sequence continues at coordinate 9,508 of JAERRX010000075.1, read as the reverse complement.
ACTTCCTTCTATTGAGCATTTTAGAATTCCTCTTATCATATATGCTCCTAAAATTTTTAAAGCACAAGAGATAAAAACTCTAGGCTCACACAATGATATATTTGCAACTGTTGTTGATATGCTAGGATTTAAAGCAGATATAACAACTATGGGAAACTCACTCTTTGACGCAGATATAGCAAAAAGATTTGTATATTTTTATGCTGGTAACCTCATAGGTCTTATAACTGATGATGGTTATATAAAATACAACTTTAAAAATATAGTCCAAAGTAGCTCAAACAAAGAAAACACACAAAAAATGAAAAAACTTCTCTTTAGTGTTGATACAGCTCAAGCACAACTACTAGAAAAGAACAGATGGACTAAGTGATGTCTTTTAAGATTTTAGTTATCTTACCAAACTGGCTAGGCGATGCTATCATGGCAACTCCAGCCATTGAGCTTTTAAGTAGATATTATCAAGATGTAGAGTTTACATTTGTTGGAAGTTTTGCTAGCATCCAAGCACTAAAATATCATCCTCGTTGTAAAAAAGCCGTTATTGATACTACAAAGGAGTCAGGCAACAGGTATATAAACACCTATAAACTAGCCCATAATTTAGGAGAGTTTAACCTAGCTATAACTTTTAGAAATCAAGCTTATTCCTCTTTGCTTTTAAGATTTACTTCAACTGTTATCTGTATCGCTAAAGAGTCGTGGCACTCAAGGTTTTTACTTTCTCATACTCCTAAGATAAAAACATCTCAGCATCTAGTAAAACAATACTCACAACTTGCTATGACCGATATAGATAACTTCGATGGCAACATACCAGACTTGAAACTATATATAGAGCCGATAGTGTTTAAAAAACCTACTTTAGGCATAAATGCTGGTGCGACTTATGGGAGTGCTAAGAGATGGTACCCTGATAGATTTGCTCAAGTGGCAAAAGAGTTTTCTAGTCTTTATGATATTATCATCTTTGGGGGACCAAATGAGATAGAGATGGCTTCAGAAATAGAGTCAAATTTAAAAAACCTAAATGTTAGCAACTACATAAATTTAGCAGGAAAAACAGATATAAAAGAGCTTTGTGCAAATATAGGTGGATGCTCTCTTTTTATTACAAATGACAGTGGACCTATGCATATCGCCGCTTCTTATAAAGTTCCAACAGTTTCGATTTTTGGACCTACAAGATGTGATGAAACCTCACAATGGAGTAATGAAAAAAGTGCGATTGTTAAGCATAATATAGGCTGCTCTCCATGTATGAGAAGAGAGTGTCCACTCGATCATCATGAATGTATGAAGGGTGTTACAGCTTCTGAAGTTATAGAAGCTGTAAAAGAGTTAAAATGCGAACTTAAACCCTAGGTAGGGTGATTTGTTATAGTTAAAATCTCCACCTTTGTTATCTTTGTAGTTAGTGTCTATAGATCTATATCCTAAAACTACACTTCCGTTTTTTATAACCTCCAGATTGAGACCAACTCGGTACTCTAAAAAGTCTTCTGCATCTTGCATAGATAAAACTTCAGGAGCATAATAGATAGAACCATTTAAAAACAGAGGCATAGTATCGCCAACTGGGAGCTTATAGCTAGCTTCTACACCTAAGGGAAAGGTACTATAATCTTTAGTACCATTCAACTTTACACCTAAACCTATCACAAGGTCTGTAGATTCAATTTTTTTCTGCATTAAAAAATTGACCTCATAAAAGTCATCTAAGTTATAGCTGTTTGAAGCATCGCTGTTTTCTTCACTTCCATGAAGAAATCTCGCTCCTAAAAAAATTGTATCTGGCTCAGCAGCATCGTTAAACTGCCCCATATCAACTTTTACACCAACCTCTAAATCTTTGTCATTTACATTAAGCTCTGCAGAGTGCATTGCAAAAGCAGATACACCACAAAGTGCTAATAATCCAAGTTTTTTAAGCATTATTGTCCTTTTATCTTTTGAATTGTTTTTGTTGTACTTTTACCATCTACAAAGTCAACAAGTTTTAACTCACTAGCAAATTTAGTTCCAACAACATCTTTTCCTATATAATCTCCACCCTTTACTAAAGTATCTGGAGCTATCATCTTTATCAGTTCTAGTGGTGTATCTTGCTCAAAAGGCACAACAAAATCAACCGCTTCTAATGCGGCTAGTAGGTATGCTCTATCTTGAACCATATTTATAGGGCGTTTTGGACCCTTTAGCCTAGAAACAGACTCATCAGAATTAAGCCCTACTATCAAGACATCGCCAAAGCTTTTAGCCTCTTGTAGATACTTTACATGACCCACATGCAAGATATCAAAACAACCATTTGTGAAAACAACTTTTTTCCCACCCTCTTTGCATCTGTATGCAATATCTTGTATATCTTCAAAACTTTTGATATGAGCATCTGAGGTACTCTTATGTAAAGATGCTTCATACTCTTCAATCTCATCAAGAGTTACAGTCGCTGAGCCAATTTTACCCACAACAACACCAGCTGCTAAGTTTGCAAATGAAGCTGTTTCTTCTATGCTCTTGCCTGCACTAAGACTAAAGGCTATAGATGCGATAACTGTATCCCCTGCTCCTGTTACATCAAAGACCTCTTTAGCAACTGTTGGAAACCTTTTTACTTCCTTATCAAAAGTTGCTATGCCATCTTCTGACAAGGTGATAAGAGAGATATCTAACTCTATATCGTTTTTCAATTTTAAAAGAGCATTTTTCAAACTTTTTTCATCTCTAATATCTATACTTGTTGCAAGCATAGCTTCTTTTTTATTTGGTGTTAAGAGATAAGCACCCTTGTATTTTGTAAAGTCACTACCCTTAGGATCTACTAAAACTTTTACGCTATGCTTTTTCGCCAAGTCTATAACACCTTGGCACACCCTAGTAGTTAAAACTCCCTTTCCATAGTCTGAAAGTATAATAGCATCGTAGGATGAAATATTTTTAGAGATGGAGGTCAATATCTTATCTTGCGATATTGAGCTTACCTCCTCTTTGCTCTCTTTATCATAGCGAAGGATTTGCTGACTTACTGCAATAATTCTACTTTTTTTAGATGTGTTTCTATCTTTTTGTATGATTAGATATTGAGTATCAATATCTATATACTCTAGCATCTCTTTTAGCTCTAAACCATTACTATCATCACCAATCACGCTACAAACTCTTACTTTAGCACCCAAGGCATGTAGGTTGTTTATAACATTTCCTGCACCACCTAAAACTGTTGTTTCTTTTGAAATATCTACAACTTGAACAGGTGCTTCAGGAGAGATTCTTTCACAAGCTCCCCATAAATAATGATCAATCATCAAATCACCAACGACCAATATCTTAGGCGTATGGTTCTTTAGAGTCTTCATTATTTAACTTCTTCTTCATAGAGTCTTTTTATTTCACTTGCATAGTCTTTTATCGCATCTTCCATCTCATACTCTGGGTTATAGCAAAGAGCCTCTTTTGTAGTAGATATATCCGCTTGGGTGTGAAACTGGTAACTGCCTATAAAAGGATTTGGAATATATTGGCACTCCAAAGTAGTTCCTAGTTCTTTTTGTAAAATATCTACTATATCTTGAAAACTTCTGGCTTTTCCTGTGCCAACATTATAGATGCCACTTTCACTCGGATGCATAGCTTTAATATTTGCCTGAATTACATCCTCAATATATATAAAATCTCTAAGAATTTTATCACTATCTTCAAATAGTTTAGGATTTTTCCCTGCTAAAAGCTGATGTCCAAACTGAAGAACCATAGATGCAGTAGTGTTTTTAAAGTACTCTCCACGACCATAAACATTAAAATATCTAAGTCCAACTATTGAAATATCTGAGCTTTTTATATACTCACGACTTATGTTATCCATACTTAACTTTGAAAATCCATATACATTTTGAGGGGCTTCTCTTCCAACTATTTGAGGAGACTTTGCATTTCCATAAGTTGCAGCTGATGAAGCATAGATCATATTTGCATCATGTCTTAATGCTAACTCAAGAAGGTCTTTATAAGCATTTACATTTGTTTTTATCATCAAGTCTTGCTCTTGGGCAGTTGTGTCTGATATAGCGGCTTCATGAAAAATATAATCAAACTTATAGTTTATTTCCAAGTCAAGAAGCAGATCTTTATCATTGATATCTCCGCTTATTATTTCACCACTAAAACCGATAAGATTTTTAAAATGACCAAAACTTTTTAAATTTCCATTGGAAAATGTTTCTCCACTTCTAAAACTATCCAAAACTACAACTTTTGCAAACGGATGGTTATGCTGAAAATAAAAAGCCAAGTTAGAGCCGATAAAACCCGCTCCACCCGTAATCAAAATAGTTTTTCCTTTTAAATCATCTTCTATATATTTCATAATAAATCCTAATTATTTAATTTTTACAATAATACACTATAATTCATTAACAAGCATTTAAGACTCAAATCACTATAATTTGAATGAAATTAATCTTAAGGAGATAAAATGAGAAAAATCGTAATCGCTTCACTAGCTACATTGGCACTAGCAACAGCTTCAATGGCGGCAGCACCATCTAGCTGTATTGGTTGTCATGGTGCAAATGGTGAAAAAAACACTATGGTAAAAGAATCAAAACCTAACACTATGTCAAAAGCTGATATTAAAACTGCACTAGCAGGTTATAAGGCTGGTACACTTAACAAATATGGTAAAGGTGCCGTTATGAAAGGTTTTGCAGGCAGAATGACAGATGCTGAGGTAGCTGACACAGTAGATGCTTGGGGAAAATAACCCTTAGATATAAGCTGCCTTCTTGGTAGTTTATATTAAAACATAGATATACACTTAACTACTAACTCCATTTTATATTTATCTAAATTTCTTATTTTCCCATTTATTAAGGATATTATTAAAGGTATTCTTTTATGATGTAATCTAGCTCACTAAAAAGAAGAGAGAGAACAGTTTATAAGCCGACTATTACAAGAAAAAAGACAACTTTCAAGCCAAGAACTAAAGTTAGAGCAAATATGTGTAGCTCTTGTCATGGCACAAAATGGAATAAGAAAGCTCTAGGTAGGTCAAAAATAGTTTCGCAAATGACTCATGCAGAAATAGCTACAGCACTAAAAGGCTACAAAGCTGGTACTTATGGTGGATCTATGAAAGCTGTTATGAAAGGTCAAGTTTCTAGATATTCGGATGCTGACTTAGAGGTATTTTCAAAGACAATTGGTAAATAAAACTACTTGAATTATCTGTCCTTTTTGGGCAGTTATTCTGGTCTATAGCTCTTTTTCAATCTTTCTCTTTTGTCTTCTTGATTTTTGGCATCATTTAACTCTTCTTCTCCATCAAACTTTGCAGCATTTAAAAACTTTTCTTCATCATCAAACTGACCATTTTTTACTGCCCATAAAAACCCAAACAAGGCAATAGCTCCTAAAAACAAAGAGACTCCTAACATCATAGTAATTACCCAACTATCCATATATACTAACCTTTTTTATATTTATAACCTATTCTCATAGAGTTACCTACTACAAGCAAAGAACTAAGCGACATAGAGATAGCCGCAACTAAAGGAATAACAAAACCTGCCATAGCTAGGGGAATAGTGAGGGCATTATACACTAAAGATATAAAAAGGTTTTGCTTTATCAGTCTAAATGTAGTTCTGCTAATCTTAAAGGCATTATGAAGCGATGTTAAAGAGTTATTTAACAAAACAACATCCCCTACTTCTACAGCTATATCGCTACCATTTCCCATCGCTATACCAATATCAGCTTTCACGAGAGCCAATATATCATTTACACCATCTCCAACCATTACAACTTTTTTATCTTCTTTGTGTAGTAAGTCAATATAATTAGACTTATCTTCTGGGCTTTGATCATATTTAAATTCTTCAATTCCTACTTTTTTAGCAATTTTCTCAGCACTAGACCTGTTGTCTCCTGTGAGCATAATTGTTTTAATATTTATCTTTTTTAAACTTCTAACAAGCTCTAGTGCATCATCTTTTATCTTATCACTAAGCTCATAAATAGCAACTATTTTGTTATTTACTGCATAATAAAACAAACTATTATCGCTTTTAAAATCTACACTAATATTACTCTTTTCTAATAATTTTAAATTTCCACCTAAAAATCTTTCTGTTTTATACTTAGCCACAATCCCAAGTGAAGACATTTGAACCAACTCATCAAATATAATCTCATCTATATTTTCATTTTTTTCTTTAAGATACCTATTTATACCAGATGCTATAGGGTGCTTAGATGCTTTTGTTAAAGAGTAAAGAGATGCTATATCAAAGTCATCATAAATTTGCACACTAACTACCTCTGGCTTTCCAATGGTTATAGTCCCTGTTTTATCAAGAACTAAAGTATCAACCTTAGCCATCGTTTCAAGTTGTAGTGCCTCTTTAAATAATATGCCTTTTTTTGTTGCTAAACTAAGTCCTACCAATGTTGCAACTGGAGTAGCCAATGCCAAAGCACAAGGACAAGCGATAACAATTACAGAAATCCCTACCATAAAAGATGTTTCAAAGTCATAACCTATATACAGCCAAGCAAAAAATGTTAAGATTGATAGGAGTAAAATTGTGGATGAAAAATGCTCTGAGAGCCTATTTGCCATTTGCTGAATTTTGGGCTTTGTGTTTATTGCTGACTCTAAAAGTGTTACAAGTTTTGAAAGAGTAGAATTTTTAAAATCTCTACTTGCTATATAGTGAATATCAGCATCTATACTTGTAGTTCCACTTATTACTTTTTCTCCTATTTTTTTCTCAACTGGTCTGCTCTCTCCTGTTAGGTTTGACTCATCAAAAAAGCCCTTTCCTTTGACTATCTCACCATCAAGTAAAACTTTTTCTCCTGACTTTACTATCACAGTATCGCCAACTTTTACATCATCAAGTTTTACACTTACTATCTTATCTTTTATGATGATATTTACTTCGCTAGGTATATGCTTGGAGATAACATCAAGAGTGTCTGCAACATTTTTCTTACTTAAAACCTCTAAAAACTTTCCTATCAAAACAAAGGTTATGATCATACTTACAGAGTCAAAATACGCCTCACCAGTTTCCATAACAGTTATATATATGGAGTATATATAGGTAGAAAATGCCCCTGTAGCGACAAGTAAGTCCATATTTACAACTCTATTTTTAAGTCCATAGTAGGCACCTCTAAAAAACACCCAACCACTATAAAACAAAACAGGAGTTGCTAAAACACCCTCAGCGATATTGAGTATAGTTTTAATTTCTTGAGTTATTCCTGTAAAATATCCTGCATATTGAGCTATAGCAATCCACATAATATTCATAGATGCAAAGATAGCAACTGCCATTTTTAGATAATATGATTTTCTTTCTTTGTTGGCATAAATCTCTTGAATAGAAGCATCATAAGCAAAAGCATTATACCCAATAGAGCGAATCATATCTATGATTTGTGATAGCTTTACAATATCATCCGCCCATACGATTTTGGCTTTATTGTTTGTAAAATTTATGTCAGCCTCTATAACTCCTTGCATCTTATGTAAAGCTTTCTCATTAAGCCAAACACATGCAGAACAATGGATACCTTCAATTATTAAAGAAACCTCATGAAAACCATCACTATCAACCTGAACAAAAGACTCTCTAAAGGACTCTGTATCAAAGTCTAAAGAATCATCATATTGGTTTGAGGGAGGAGTAAGCATAGTATTTGCACTTTTTTCATAAAATGTTTCTAAACCCTCATCGTTTAAAAGCTTAAAAACTCCCTTGCATCCATTGCAGCAAAAATAATTTTTACCATCTATTATCATAACAGATTTATCAAATACTAGATTGCAATGACTACATGAAACACTATTTGACAAATTCAAATTTACCTAGTTTTGTGTTTTTAATTAACTTGTTATGTAGGTCTATTATGCCATTCATACAGATATAAACACCATTATCTTGCACGGTATTTGCAAAACCTATAGTGATACCTAAATTTAAACTTGATTCTATAGAGTCGATTTCAAAAGGTTTCATAGCTCCAGTTAAGATGATCTTTCTATCTTTAAATATTTCAGATAAAAATTCAGCAGTAAGACCCATAGTATCCGTGCCATGAACTATGATAAAAGTGTCATCTTTAGACTCCATTATTATATTTGCTATCATCTTCCTATCATCTAAGCTAATCTCTAAGCTATCTTTATAAATAAGACCCGCTAAATCGTACTCTATGTTAGTACTTTGTAAAATATTTTCTATTGCATTATTATCAAAAGGAACATCAAGCTTACCACTAAGTTTATTGTATCTTTTGTTAAATGTTCCTCCGCAATTAAGTATCAGCATCGTATATTTCCTCAAATCTTGATATAATTTTTGTAGCCTTTGAGCTTTTAGTAGTGCTGTTTTCATCAAATAGATAAGTTGTTAATACTCCAGCATCTATGCCAGCTTCGATATCTCTTTCTTTATCTCCAAGCATAACAGAACTGCTTAAGTCAATATTAAACTCTTTTTTTGCTTCTTTAAGCATACCAGATTTTGGTTTTCTACAGCTACAAACACCAGATATATCAGGATGATGAGGGCAATGGTAAACTTTTTTTATCTCTATATCTTTTTTTAAAAACTCACTTTGCATCCAAGAAGTCAATAATTCAAAATCGTACTCATCATAATACTTTCTAGCTATTCCAGATTGGTTTGTGACTACTACTATAATATATCCAAGATTTTGATAATATTTGCAAAGCTCAAAAACACCATCTATAAACTCAAAATCTTTAATTTTGTAAAGATAGTTTTTTTCAATATTTATAACACCATCACGATCAAGAAAAAGAGCTTTATTTATTATACTCAAGAAACGCCATCACCAAATATCTCTTTTTCTATAATATCACAAATAATGTGACCTATGAGTATGTGAGATTCTTGAATACGAGGAGTCGAGTCGGATGGAACAACTAAAGAATAATCAGCTATTTTAGCCATCTCTCCACCATCTCTTCCTACTAAAGCAACTGTTGTTATATTTTTTTCTTTAGCACTTTTAAAAGCATTTATAATATTTGCAGAATTTCCAGAGGTTGATATGCCGATAAAAATATCACCATCTTGCCCCATACCTTCCAATTGGCGAGAAAAAACTTTGTCATAACCATAGTCATTACCAATAGCAGTTAAACAAGAGGTATCTGTAGTTAAAGCAAGAGAAGGTATAGAGGGTCTATCAAACCCATACCTTCCAACAAGTTCAGCCGCAATATGCTGTGCATCAGCAGCACTTCCGCCGTTACCAGCTAGTATTGTTTTATTAGAACCTTTGTATAGTTCTACACAAAGTTGTGAAACTTCCAGTATCTTATCTATAAGATCTTCATTTTTATAGATAGCTATCTTGGTTTCGTAAGATTTTTTGATTTGATTTTGTATATAATTTTTCATAAGCACCCCTAAAATAATATATAAAATCATACCATAATATTGATATAAAACAAGGCTGTAAT
>JAERRX010000147.1 GCA_016735225.1 Sulfurimonas sp. | reverse complement strand
GCTTCAATACCTAACTTACGTAGTTTAGCAGTATACTGATCCATAGTTACTGCACCACTTGCAAATTCTTTATCAAGAGCATCTAAATCTACAGTAAGCTTAGATATTCCACTTGCTCTAATAATTTCTTTATGAACAGCATTAAGCCTAGTCCCAAACTGTTCTACTGATATAGATCCTTTTTGAAACTCACTAATGGTTCGAGTAAGATTTGTTTTAACAGTAAATTCTTGTCCCCGTGCTGCAAAAGTAGGTTCAAATTCTTTAAGTGTTCTCATTTGAGCCATAAAGTTATCTAAATCACCTACACTCCACTTACCAGAAGTAACTTTAGAAAAAGCTCGTTCAATATCCTTTAGCCCAGAAACAATCAATTGTTGTTGCGGTTTAAAATTTTCAACAGAACCTCTAAGGCCTTTAAATAATGATATTGTAGATCCAACTTTACCCATTGTAGACATTTTATTTGAAGCATTTTCGTATGCTTGACCTAAACTAATTGCATTTATGCCTGTTTTCTTTAATTCGATATTAAGAGTTCGTAGTGCATTCCTGTTTTGATCTACTCCTAAAGTAAACTTATTTATTCCACTTGCCCACTTATCAAATTTTAAAGCATCCATTCCCGGCAAAGGTTTTTTCTTCATTCCTGCCATAATAGCAGCACCAGTAGCAACTACACCAAAAAATGAGATATAACTTTTAACATCTGGAATATCTGGAATAAAATCTAACTGAGAAACTTTTTTAATAGCACTTTCTAATCCCTGAACAGATGATGCTAATACAGTAATACCACCACGTGCTATACCCATTAATCGCGCATAACCTGCTCGAGTAAATCCTTCAATCCGATGAATTGATCGATCAAAACCACCAATTAACAATTCAGACATATCCTCACCAGCACTAAAAGCAGCATACTTTAACTGAAAGAGTGTCTTTTCATAATCTCCAGCTTTGAGTAAGAGAATTGCAAAGGCACGAGCACCAACAACACCCATTGATTTAAAAGTTTGAGTTAAATTGTCTACAGTAAGATTAGCTGTCTTTAATTGTTCTTGCATTGCAATACCAGCTTGAATAATATAATCAAATGGTCTTGCACCTTTAGCTTCCAATCCCTCAAAGATTTTTGACAAATCAACTCCAATGTTTGCTTGACTACCAATTGCCTGTAAAACATCTTTTGTTTCATCTAATCTCTTAGTTGAATTTAATAACATTCTGTTAAATGCACGACCAGCTTTTGAACCCTTTAACATATTATCATTTAAAGTTGCAAGTGCTGCTGTTACTTCTTCAAACTGCATACCGGATAGTTTAGCAGTAGCAATTGTATAACTTATACCAGTAATAAGCTCTCCAATTGTAACCATGTGATCCCTAAAGGTTGCAGTTAATACGTCAGTAATATAAACAAACTTCTCAGTACTTGTTCTTGCGCCTTCAATCGAATCTCCATATAAATTAAAAACACCAGCAATTAATCGAGTAGTATCTTTAACCTCACCTTCAGTAGCAATGATCATTCTAAGAGTTGGTTCAATAGCAGACATAACTTCATTTGCTTGTAACCCAGCAGAACCTAACTGATACATTGACTCACCAATTTCTTCAGACGTTGCACCAAGTTGTTTAAATAAGTTATAGAATGTAGTTCTTGTTTGAGCTTTGAACATTACTTCCATATTCTTAGCCCACTCTTGAGCCCAAGCTGTACCTGCACCAGCTAATGCTCTTATTGAAGAATCAATACCCAAGACTGCATTATTAGAATCTCGAAGTACACGAAGCACTCTTCTTACTTGTTTATCCAAAGCACCAAAGTTAGAAAGTATCTTTTCTAACTGACCAAATCCCATAAAAAAGATTTGTTGTGAAACATACCATCTTGTTTGATAAGCAACTAGATTTAAGAACTGATCTCCTGCGATTCTCAACTTACCTGTAAATCGATCTGCTAAAGTAACCATTCCTTGAGACTGACTTTTTAATACACCCATACTAGAAGTCATTTTTTTGATCTCTTCATTGACTCCTTTGAATCCAGTAAAAGTTCTCATTGGGCCCATTGCCGTCTCTAATTTTGCACCTAACTCATTTGCGTAAGAAAGAAATTCACGTCTAGCATCCCCAGTAGATAAAGACTTTCTAAACTCAGGACCCATTGCCCTCATAGAATTTATTAAACTCTTAATTTCAGTGTGTACTCCTACAGCTTCGCCTCTTGTTTTTAATAACCTATTCTGCAAATCAAGTTTTGCTGACTCTGATTCTACGCTACGCAAAACTCCCTTAACACTTGTTAATGCAACAGTTAAATCTTTAGCACTAACTGTATCTTTATTTAAACCATCATGAATCTTTTGTAAATCTGCTCCAGCAGCCCCCATTGATTTAAGACCAGCAGCTCCATTCATTACTTCAATAATAAATCCTTGTATTGCAGTTTGTGCTTTCTTTAAATCTTCTCCAGCAAGATTTTTACCTAAAGAATTTAATTTAACATTTAACTTGTCAATCGCAGCTGCAGGATTTAAAGCAGCTAATTGAACCAACTCTGCAATGAATTTCTCTTCTCCAGGCAATACTTCTTTAAACTCAGTACTAAGCTTACTTACTGCACTATTTACTATCTGCAAAGCTTTTCCTACTTCTTTTCCAGCACCAGCTAAATGTGTCATAGCTTGTTCACCAGCACTAAAATCTTGAACTGGTTCTGAAAAACTGGTTAAAACATCTGCCATGTCAGTTGTTATATCTGCAGCTGCACCACCTGCTACACCAGAAGTAATACCTAAATCAGAAAGAAAATCTTGTTTGGATTTTGGCTTTGCTGCTTGTTGAACCTTTTGAAGACCTTGTTTTGTTTTTTGAGCAACTTTATTAGTTCCTTGTTCAACAACTTTTGCTAACATCTCCAATCTTTGCTCTGCTTCATCAGGAACTGCAATCAAAGCTTTTGAACTGAATATCTGAGTTAATTTACGTACATCATTTAATAAATCCTTTGTTACAGGATCAAGATCAATGCTTCTAATAACATCGACCATTCCTTTAAGACTTGCAGCAAACTTTTTCATATTTGCATCAGCATTAACACCTTTCTTAAATGCCTCACCTATTAAAAGCAGTGATTGAGCTAAGGGCCTTAATACATCAGTTAATCTTTTAGCATTATTAATTTGATCATTGCTTATATTAATAATACTTAGTTTACGTGATATGTTTGGCATTTTGTCTAAAAGAACTATCATTGAAGCAATTACTTTTTCAAAATGACCTAATGCAGTGGCACTACTTTTGGAATCTTTTTCTACTTCACTAAATACTGCAGTTAACTGATAAAGATCTTTAGTAGCTAAAACTAAGTCTTTTAAACCTTGAGCAAATCGAGAAAATCTTTTAACAGTTTCATTAGATGCAAACTTACCTAATGATTCAATAGCCGGCTTTATTACTGTAGCAATTTGAGCCATTGTTACTACAATTACACGACCAAAAGTTGTAATTTCTTTTTGAGTTAAAGAAAAATCTGAAGCAGATTTCATTTTCGTCATTGCATCAAAGAAACTATTTATTGCATATCCAACATCACGTAATGGCTTTAAACTTTGACCTAAACCTGCACCCAAAGACAACTTGTATTTAGAAGTTTTACTTAGCCCAGAATCTAATTTAGAAATAAGATTGACTAATTCTGTAATTCCTTTTTTAATCGATCCTGATTCAGCTTCTTTACCTACTCTGTTTAATTGAGTTACTAATACGTCTAATCCTTCACCCACTAAAGTAATGGCGTTACCAAACATACTGAATGTACCGGTCAGCTGAATTTCTTTTCCTTTCCCAGGACCAAAATCCCAAGCTATTGTTTTAGCAAATGTTTCTCCCCATTTAGTCAACCAAGTTGTATCCCCAGAAAGTTTTTTAAGTTCGTTCATATTAATGCCAAGTTTAGCCATAGCATTTCCGAGACGTTTCAATCCTTCTGTAGTTTTATCAGTCTCCATCCCTGTTTCAGGAGGAAAGAATTTAGTTACATCAGGAGCTTTGAAAGCAGCCATTGTTTTAGAAGTATTACCTAAGAATTCCGCAAGATGTCTTTTGTTAGTTTTTGTCATCCCACTGAAATACTTATCATATGTTGTCATCCACTTGTTAAAACCATCTGCAGTAGCGTGACCCATTTCATTAAAATAGAGAGACATCAATACTCTCATCTGAGGAGTCATTTTACTAAAAGCTTTTAATAATAACCTGGGCTTACTTGCAAATCTTTCAAAGATTCCTTTCATCTCAGGTTCTAATCCTTTTAGAAACATAGTCATTTGTTTCCAAGTATCACCACCTGCATTAGCTGCTTCTCTCCACTGCTGAATCATCTTTTCAGAATCAGCACCTTCAGCACGCATGATCTTATCAATGCCAGTTTTACCTAACTGAAAACTAGGCCTAATCCCAGCTGATTTGGAAAAAGCATTAACCTTGTTCATAGCAGTAGACATTGCTACACCAAGCTTTTGATTAAATTCCTTTAAATCAATTTGATCAAACTTTTTTAAAGCACTGGTTGATTTATTTACAGTTTCGGTAAGTTTCTCCATCTCTGCTTCAGATACATTTGCATGAGTAGGCAGTTTCTTTAATACATTATATGAACTATTAAGACTAGAACCCATCTCTGCTACTGATCGTGCTACTAATTGAAATTCTAAAGGCAACTTTTTTCCAACATTTTTTGCATGTACAATTGTTTCATCTATCTCAGCTTGAAGCACATTTAAGTGTTGAGTGATAGTATCAAGATCTCTAACAGAATCTTTCATCTCAATATCAACTTTACCTGTTTTACCTACACGAGATAAACCTTGGGATATACTACCTAAAGCAGATAACATAGTACCTTGGAGAGTAGAAGCATCTTTAATTAAAGTAGAGAACGGCCTAGTACCAGGTGCTATCATTTCTTTATCAACTGCTTGTTTAATTCTTTTTACTTCTTTTAATTGCCCAATAATTTCTTGAAGCCCAGGAACTTTGCCTGCGCCTTTAAACAATCTATCTAAATTAATGCCTTCACGTTTACTTACATCTAATGCCTGAGCTAATTCAGATTGAATGCTCATTTTTAACTTACTTCCACCTTTATCTGCAGCTGCGATTAATTTTTCCCAAAGTACATCCTCATTTCTAACTAATCGCATTATACTTCCTGAAAAAGGATCTTCCTGCATAAACTGACCAATTGTGCGCATACCTTTAGAAAGAATGTTAGTATACTTGCCAATAGTAGCTTTTTGCTTATCACTAAAAGCATCAAAATTAACTGAGTGCTTAAATAAATTGGCACTAAAACTTTCGAATGAAATACCAGCTCGATTAAGAAAATCTTGTGAACGAGTTGCAAGTTCAGATAAGCCAGCAGTACTAAGAGGAGTTATTGTTGCAAAACCTCTACGTATGCTATCTAAAGTTACTTCAGTCTTTTTACCTTCTAAATAAAATCTTTCATTTGCTTCTCTATACCTCTCAAACCACTCAGTAGTTATCTTTGCTTCAGATAACTCATTAATGCTTTTAATCATATTCCTTGTGCTGCCGCGTAGATTAAAACCCATATCTTTTAATTCATTTTTAAGCTTTTGATTAGTACCCCTCATTATTTCAAATATAACTTCAGGAGATCTACCAATCATTGCAGCTAATGGCGTTTTTATCTTACCACCCTCAGACAAAGTAGACTCTAAAGACTTGACCATTAAACGAGCCATATCCTGACCAGCTTTAATTGCTCCTACATCTTTATCTTTAAACATTACGTCTGCAACAGTTTTCATACCAGAAACTTTAGGAAGCTTTTTGGTTACCATATCAACCATACCACCTAAATTTTCCCAATACTCCATCAACTTCATTAAGTCTGTAATTGATTCAGCACTCCACTTTTTCTCTTGAGAAACAAAGTCTCTTAAAGATTGACCTGCCCTATTGTACATCTTTTCAAACATCTGTGCTAATTCATTTTCATCAACCTCTAAACCTGCAGTCTTTAACTCCTCTTGCAAACCCATTCCAGCTGCTAACTGCTCTTTTGATAACTTACCTGCTGTTGCTTTCTGAAGATAATCTTTGATATTACTTAATGCTCCTTTCATCCCAGTAGCATAAGCATTGATATCATTAACATCAGTTGGACTAAAAATTTTCTCCAATATTGGCTTCATTTTCTTTGAAGGAGAAGTCTTCATTAGTCTATCTATTTCTTTAATTAAACCAGAAATATGAGTTCCATATTGAGACTTAACTTGGGTAAACTTCTCACCATCAAACTTAGCATTCCGCATCATTTCTTCACCAATTCGAAAAACCTCGAACTTTGGCATAGTAACATCACCAGCAGATTTTAATGCTTTGTTTAATGGAGCAGTAATTATTTGATTGGCCATCTTCTTTGCTTTAACAGCAAACTGAGCCTGGCCCTCAGTTGGAAAGATTGCTCTAAGAAGCATCTCTGGAATTTCAGCTCCATGTTTTGCTATAGCATCTTCAACTGTTGCAAAATCACCTGGATCTATCTTAAACATTTTAGAAATGAATTTGCCTAAATCATATTTCTTTTTACCCATTGCATTGAATGCAGATTGCATTTGACTTGGAAACTGGCTTGCCAAACTTCTCATCATATTAGCTGCTTGAGGTATTTCAGCAGGAGTCATCGTAAGTACGTCTTCAAACAACCTAGTCATTACAGACTTCATTGGAGCTTTTACTTCTTTAATTGCACTCTCTAATTCTTTTTGTGCACCAGTTATACCTGCTCTAAACGATTTACCTAGTTGTTTAGAACTTATTTTATCTTCTTTACCAGCTAATCCTGCCATAGTCTTGTATGGCTTTTCAATCATATCAATTGCACCAGTTAACTGAAGAGCATATTGCTGTAACCTATCAACTGCAGGAAAATGTTCCATGCCAACTTCACCGGATGCAATCTTACGTTGAACCTCATCAGATATAGCTAAAACAGTTTTTAATTGAGTTTGTAAAGTCTTGATAGCAGGAAAGGCCTTAACTTCTTTAATCTTACCAGTTTTAAATTTTGCAAGATCAGATTGCAATTCTTTAATTTGCATTCCTGCAGCTGCAGCTGATTTTCTTAATACAGCAGCTCCTTCCGCATTTAATAATTTATCCCAATTTATATAATCGACATCAGAAACTTGGAATATTTGTCTTTTAAGTTTGCTCAATCCTCCAATTAGTTTAGAACTGTTTTGCTTTACTACTCTATCTGTTTTAGATAAACCCCCTTTAAAACTAGCACTCCAAGCAGACAATCCCTTATCAGTAACTTTACGTAATTCTTGAAGACTATTAAAAGAAGCACTATACATCTCAGCAAACATAGCATTTAAAGGTTCTGCCATTTTAAAACCTTCAGGCTTTAATTTAAACACTGGACCTTCCATTTCACTTAAGCCTGCTTTAAATAAACCAGTTTGTCCTTTCATACCAGACTTAATACTACCCAATGCAGTATGAGCAGTTTTACCTAATCCTTGAAACTTAATTATAGCTTTCTCTAAATACTGAATAAGAAGGTCAATGGCATATCCAAACTTATCCATTGAGAAGCCAAGGCCACGAGTTTCTTTAGCTTGTATGGAAAGTTGTGCTGTTGAATCTTTTGATATCTGACGTAGTTCTATAAACTGATCAATTTCTTTTTGAATTGCTGCAATTGTTTCAGGAGGAGCAGATGCCTTAACAGCCAATTTCATTTTATCAAATACATTAGTAGCGTTTGCAACAACATTACTTAATTCAATAATTGGATTTACTGCAGTACTACTTAATCCACCAACCCTTCTAAACTCCTTCATTTTTTTAATTAAATCTTCATACTCATTTAAAGGCAATACATCACCACTTCGAGAACCCATCTCTCTAAAAAACTTACCCGTTTGACCTAACAAAGTTTTTGTTTTAGAAGCAACTCCATAAAGCGATTGATCAAACTTAAAACCACCGGCAGTTGACGCATACATTTCTTGAAACTCTCTAGCAGCTAAACCACCACCTTGACCAAACTCAGTTACAAGTACACGAATAGCAGACTTCCATTTCTTTAAAACTTCATCTGCTGCAACACTTGGTTTTAATTTTATAGGTACATCAAGGATTCTTTCTTTTTCTCTTTCTAATGCCCTCTTTGCAGTTTCAATTCCTTGCCCAACTTCTCTATCAAAAGCACCTTTTGCTGATTCAACAGCACCAATCCTATCTACTTCTGGACCTCTTTTAGCTTTTTCAACCAACTTATTTAATTTCTGTTGAGCACGTTTTTGAGATTCAGCAACTTGCTTAACATAAGCTTTTTCAGCTTTCTCTATATTTTGTTTAATTTTTACATTAGCCTCAGGACTTATGGCTTCACCAGCAATAGTATCCAACTGAGTTTTTGCTTTTGCAATTGATTCAGAAACTTTTTTGGCATGATTATGAATAGCTTTATCAGGTGATTTTAATCGTATAGCTAAATCTGTCTTACCAGCTATACCCTGAGCTTTTAACATAGTATCAATTAAAAGATCAAATGATTTAGCAGCACGTGCAGGTTTTTGCATTAAGCTTTCTAATGATGTAATCATTTCTTTAGT
>JAERRX010000022.1 GCA_016735225.1 Sulfurimonas sp. | reverse complement strand
AAAGAAACAAAAAGAAAATTATATTGTTGGAATTGCTTGCATGGAAAATTATAGATTAAATTTATCAAGTAATAAGCTACTTTTAAAAGTTAATGATAAAATTTTATTTAAAAATTGTGGAGCATATACAAGCTCTTGGCTGAGTGAGTTTATTTTAAAGAAGCCTCGTATTTATACAGTAAATAATGATTTTTAAACCTCCCCTTATCAGTCATCATCTGACTACATAATATTCTATAATTCTTTTATCAAACAAATAACAAGGAAATAAACAATGACTACAAATCAAACAATAAACAACTGGATGGATACTCTCCCTAAAGAAGCGAAACAAAAATTTGAGATGGGCTTAGATAAAGCATTTGATTATGAACCTAAAGTTGCGATATTCGGGAAAACAGGTGTTGGGAAATCTTCACTTACAAATGCTCTTTTTGGTCAAGATGCTTGTTCAATAAGCGATGTTACAGCTTGTACGAGAGACCCTCAAGAGGTTTTTATGAAACTTGATGGAGCTTCTAAAGGGATAAAACTTATGGATGTTCCAGGGATTGGTGAAAATAAAGAACGAGACAAAGAATATTTCCGTTTATATGCTAATATTCTAAAAGATGCCGATATGGCATTGTGGGTATTGAAAGGGGATGATAGAACATTTACATCTGATGAAGACTTTTATAATACTTGTATGAAAGAGTATATTAAAGAAGGGAAACCTTTTGTTGTGGCAATTAATCAAGTTGATAAAATTGAACCATTTAGAGAGTGGGATGTCAATAATTCTCAACCTGGTATCAAACAAAGTGCTAATATTGATAAAAAACGAATTTATGTTGCTGAACAATTTAGTGATTTACCTATTTCGAATGTAATTCCTGTCTCTGCAAATGAGAGATACAATTTAGAGAATCTTGTATTAACCCTTGTTGATAAACTTCCAGCTAATAAAAAGTTTGTTGCTTTAGGTGAGATAGATGAGAATTTGAAGAAGCGAGAAGAGATAATAAAAGTGAGAGAGAAATCATTTGTAGAAGTTGTCCATACAATAATAGATGCTTTACCTATTCCAGAAACAATGAAAGAGATTGGAAAAGGAATAGTGTCTCTTGGTTCTAAAATTATCAAAGGTATTGGTAACTTCTTTAGTTCTTGGTGGTAAAAAAAAGGATAATAAATGGCAAATATAACTACTACAATTTTATATGAAGATGAGATTAAATCGCTAAATAAAAAGTATGCTTTTTTAGAAAATATTGACCCTGAGAGTCCAGCATTTAGAAATTGGAATTATAAATATGCCCATCCTCTTGGGTATAAAAAAATAAAAAAGTTAAGTATTATTTTTATTGGACAAACAGGATATGGAAAATCTTCACTCATAAATAAATTGATACATAATGATATTTTCAAAACAAGCGATTATCAATCGTGTACAAAAGGCTTACATTCTGCTGATTATTTTTTGCATCATAGAAATAAAGCTGAAAAAGTCGCATATAGTTTGAGTTTTATTGATTTACCTGGTATTGGAGAAAATGATAAAGCAGATAGGCAGTATTTAAATTGGTATCAAAATTATATAAAGGAAGCATCGGTTATAATTTATCTTTTTAGAGCCGATAAAAGAGACCATTCGCAAGATGAGTTTTTCTTTAATAATGTTTTTGATAAGAAAAAAGCCCATAATTTAATTTGTGTCCTTTCTCAAGCCGATAAAATAGAGCCAATCAATCGTGATATAGTCCTTTCGGATATTCAAAAAGAAAATTTGAAAAAAAAGAAACAGGATATTAGAGATAAATCATTTTTAGATTTTGGTGATATTGATATTGATATTGTCCCTGTTTCAACCCATTTAGATATTAATATTGAGAAATTAGAAGATAAGATTATTTCTAAATTGAAAGAGTTGTGAGTCCTGATAGGAAAAATATTAAATGTAATTAAAATACAGGAGTTATAGATGGCATTAAAAAAATCTCAAGTAAAAGAATTAACAGGTTTAACAGGTCAGGAAATATTATTGTACCTATTAAAGAAAGAACTTATCATCATCAAAGATAAATATAATTTTATCTTTAAGAATGAAATAGATAATGATACTTATCTTTTAAAAGTATATAGTCATGGGACACAAAAGACATTGTGGAAGCATGAGGCTCGGGAATTTCTTATTAGTATTGTTAAAGAATGCAGAGAACTGTTACAACTAAAGATGAAAACAAGTTATGTTTTGCCAGTAAATCTTCCATTTATTAGAGGCAAAAAATATATTATTCATGTACAAAAATGTACAACAAAAACAATGTTAATGGAAACTGAGCTAGGCGTATTTCATACATTTAAACTTGGGAAACGGGGCTTAATCCAAGAAGGTCATAGATATACTATGGTCATGAATGAAAAAAATACAATATTAGAAGAGATAAATGATCTTTAAATTTTAGTGATATTGATATTATTCCTATTTCAACTCATTTAGATATGAGCCTTCAAGGCTTGAAAATGGGGGGGGGTATAACTTAAGATTCTGAATCAAGTTCAGAATGACAATTACAAGTTCAGAATGACAATTACAAGTTCAGAATGACGATTGCAAGTTTAGAATGACGACTATATCATATTTTTACTTTTAGTGGGGGAAGTTTTAAAGTATAAGGAACGGAAATTGCTTACCCTTAGATATGATTAAAACACTATTACTTTTATCTATAACAATTTTTCTCACAGCTTGTGTAAACAAACATGGCATCTCTGCAAAGTACTATAGCGAATGCAAGGAGTACTATGACCTTCAAGGGTATTACCATAAAGATTGCGGAGAAGATGACATAGTTACATATAAAACCATGGGCGAAAAAACTAGTAAAATTGTTGATGACTGGACAGGTAAAGAAGAAAAACCTAAGGGTAATGTTTGGTAGCTACATTATGGGGGTCAAACCCCTATAGCATAGACCCCTATAACACCTTATAAAGATAACTTTTAGAATATGCTTTGTTTTTATTTAACTTATTTAAGCCCCTCTTTTTAACTTATAGTTATCAGTCTATCTAAGTTTTTTTCTAAACTTTTTATACTTATCTCATCTGTTTTTATTGTGTATGTGACTTCAAGGTCAAAAACTTTTTTGATTATATCTATCTTTAAAACCTCGCATTCATAGTCAACTTTTCTGATGCTTGAGTGCGAAAAAGATATTTTACTCTCTTTTTCTTTTTTATACTCTATGAGTGTAGATATTTTTATGACTTTGTTTACAGACTCGCTATATGCTCTTACTAAGCCTCCAGTCCCTAACTTCGTACCGCCAAAATATCTAACTATGATCACAGCTAGGTTGATTAGTGATGAGCCTTGAAGAACCATAAGACTAGGTCTTCCAGAAGTTCCCTTTGGCTCACCATCATCGCTAGAGTATTCTATGGTTTGGTTAAACTCATTTAGATACCTGTATGCTACTACAAAGTGTCTAGCTTTTGGATGCTCTTGTTTTAGTTGCTCAAGTCTCTTTTTAAACTCATGAAATGGAGTGAGATATGCTATAAACTTAGACTGCTTTACCTCATAAGTGCTTGTCTGTGTCTTATCAATATATTTCATCTTATGCTATATTGGTAAAAACCTTTTGAACATCTTCATCATCTTCAAGCTTTTCTAAGATTTTATCGATCTCTTCTTGATCCTCTTGCGATATTGATATAGGAGAGTTTGCCATTCTTTCTAAGTTTGCTTTTGTTATATCTATCTTCATATCTTCTAAGGCTGAGTTTAATGTTCCAAAACTAGTATAATCCCCAGTGACCAAACAGATGCCATCTTCTACTTCTATCTCTTCAAGTCCAGCATCTATAAGCTCTAGCTCTAACTCTTCTATGTCCATACCATCAGTCAGTTTAAACTCTATAAGTGCTTTTCTATCAAACATAAACTCTAAAGATCCATTAGTTAAAAGTTCTCCAGAGCGTTTTGTTATAATATTTTTCACATTTGCTACTGTTCTAGTATGGTTATCTGTCATAGACTCTACAAATAACAACACACCATGAGGAGCTTTGCACTCATAGTTTACCTCCAACATACTTGCAGTATCTTTTGCAGAAGCTCTTTTTATAGCTGCTTCTATATTGTCTTTTGGCATATTTTCAGACTTGGCATTTAGTATCGCTGTACGAAGTTTTGAGTTCATATCAGGGTCACTACTTCCCTCTTTTGCTGCCATAGTTATGATCTTACCTAACTTTGGAAACAACTTTGACATCGCTCCCCATCTTTTTAATTTTGATGCTTTTCTGTATTCAAAGGCTCTGCCCATAAAATTTTCCTCACTCTTAACATGTTATTTTATTTCAAAGATGTATAATACCATATAGAGTTATATTAAGGATTTAAATGCGACTTAGTTTTAGACTAAAACACTATTTTTTCAGTGCTTTTCGTGAATTTTTTGTTCATCATCACGGTTCTTTGGAGTTTCGTGCTAAAATATTTGCACTTATAATTGCTTCAAATGATAAACCTAGTGTAGAAAGTTATGTAATTGTTAAAAAAAATGGCTTAGAAATATATAATAATGATGAAGATAGAGCAAATCTACTGATGATATCAACCAAAGAGATGGTAAAAAAAGTTCAAGACAACAATGGCTTAGATATAGATACCTTAGTTTCAAACATTCAAAAAGAGCTAAAAATCATACCTAGATATGCCAAAAAAATAGATGTCGAATCACTAAAACCCATCATAGCTTTAACTCATGATAGAGATAGTTCAGACTATCAAAATAATATCATAGAATTTTTATCAAAATTAAAAAAAGAGACTCTTCAAGATAAAAAAACACAGATTAAAAAAGATGAAGAAAAGTTAGATAGCAGGTATTGACACCTAGATGTTAAACTTCTCTTTAACAAAAAAGCTATCTACTGATATATTTTTAAAAGATGCATTTAAGCTAGTAAACAGTTGAGGAAACTCTTTTTCCATTTGAGATAACATCTTTTTCATTTTTTCTCTAGCATGAGGCATCTTCACATCAAAACGCATAGCAGGACAAGCTTCATCGCCGATAGCATTTAAGTTGTTCTCATCTACAAAAGCTCTAAGTTGTCTCTCTCGCATCCCAATAAGGGGACGAATAACTATCAAGCCATTTTCTGCCCTGTATTTTGGAGCTAAACTTCGCATCTGACCATTATAGATAAAGTTCATAAAAAAACTCTCTACCGCATCATCGAGATGATGACCTATAGCTACTTTGTTGCAGTTGTTATCTTTTGCTGCTGTGTATAGATAGCCTCGGCGCATACGAGAGAAAAAGCTACAAAATGATGAGTTTTTTCTTATCTTTTCTTTTGCTAACTCATAAACTTTTGTATCTATAACTATATGCTCAATATCATACTTTTTACAATGCTCTACTAAATCACTATAGTTTTCACCCATGCCATAACTTATAGTAACAGCTACAAACTCAAACCTAAAGGGAGCTCTTCTTTGCTGTTCTTTCATAGCATGGATCATCGTTAAAGAGTCCTTACCGCCACTAAGACCAACTAAAATCTTATCGCCCTCTTGGATTAGCTCAAACTCAGCATTTGTCTTACCGAGCTTAGACATGATCTTTTTAGATAGTTTAATCGACAATCTTATCAACCATTTTCATGATAAACTCTGCGGATATGATAGCACTTGACTCCATAAACTCATCAAATGAGAAACTTGCATCTGTGTCAGCAGTATCACTAATAGCTCTTAATATAAAAAATGCAATGCCTAAAGCATCGCAAATAACTCCAACACTTGCACCCTCCATCTCTAGTGCATCTGCATTAAAATGTTTAACTATATTCTCTTTCACTCTTGCATCGTGAACAAACTGGTCACCAGTAGCTATAATGCCCTCTTGAACTGTTGTGCCTAGCTCTAAAGCCACCTCTTTTGATAACTCTATAAGCTCTCTATCTGCTTGAACAAATACTGAACCACCAGGCACAAAGCCCAAAGGGTGTCCAAAAGCTGTAATATCTAAGTCGTGTTGAGCAAGCTTAGATGCTACTATCAAGTCGCCTATTTTTAGGTTTGGATTTATACCACCAGCTACACCAGAAAAAAGCAATCTATCACATTTAAAATGTTGTATCATAGTAGATGCAGTTAATGTTGAGAAAACTTTACCTATTTTTGAGTAAGCAACAACAACTTCTACACCCTTGTAAGTTGCTTCATAATATTCATTGTCTGCATATTTTGTAGTTTTATAAGAGCCGAGTTTTTTAAGTATTGGTGCCACTTCTTCAGGCATCGCACCCATGATAGCTATTTTCATTTTGTTCCTTTAAATTTCAAATGTTTTTATTGTTTTTTCATACATCGCTAAGCTATGTATTACTTTTGCATTTTTATCTACGATACAACTTCCGCCCCAAAAACCAAGCCCATCTTCAAAGCCTACACGATTGACAAAGATAACTTTAGCATTGCAGTGCAAAGAAGCTGATTTTAAGAGGGCTAGCCACTGATCCTTTATACTCAAGCCATCATCATCAAAACCACGAGCAGGAGAAGCTACTATAACAACAACATAGTCAGGGTCTTCATTAAAGAGTTGTTGATGCACTCCTGCATGCCATAAATCCTCACAAACTAACATAGAGATCTTGCCATAGGGCATATCAAAACCCTCAAAAACATTGCCAGGACTAAAGTAACGAGCTTCTTCAAACATGCCATAGTTTGGTAGATGCACTTTGTTGTGCTGAGAGATAAGCTCTCCTTTAGAAAAGCATAAAGAGGCATTTCTAAATACTTTATTGTCTCTAATTGCTCCGCCAACTATTATATCTATCTCTAAGCTCAACTCTTTTAAGCAGTCCAACTCATCTATATTGTAAGCATCTTCAAAAAGTTTATCTTGAAGTAGGTAGCCATTAAGAGCCAGTTCTGGAAATACTATAAGATCACTTTCATCCTTATGCTCATTGATGATAGAAACAATATCTATAAGATTCGTTCTGTTAAGTTTTGGAGAAATTTGTGCTAATGTGATTTTCATTTAACTAGAAATTTCCTCAGTTACTTTTACTAAAGATGCCATATCTGAAATATTTAAGGTTTTTAGACCCTTTGCTATTCTACGATTTAAGCCTTTTAAAGTGATGCCATTTCCAAACTCTATAGCCAAATCAACATCATTACAAATAGCTAAAATAGACTGCTTGTACTTAACAGGCTTTACTAGTTGTTCTTTTAGTAAAGCGACTGCTTGTTCTTTTGTGTTATATCTCTGTGTAGTTACATTGGACACTATCGGTGCTTCAAATTTATCACTTAACATTTTTAACATCAACTCTTCTAAAGATTCTTGAGCAGAGGTCAAAAGCTCACAATGAGAAGCTACTGACATATCTAAAAGTATTGCTCTTTTTGCACCAGCATCTTTAAAAACCTGCTCCAATGAAACAAGATCAGACTTCATACCAGCTACTACTAGTTGTCCATCTTGGTTATAGTTTGCAGGCCAAACTTTTTTACCATCTGCTTGAGCATCTAAACAAACTTTTTCAACTGATTCATCATCAAGACCAACTAAGACCATCATACCTGCTTCTATATTTTCACAAGCGGACTGCATAAATTTTCCACGATTATGAACTAGCTCGACAGCATCTACATAGTCAATAGCTCCAGAAGCACACAATGCAGAAAATTCACCGAGTGAATGACCTAAAAAAAGCTCTGCTTTTATATCTGGGCATTGCTCTTTAAAAAGTCTATATGCTACCATTTGTACAAGTAAAATTGCTGGTTGAGTATATGCTGTTTGAGCTAGTTTATCATTTTCTTTAAAGATCAACTCTTTAAAGTCTACACCTATTCTCTCGCCTGCTTTTTCAAACATATCACGAGCCGTTTGTGAGTTTTCATAAAAATCTTTACCCATTCCTACTGCTTGAGAACCTTGTCCTGCAAATATCATCGCTATTTTTGACATATATATTTCCTTTTTATAGATAATCTTTATTATCTGCTATTTTTTTTCTTAATGTGTTTCTGTTTAGACCTAGTCTATCGGCTAGTTGAAGTTGTGACTTAAACCTAGTTAAGCCTGCTTTTATAAGTGGTGCTTCATAAAGATACAAAAAGTTTCTATAATCACTTTGAGAACCTAGCTTATCTAGTAAAAAGTTTTCTATTATTTCCATCAGTTCTGCATCTTTAATATCGCCTAACAATGAGTGAATCATAACTTGTCTTTTTAGTGACCTAGCATTTTGAGATAGATCAGGGATAAAATTTTCACTATTAAACTCTATACTACTTGAAAAAAGTGCAGATGCTTCTTTAACAAACTTTTTCACTAATTCATCAACATCTTCACCTCTTTTACGAAGAGGCGGTATATCAAATTTAACACTAAAAATATCATCTATATATTCATTTGTAAAAGAATTTTTAGCTGTTGCTATAATTCTCACTGCATTAGAGTTTATCATACTTATCATTTTTTTAATATTTGGTGAATTTTCTAGGTTAATAATTATTATTTCATTCACACTTTCTAGTGTTGAAAGTATTTCATTATACTCAGATGCATCTATTATGGGAGCATCTGGGAGTATATATTTAGCAATACATTTTTTACCAACACCAATCTCTCCCAATATAAGAGCATTGACATTTAATGTTTTTAAAAGTGTTGCCGTTTTAAATGCTTGTGCAGAAGAGTCACAAGCAGTTATAAAGTTAGTTGCATCCACAACCAGTGCCACCACCAGTACCACAACATTCCTCATCTGTCTTTTTATTCTCTTGAGGAACACCACTCATCGCTTCTTCAGCAGATGCATCTCTAATATTGTTAATAGTAACTGCGAACATTAGTGATTTACCTGCTAAAGGGTGATTAAAATCGATGATGATATTTTCTTCACCAACCTCTTTTACAATAACTTGAACAGTATTACCATCCTCACCTTGACCATAAAGAGTCATTCCAACCTCTAAGTCAATTCCTGTAAATTGATCTTTTGGAACCTCTTGTTTTGCATCTGGGTTTAACTCACCATAAGCATCTTCTGGTTTTACTAAGATATCAGCTTTTTCACCTATGCTCATATTTGCTATTGCATTTTCTAAACCTGGGATAATTTGACCTTTTCCATACATAAATGCTAACGGTGTTCCACCTATGTTACTATCTACCACTTTGTCGTTATCACGAACCTCATATTCTATGGATACTATTTGATTTGCTTCTATTGCCATTTTTTGAGCCTTATTATTTTTTTTGAATTTTAGCATAAAATTGCATAATTTTACTAAAATATTATAAAATTACTTTATCTTACTAAGTTTACTTTTTGCTGTTCTCGCATAACTTGTGTTAGGGTACTTACTGATTATGCCTTTATAAAAAAACTTTGCGTTTTTAATATCGCCAGTTTTTTGCATAGATACCGCTGTATGTAGCATCAATGTTGGCATATATGATGCTTTAGAATATAGTGAAGCACTTTTTTTAAAGTATGCAATAGCATCACTAAAGTTGTTTCTGTAGTAATTCATCTCCCCCAGCATATAGTGTGAACGGGCGGGTTTATGGTTTTTTGCAATTAGGTGAGCATAATACTCCATACTCTTTGTGTAGTACTTTTTATCATAAAGTCTTCTTGCTTCTTTTTCAATTTTAGCATTAGACATTTTATCCAGTTTTGATTTTTTAGAAGTTGATCTACCTTTTAACTCTCTAGCTACTAACTCTTTAAATTTATTAAAATCATTAACCAATATATTAAATTTATCTTTAGAAACATATTCTTTATCTACTTTATCAACTAAAATAGAAAGTTCAGTAGTTACATGCTCTATCTTAAGTGCATTTTCTTGGGAAATCTCACTTAATCTTTTTTCATATTCACTTACATTAAGTAGTTTATCGCTATTCTTTTTATCAAGAGTACTTAAGTTATATCTATTTTCTTGGGCTTTTTTACTTAAACCTTCAATAATAGTCTGCAAACCATCGATTCTTTCTCTTATAGAATCTACTTCATTTGCTTGATTATTACTTTTAACAACAACTTTTTTTAGATTTTTTTTGTTTTGAAGAATTACTTTTTCGCTAGAAGTTAAACCATAGGGTTTGGAAACTTCTAAATCACCTGCACCAAAAGCAGATGGTTCAGCACTAAGTTTGCTACATAAAACGATAGTTGCCAAAGAGGCAACTAAAAAAGACTTATTCATAAACTATGGAAGAAGCTTAAAGTCGACACGACGATTTTTCGCCCAACAATCTTTAGTTTTATCACTACATACTGGGTTGCTTTCGCCATAACTAACCATGGTAATACGACTTTCGTCGACACCCTCTGCTATCAATGCTTTTTTAACAGCAGAAGCTCTCTTAAGCCCTAGTGCAAAGTTATACTCATCACTTCCCCACTCATCACAATTACCTTCTAGTTTTACAGTAAATGTAACTCCAGTACCATTTACAACAGCTGCACTATTTGTTACTTTATCTTGCATATCAGAACGAACACTAAATTTATCATAATCAAAATAAACACTCAATAGTTCTTTTTCTAAATTTGCCATATCCATTTCGTTTGAGTCTGAATTTGACATAATTTGTTCACCTATTGATGAATCTTCTTCAGATACAGTTTCTGTTTCAACAGGTTCAACCTCTTGAACAACTGCAACTTCTTCGACTTTCTTGTCAACTGCTGGCTCTTTATCTGCACAACCACTAAAAACTAACATTCCCACAACTATACTTGAAATCACTAAACTTTTCATATCTACTTACCTTCTTTTTTATTTATTTAGATTGTACCAAAATAAAAGTTATAATTGGGCATATAGTTCTTTAAAATAGTAAATTTTATTCTTTTTACCAGTCCATAGCTTGTAATTTACCATACTTAAGTGGGAAAAGATAATTTTTATTGTGATTTAATCTAATAATGCCTATGGAACTTTGATTTTTATAATTTTTTATAAATAAGATAGCATCTCCATCTTTTGAGAATCTTGGAAATTCATTGACTCCAGTTGCCGTTAGTCTTCTAATAAAGTCTGTTTTTGTAGATATTAGATGCAAGTTAAATGTATTTTTAGAAAATGCGTTTGAACTCTCTCTTGATTTATATACTATATATTCATTATGAACACTGCAGGCAGCATTACTTTTACCATAATAAACCATCTGTTCTACACTATTACTACCAATATTTTTAGAAAATATTGTAGGGTACCCTAGCCTTCCTGAGACAAAAACAATTTTTTCACTATTTACAAATTGTGCATTTACATCTATTCCACCATAACTAGTTATTCTTTTAGTTTTTAAACTATCTACATCATATAGGTATATATCTGGCTGACCTTTTGGTGCCATTGTTATTAGTAGTTTTTTAGAGTCTTCGCTTACATCTGAACATATTACCATTCCATCTGATGATATTATCTCCTTAGTGTGACCTGTTGTAATATCTACATATTTTAATATTGGTTTTTTCATATCAAGAGATGTATAGTAAAATGCTGTCTGTTTTTTATTTGCCCACTTAGGAAATATACTAAAACCGCCTTTAATTACAGTATGTTGATATGTAAGTGTATAGTCTGCTATTACTATTTCTGTTTTTTTAGATTTTAAAAGTCTTGAAAATATTACTCGTCTTTTCATCCACTCAACTGAGGAAGCACCCATAAATTCATTTATATCATAAGCTATGGCATGAGACAAGAACATGTAAACACTTTTTCTATTAATGTTGTATTTTTTTGAAAATACATTTTCATTATTTTTAAGAAGCTTTAACTCTACATTTAAAGCTCCGTTATCATCTTCTAATAGCTTGTATTTTAAAACATAGTCCATATTTTTATTTTCTACTGCTACTCTTGTGTTATCGTAATTTGTTTTTCGATGATGTCTATCAACATTAAATAGAGATATAACATTTAAGTCAGCAACTAGTGCCTTAAAAAAACGCAATCTAAATGTATCGCTATAGTTAGTAGAAGAGTCCTCGACTGCAATCGTAGGAAGTGTTTTAACTCTTTTTATAACATCTATAGTTGCATCATTTGCAAAAGATAATGAAACTATAAATAGCCAAGATAGTAATATTTTCACATTTGTTCCTTGTTTTCTGGTATAAGATTAATAGTAGCTCTAAATGATTTATTGTTTAAACTAGATGGAAACAACACACTCTCTAATCTTTGTTTTATTTTATCACACTCATTATTCAGGCTACTATTTTGAGAATAAACCAAAATTCTAAAATCGATCAACTTTCCAAATGAAGTCAATTCTATCACAGCTTTTACATTGTGTCCTTCAGAATTAGGAGGTGGATTAAAATTTTCATAAACTATAGCTTGAATTTTAGCCAAATATTCGTTAACTTCATTTGCAGTGGATGACTTTTTAAGTTTTTCACTTTTAGAGTTATCCATGTTTGTTGATATTATTTTTTCACTTTGTATATCTAATTTTTTTGATTTTTTACTTATTTCTTGCAATCTCTTTTTGTCAATAGTTTTTTTTGGTTTTTTCTTCTTGCTAATTTTTTTTGTCCACACATCACTAAAAAGATCATTAACACTAACATCTTGTACTTTAGGAGTATTTTTAATTGAGGTAGTTTTAAGATCTGGGGTTTTCATAGAGATAGATATGTAAGTATCTTTTTTTAAAGCATATACTTTTACCTTTGGTGTCAAGAACATCATGTTTAAAAGCATAAAAGAGAAAAATAAAAAGATTGATATCGAGATAAAACCACTGATATAAAAATATGAGTTGTTATCAGCCATTTGTTGCTAATGATACCTCAGAAAAACCTGCTTGTTTAACCGCAGCTAAGACCGACATAACAACACCATAATCCAAACTTTTATCTGCACTAATAAGTACAGTTGCTTTCAAATCTAGTTTTCTTGAATATAGAAAAAAGTTATCCATAAACTCATGTAGAGAATAGTTGTCTTTATTTATTTTAATATTTAGATCTTTATCAATAGATATGTGAACTGGTGATATTTTTGACAACTGCTTACTCATCGAGCCTTGTGGTAGTTTAATATTTTCTTCATAGACAATATTGGGAGCTATTACCATTAAAATTGCTAGTAAAACTAACATGACATCAACTAAAGGAGTAATATTTAGTTCTGGCTTATCTTCCCAATCATAAATCATACACTATACCTTACGAGCTAATATAACATCACTTTGCATCTGAAGTGTACCAATAAGTTCAAAAGATTTTCTTTTTAGTATCTGATGATAGGTATAAGCAAAAGTTGCAACAAATATACCAGCCGCTGTGGCTACAAGAGCATCTGAAACACCACTAGAAATTATAGACATGCTTCCACTACTTTGACCTATATGAGTAAAAGTATCTAAAATAGAGACAACTGTACCAAAAAGTCCAATAAAAGGAGTTGTAGATGCAAATACTGAAAGAACAGATAAGCCCTTAGTTGCTTCTTTTGTGGCAGCCAACATCGCTAAATCAAAAATTTCTTTTCCTAAATTTTCACTAGTTGCGATAAAGTTGTTTAAAAAAGAGCTTCCATCAACGGTAGAAGCACCTAAAAGAAGTGACTCTAAGGAAAAGTTTTCTTTTTCAAGCCAACTGTTAATAGAAAAATATCGGTAGAAAAAAACCCAATTTAAAACTATAAAATATATTGACAAAAGGCTCAAAACACCTATGGTGACTGGGTGACTCTTAAGATAAAAATCTATAATATTATTAATCATATATTACAATAATCTTTGAGCAGCGGATTCTATTCTAGCAGAAACAGAAGCGATAGCTCCCTTTGAATCAGCAATATCATTAATAAGCTTTTTTGCATCTTCTAATGCACCAGCAATACTACTTTCATTGTCCCCACGAATAGCAACAGCACCTTCAACTAAAACAATTACTTTAGTTTCATCTACCTGAACAACACCCCAATTGATTAAAATTGATTCAATTGATTTGTCTTTTTTTTCTATATCAATCACACCAGCTTCTAACAATGTTGATAGTGAAGCATGATATGGTAAAACACCAAACTCCCCCTCTTCGCCAGGAAGAGTCACACTAATGACTTCATCATTAAAGATTTCACCATTAGGAGTTAGGATTTCAAGTTTTAATTTATCCATTACAATCCTTTAATATATTATGAGTTTATTATTTTTGCTTTGCAGCTTTTTCTTTAGCCTCATCGATATTACCAACCATATAAAATGAATTTTCTGGTATATCATCACATTCGCCATCAATAATTGCTTTAAAACCTTTAATAGTGTCTTCAAGAGAAACATATTTACCAGGGGAACCTGTAAAAACTTCAGCAACAAAAAATGGTTGTGATAAGAATTTTTCAATCTTACGAGCTCTCTCAACAGTATTTTTGTCATCTTCTGAAAGCTCATC
This sequence comes from Sulfurimonas sp., assembly GCA_016735225.1. Taxonomy (GTDB): domain Bacteria; phylum Campylobacterota; class Campylobacteria; order Campylobacterales; family Sulfurimonadaceae; genus Sulfurimonas. The sequence goes on along the minus strand of JAERRX010000022.1, from coordinate 11,187 downwards.
CATACCAAGAATCGCAATAATATCTTGAAGGTCTTTATATTTTTGAAGTGTTTGTTGAACACCACGAGCAACACCATAATGCTCTTCACCAATAATCTGTGGATCGAGTAGTCTTGAGGTTGAGTCAAGTGGATCAACAGCAGGATAGATACCTTTTTCAGCAATTTTACGGTTAAGTACCGTTGTTGCATCTAAGTGAGCAAAAACAGAAGCAGGAGCTGGATCTGTCAAGTCATCCGCAGGTACATAAACAGCTTGAACTGAAGTAATAGAACCTTTAGAAGTAGATGTGATTCTATCTTGTAAGGCACCCATCTCTCTTGCTAGTGTTGGTTGATAACCAACAGCGGAAGGGATACGACCAAGAAGTGCAGACATCTCTGAACCTGACTGTGCATAACGGAAGATATTATCGATAAACATCAATACATCAAGACCTTTTTCATCTCTAAAATACTCAGCCATAGTAATACCTGTAAGAGCGATACGGTTTCTTGCTCCTGGAGGCTCACTCATCTGTCCATAACAAAGTGCAACTTTATCTAGTACATTGGAGTCTTTCATCTCATGATAAAGGTCATTTCCTTCACGAGTTCTCTCACCAACACCTGCAAAAACTGATAGACCATCATGACCCATTGCAACATTGTGAATAAGCTCCATAATAATTACTGTTTTACCAACACCAGCACCACCAAATAGTCCAACTTTACCACCCTTAGAATAGGGAGCAAGAAGATCGACAACTTTGATACCTGTTTCAAACATCTCTGTAGTAGTGGACTGCTCAACCAATGGTGGAGGTGCACGATGAATCGACCACTCTGGTGCATCTGTGATTTGCTCACCACCATCAATAGTCTCTCCGATAACATTAAAAATACGACCAAGTACTTTCTCTCCAACTGGAACTTTTATAGGAGATCCAGTAGCTACTGCATCCATACCACGAACTAAACCTTCACTCATATCCATCGCTATCGTTCTTACACGACCATCACCTAAGTGAGCTGCAACTTCCAATACTAAACGAGTTATGTTACCTTCTAAATTAATCTTAACTTCAATTGCTTCGTTAATTATTGGAAGATATCCTTCAAAATCAACATCAACAACTGGACCGATTACCTGACTTATTTTACCAATCATATTTTTCTCCATTATTTCATAGACTCCACACCACTTATTATCTCAATAAGTTCTGTAGTAATAGCTGCTTGTCTTGCTTTATTAAACTCGATATTTAAGTTTTTCACCATATCTTGTGCATTGTTAGTTGCTGTATCCATCGCCTGCATACGAGATGCATGTTCAGCTGCAACCGAATCAATAAGTGCATAATACATAGCATATTGTATATATCTGTTTATTAAAGAATCTAGCATATACTCTTCATCTTGTGCTTCTATTTCTAGAAGTGATTTTTCTGCATTTTCACAATTAAAACCTCTTGTATCTACGGGTAATATACGATCTACATGCAACTCTTGAGTTATCATGTTTTTATATCCGTTGTAGATAATATGAAGACCATCTATTTTTCCATCTTTATAGTCTTCAAGAGAAGTTTTAATAAATTCATCAGATCTATCTTTGTCTGGTTTTGAACTCAAATCAACAACTGAGTCAAAAATTTCAACTTCATTATATTTAAAGAACTCAGTACCTTTTTTACCGATTCCGCGTAAACGCACTTTTACATTTTTGCTCTTATACTCTTTTATAAGCTTCTTGACAGCTTTAATAGTTTGAATATTAAAACCGCCACACAAACCTTTATCGGCAGTTACAAAAATAATGTCTATCATCTTTGGGTTTTCAATCTCTACAAAACAACGATTGTCGATCCCTCCAATTTTATTGCATTGTATGCGTCCAGCTATTTCAGCAATAACCTGATTCATTTTTCCAGCATAAAGACGAGAGCGTTTTGCTAGCTCTTCTGCACGACGAAGTTTGGCAGTTGATACCAACTTCATTGCACGAGTTGTCTTTTGAGTGTTAGTAACACTCCTAATCTGTCTTTGAATATCTTTCAAGTTAGCCATTGTGTCTTCCTTATGCTACTACGAAAGTAGCTTTGAATTCTTCAAGTGCTTTGATAAGAAGTGCTTTAGTGTCATCATCTACTTTCAAAGTGCTTCTTATATTTTCAAAAATTTGAGGATAAGATGCTTCTATAAATGGATATAACTCAGCTTCAAAACGAACAACATTAGAAGGTTCAAAATCATCCAAGAAACCTTCATTACCAGCAAAGATGATAGCAACTTGTTTTTCTGCAGAAAGAGGAGAAAAAGGTCCTTGCTTTAGAACTTCTACCATTCTTTCTCCACGCTCTAGTTGCTTACGAGAAGTTTCATCAAGATCAGATGCAAACTGAGCAAATGCTTGAAGCTCACGATACTGAGCAAGGTCAAGTCTTAAAGTACCAGCAACTTGCTTAGTAGCTTTGATCTGAGCAGCACCACCAACTCGAGATACAGAAAGACCAACATTGATAGCTGGACGAACACCCGAGTTAAATAGTTCAGTCTCTAGGAAAATTTGACCATCTGTAATAGAGATAACATTGGTTGGAATATATGCCGCAACATCTCCAGCTTGAGTTTCAATAATAGGAAGAGCAGTAAGTGACCCAGCTCCATCTTCATCACAAACTTTTGCAGCACGCTCAAGTAAACGAGAGTGAATATAAAAAACATCCCCTGGATAAGCTTCACGACCTGGAGGACGACGAAGAATAAGGGACATCTCTCGGTATGCTACTGCATGTTTAGATAGATCATCATAAACAATAAGACCATGTCTAGCATTGTCACGGAAATATTCACCAATTGTCACACCAGTATATGGAGCTATAAACTGTAATGCAGCAGCTTCGGCGGCTGTTGAAGATACAATAATTGTATATTCCATCGCACCATGCTCTTCTAAACGACGAATAATTTGAGCAACTGTTGATTCTTTTTGTCCGATCGCAACATAGATACAGACAACACCATTACCTTTTTGGTTAATAATAGCATCGATAGCAACTGTTGTTTTTCCAGTTTGTCTATCACCGATTATAAGCTCACGCTGACCACGACCAATGGGAACAAGTGCATCAATAGCTTTAATACCAGTTGATAAAGGTTCGTGAACTGACTTTCTATTCATAATACCAGGTGCTTTTTCTTCAACGAAACGAGTTTCAGTTGATTCTATAGGACCTTTACCATCGATTGGTTCACCAAGTGCATTTACAACTCGACCTAAAAGCGCATCACCTACAGGAATACGAAGAAGTTTACCAAGTCTTTTTACAGACATACCTTCTTTTAGCTCAAAACCAGGACCCATGATAACAATACCAACAGCACTTTCTTCAAGGTTCATTACTAAACCTTTAGTTCCCTCTTCAAACTCTACCATTTCTCCAGCCATTACATTACTAAGTCCATAAACTTGAGCAACACCATCTGCATAAGAAACAATTTTACCTATTTCATTAATATCAACACTTATTTCAAAGTTATCAATACGCTCTTTTATTATTGAGCTAACCTCATCAGCTTTAATTTTTGCTATCACTATATTTTCTCCTCTCGTTGAAAGTTAAATTGCTTTTGCAATATGTTCTATAATTTGATTGTTTATTCTTGATTTAGAAAAATTAATTTCTACTCCAAGATCCTCTACATCTACTTTAATACCATCAAAATCATCTTTAATAAATTCAAGTGAAATATTTGAATCAAATTTTTTACTAAGACCACTACTCAAATCTTCTACAAGCTTGGTATCAATATCAGTATCACTATATATAACACCGCTATAAACTTTACTTGAATCGGCTGCATCTTTTCTCATTCCCTCTGCTAATGCTGGAATAATATTGATACGATCTTTTTCTACAAGTAGTTTTATCAAAGAGTTGATAGTTTCAGAGTTAGCAGGCTTTACAGCATCTAAAAGAATTTCTAATTTTTGCTCACTGTTCACATCTTTACTCTTCATAATTTGAAGAAATTTTATCTCTTTAAATGCTTGAGCTAATGACTTAAATACGATTGTGATATCTGCCATTGATGATCTATCAGAACTACTTTTTAAAGCTTTTATATATCTTTTTGCAATTAATTCTTCCATACTAAGCTACCTTCTTGAGAATAACATTAGCCATCGCTTCTTTATCAAAATCATCATTTGTTTGACTTAAAACCTCTTTTAAAACATCTTCAACAACAGCTCGAACCATTCTTCTTTGTTCAAACTCCATTAAAGAGATATTTTGTTTTCCAATATTTTCTAAGTCAGACTCACATTGAATCATAATATTGTCATTTAAAATCTTGTTTTCTTTTTTAGAAATGATTATTAACTCTTCTGCAAATTTCTTTGCTTCTGATATTTTATTTAAAGCATCATTTTTAAGATTTATAGATTCATTTAGCTTATCCTGAACTTTTTGCAATTCATCAGCAATTCCCTTGCTTCTTGCAGCAAAATAGTTTTTTGCAGGTTCAGCAACAAGATACCATAATAGACCAGCAAACAGTAAAAAGTTAACTGTTCTTGCTACTATATCCGTCTCTCCACTATTAGTTCCACCAGATGCTAATGCACAAGTTGATAATATCGTAATTAGTAATAATATTTTACTCAAGTAACATCCTTTATATCTGACTATATTTGGCTTTAACAGCATCTTTAAACAATGGAACTTGCGACATTAAGTCACTTATCAACTGTTCTTTTGATTCTCTGAATGATTTCTCAAACTCTAAATATTCAGTAGCTAATTCAGCACGCTTTGCCTCTAGCTTACTCTCTGCCAACTCTTTGGCATCTTCTATAACTTTCTCTCTTAGGACCGAAGCTTCTAGTTTAGCATTATTAATTATTGATTTAGCCTCTGAATCTAAAGCATTGATCTCATCATCATTATTTCCTACTTTTTGTAGATCTTTTTTGATGTCATCATCTCTTTTATTCATAAAACTAAACAGTGGATTATAAAGCCAACTATTAAGAACGGCAATTAGTGAAAGAAATACAACAAATGTAGCTAAAAGTAATATCGGATTTATATCTAACATAGCACCTCCTAAAAGTTGCGTGATTATACAATTTGGAAATTGAAAGAATGGTTAAATTACAAAAGAATTTTATAATTTAGTATATATATTTTATAAACGACTAAGAAAGTCATCGACTTGATTCTTATCATTAAATTCTATTGTAAATTTATTTTTTGAACAATTAGTCTTATAACCAAGTGTATTTAGCCTTTCTTTTAAATCAGAAAAATCATATTCAGGAATATTTACTTTTTCAACAAAAGATTCATCTATTAGCTTCATATTTTTTATTATTGACTCAACCTCTCTAACACTAAGTTTTTGACCAACAATAGAGTTTACAATGAGTTGTTGTTGTTTTTCATCTAGTCCTATCAATACTTTTGCATGTCCAGCGGTAATCTTTTTATCTATGAGAGCTTTTTGAGTTTTTGGCGAGAGCTGGAGCAGTCTGATTGTATTTGTTATATGTGTTCTGCTTTTATGTATTTTGGATGCTAGCTCTTCTTGTGTTGCATTGTACATTTTTAAAAGTTCACTGTAAGCCTCTGCGAGTTCTATGGAGTTTAAGTCATCTCTTTGAATATTTTCAATTAGCGCAAACTGACGCATTTTCTGCTCATCAGTGTTTAGTAATAATGCACGAATAGTTTTAAGTTTAACAAGTTTTGAAGCACGAACTCTTCTTTCTCCTGCGATTAAAATATAGCCGTCTATATCTTCACTAACTACTATTGGTTGAAGTAGCCCATCATTTTTAATAGACTCTCCTAACTCTAAAAGTGAGCTTTCATTAAAATATTTTCTAGGTTGATATGGGTTGGGTCTAATATCTTTGAGTGATAACTCAATAATGCTATCTTTTGATGAGCTTTCGTTGCCATAAGCCTCACTCATCTCTCCTAAAAGAGCATCTAGTCCACGACCAAGCTTCATATTTTTCATATAAGCCTCACGATATTATGCTTTGTGCTAAATTTTGATAAGCTAAAGAACCCATAGATTTTACATCATACAATATAGCTGGTTTTCCAAAAGATGGTGCCTCTGCCAATTTTACATTTCTCGGCACAATTATATATCTATTGCTAGCATCCTTAAATAGTTTTCCTTTAAAATGTAAAGAAAGGTCAGCAAAAACTTGCTTAGATAAGTTGTTTTGAGAACTATACATAGTTGGCAAAAAGCCCTTTATAACTAGCTTAGGATTTATAGACTTTCTTACAAGTTTTACTGTGTTTAAAAGTTGAGCAAGTCCTTCTAGGGCAAAAAATTCACATTGGATAGGAATAATAACAGAGTTAGATGCAGAGAGTGCATTTATAGTCATAGGTCCCAAGGCTGGAGGTGAATCTATAATAACATAATCATAATCTTTTTTTACATTAGAGATTGCTTTTTTAAGCACTAGCTCTCTTCCATCTTTGTTATCGTTATCGTAATATTCTTTTTCTATTCCTACTAAACCTATATTTGAAGGTGCTAAATGCAATGTTGGTAGATCTGATTTTAAGATAATATCTTTTAATTTTTTTGTACCTACTAGAACATGATAGATATTAAATTCATAGTCATTCCTATGAAAACCGAAAGATGTTGTAGCATTTGCCTGCGGATCAGCATCTATGAGAAGCACTTTTTTTTCTGCAACAGCAAGTGAGGCTGCTAAATTGACAGCGGTTGTAGTCTTTCCTACACCACCCTTTTGATTTGCTATTACTATTACTTCACTCATCTTGTACTATATATCCTTTCGCCATTTTTTATCACGGAACCATCATTTAAAAGCTTTACATCTTCTGAAGATATTCTTAAACTATTTGAATGTGTGAAAAAAAATTTATTCTTATCAAATTCTAACCGATATTTACTTAAAACCTCTTTCCATGAAAAAAGTTTATCTATATTGTTAAAATAATTTCTCAACAAAACATCCCTATTTATCTGTATATCTAATGTTGCAAACTTATCTGGGGATCTCAAAATATTTACTCCAACCCCACAAATCATAACATTATCTACAATATTTGTAATCATTCCGCCTATCTTTTTATCATCTATATAAAAATCGTTTGGCCATTTTAACCAAACCTTTGAGCCTTGCTCACTAAGTGTCTTTTTTAAGATGTAAGCAAAATATATAGACGATGATTCAAGTTTTAGATCTTTTGGCAAATCTTTTAAATATATTGCAAATGATAAAAATAGGTTTCCTTTCAATGAATCCCAAGAGTTATCCCTACTACCCACACCCTTTGTTTGAAAGTCAGAAACAATGCCATAGGGAGGTTTTACACTTTTGTTTTTTATAAGACTTTTTAGATGTTTTTGTGTTGAATCAACTGTTTTAAGATAGAGTATCTGCAAGATTTAATCTTTTTCCATTTATATATGAAACTATATTCATCTCTTTTTTAGATGCTGGTTGAACCTTATATATACGGATACTTCCCTTTTCACACCCCACTATAATTGAGTCTTTCTCAATGAGAAGGATTTCCCCTTTTTTATTGCAAGAGTACGTTTCAACTAATTCTAGATGCTTAAACTTTAAACCACCTTGCAAATAAATTGCTGGCCAAGGAGTAAATGCTCTATATTTATTATAGACTTCACTTGCATTATTAAAAACAATCTCTCCATCTTTTTTACCTATTTTTTTGCAATGTGTGGCTTTTAATCTGTCTTGTTGCATTGGAACATAAGAGTTGAAATTTCTCAAAACTTCTATCGTTAGATCAGATGCACATATAGTTAGTCTATCAAACAAACTATCTACCATCTCATCATCATCAATATCGATCTTTTTTATCTTCAAGATATCCCCCGTATCTAAGCCAACATCCATAAGCATTGCCGTCACACCTGTTTGCTTATCGGCATTAAGGATGCTTTGCTGTATAGGACTAGCTCCTCTGTACTCTGGCAATATAGAGGCATGGAGGTTTATGCAAGGGGCATGGCTTAGTATTTTTGATGGAAGTATTTGACCATAAGCTGCAACTACTATATAATCACATTTTATCTTTAAAAGCTCTTCAACAACATCCTCATCTCTAAGTCTATTTGGTTGATATACTTTTATATTATGCTCTTGTGCTAATGTTTTTACGATTGGAGGTGTTACTATTTTTTTTCTACCTACTGGCTTGTCTGGCTGAGTGTAAACTGCTAGAACATCTATATCTTGTGTTTGTAAGATTGTTTGCAAAATTGTATTTGCATAATCAGGAGTACCCATAAAAATAATATTTATCCCAAGAGTATTGCTTTTTGTTTGCATCATTTAGAGCCTCTGTTTGTAAAAAGTGTTCCGCCTATGTGATGGTTATCAAGTAAATAACTTTTTACATCACTCAAGTCAAAACCAGTTGCTAAAAAAGTATCTATATTCTTATCTAAAAGATATGAGGCTGCTTTTAGTTTTGTAACTATTCCACCTGTTGCAAAGGTACCGTGAGGAGTTGCATCCCTATTTAAATCTTTTTGATCTATTTTATTGATAACTTTAAGTATTTTAGCATCTAAGCTTTTTCTAGGGTCTTTATCATAGTAAGCATCTATATCAGATAGTATTATCAATATATCTGCATCTATATGCTTAGTAATATATGCTGAGAGCTGGTCATTGTCCCCTACTTCAAGTTCATCAGTAGCAGTTGCATCGTTTTCATTGACAATGGGAATAATATTGTTAGATATAAGTGTATCTACGGTATTTTTTATTTTAATAATCTCTTGAGTTTTACTAAAATTTGCTGATGTTAGTAGAACTTGAGAGATAATAATATTGTGCTTAAGAAATTTTTCTGTGTATGTGTGCATCAAAATTGGCTGACCAATAGAAGCTAGTGCTTGCTTGTTTCTTATGATGCTTCTATCTAGTTGGATTTTAGTATATCCTGCAGCAACTGCCCCAGATGAGACTAAAATTACTTCATTGTTTTTTTTTAACTCTGCTAAAAAATCAACTAAATTTTCCATTCTATCTATTGCGATAGAATCATTGTGAGCTAAAACAGCACTACCGACCTTAACAACTATTCGTTTCATTATTTTTCTCTATTTGTTTGTACTAGGTTAAACAGAGCATATTTTAGTGCTTCTATATTTTTAGAAGTTGGAGAAGATATTGGTGCAACAAAATATGGTACTTTTTTGTCATACCCTAAAGTCTCATCAGCTGCATCTTGAATAAAGTATGGCATAGATGCATCAAAGTCAAACTCAGAAGAACTATTTGCCTTTAGCTCAAAGAGTTTTAAAAAGCCATTGACTAGGGTGTCTATCTCATCAGGAGGAACGATATCAACTCTTGTTAGGGCAATAGCAAAGTTACTATCTCCTAGCTTTTCGCTAAACGAGTCTATCTCATCTCTAAGAACCTCTATCTGCTCTTTAAGCTCTCTGTATGAAGCTAAATCAACCATATACAAAAGAGTCTTTGTTCTCTCGATATGTCTTAAAAACTGAATCCCTAGACCTTTACCTTCGTGAGCACCGCCGATAATACCAGGAATATCTGCCATTACAAATGACTCAAAATCTCCAATATTTACCTGTCCTAGCTTTGGAGTAAGTGTTGTAAACTCATAGTTTGCTATCTCTGGACGGGCATTTGATACTCTTGAGATAAGAGTAGATTTACCAACATTAGGAAAGCCAACGAGACCAACATCTGCTATAAGTTTAAGATCTAGTTTTATTGCTCTAGTTTCACCCTTTTCGCCGGGCTGTGCATAAGTGGGTCTTTGATTTGTTGGAGATTTAAAGTGAGTGTTTCCAAGTCCGCCTTTGCCACCTTGTAAAAACTTTTCTTCTTGTCCATCTTTTATCATATCAAAAAGGACTTCACCACTATCTAGATCAACTATCTGTGTCCCAGGGGGAACTATCACTATTTTTTTAGCACCAGACTTACCTGTCATACGAGAACCTTCACCTGGTACTCCGCCATCTGCTTTTATGTGCATTCTTCTTTGAAAGTGAGAGAGAGTATGAGTGTTGTTATCGCATCTAAACCAGATATCGCCACCCTTTCCACCATCTCCACCATTTGGTCCACCATTTAGCACAAACTTTTCACGACGAAATGCAACACATCCTTGTCCACCCTTTCCTGAAGAAACGGTCAATTCAACACTATCTGTAAACATTAGCTATCCTTAATCTTTTTGAAAAATTTTTAATAAATTGTGAGTTAATAATAAGAGGGGTTACAAGAACTTTAAGTTCTTGTAAGTTTGTTGTATCTAAGCAGCAGCTATTACTGAAACTTGTTTGCGTTTTTTATCTTTTCTCTCAAAAGTAACAACGCCTTCAATTAGTGCAAATATAGTATGATCTTTACCCATACCAACATTTTTACCTGGATGAACCTTAGTTCCTCTTTGACGAATGATAATATTACCAGGAATAACTACTTCCCCGCCAAATTTCTTAACACCAAGTCTTCTACCAGCTGAATCACGATTGTTCTGTGTACTACCTTGACCTTTCTTATGTGCCATACTATGCTCCTTATGTTAGCTTATGCAGCTATTTTCGTGATACGAACACGAGTGAAATCTCTTCTGAAACCTCTTTTAACTTTAGAATCTTTACGACGACGCTTTTTGAAAATTACTATTTTTCTCGCACGACCTTCGTTAATTACTTCTGCAGTAACTTTAGCACCATCTACAAATGGAGCTCCATATTTAAGTTCACCAGCATTAACTGCTAAAACTTCTGTAATTTCGATGATATCTTTTGGTTCTAGTGACATTTTGTCTAGTAAAAGAACATCACCCTCTTGAACTTTATATTGTTTACCACCATTTTTGATAATTGCGTACATGTACAATTCCTTGAATCTTTATAAAAGTTCGCAATTCTATCCAAACTTGCTTTAAGTTTTGTTTAAGTGGAATGAAACTTTTATAATTCAATACACCTTTATTCGGGAAGTTGCATAATTATAATGTCCCCAGTAAAAACAAGCAAATCAATAAATATTGTTGTTTTATGTTCTAGAATTTTTTTAAAAGATTTTCAGTTTTTGCAACCACTCTTTTATCGTTAAAGTTATCTGTAATTTTAGAAGCATATTCGTTTATTGTCATGATTTATCCATATTTTT
>JAERRX010000039.1 GCA_016735225.1 Sulfurimonas sp. | reverse complement strand
TTGAGCTTTTCTACACTCGAAATCATCATCAAGTTTCATTATTTTACAGTACTCACTATAAACACAACTAACACTTCTTTTTGAACAAACAAGAGGAATACTCTTCTTTTTTGCCATCTTTTTAAAATACTTCATAGAGTTATGATTTAGAAAACTCGTCAGCAAAACTATACAGTCTGTATCTTGTGGAATCACTTTTCTGTGAATACTACTCTTTTTTCTAGCATCCCAATGAGTAATTTTGCCTGCACCTAAGTCATTTAAAACTGCTTTGATTGGATTTATTTCGTCTGCCCCTATCACTAATACTGACATATTGCCTCCTATGTTGATAATCATTATTATAATCAAAGAAAACTTAACCCCTGCTTTATATGATAGCAATTATCAAATAGTCTTGACTTGTTTTGCTCTATTTTCTCTTTATTCCCAGTATAATCTCCAAAATCAAAAGGAAACTCAATGGAAATCAACAATATAACTGTATGTAATGTATGCCTAAAAACAAGTAAAGATGTACCAGGAACGGTATTTGTCAAAGCAACAAAAGATGGTGAGGCTGTAGATGTATGCACGAGTTGTATCCCTCATATCATTCATGGTAGTGGCGATGTTGTCAAATCAAATGCAGAAGTTCAAGCAGAGGTTAATCTCTAATCTTAAAAATATCTCTCTTTTGTTATAATAGACTTCTCTTGTATATCTGTGTTCCTTGTGGGCTTTGTAGCCTAAAATATGCAGAAATATCAAGAGAAGTCTAATAGACAAAAAAGGGGTGCATATGTCTAATCCTGTGTATATATGGTCCAAAGTAACTAGGTATTTTCACTGGATACTTGTTGTTTGTATCGCTGTTACCTTTGCTTCTTCCTATTTTGAAAATGCCTTTCTTATTCATATTTCGTTTGGTATTATTGCTGGCGGACTTCTTACTTTTAGGCTTTTTTGGGGTTTTGTCGGTCCTTTTTATGCACAATTCAAGAACTTTAATTTCTCTTTTAAAGACCTATTTTACTACTTTACAAACCTATTTAAAGATAAAAAAATCTATGTAGGACACAACCCTGCAGCTTCTTGGGCGACTATACTTCTCATAGTTTTTGCTTTTTTCTGTACTGTAAGTGGTGTTATACTCCTTGGAAGCCAAGAAGATAGAGGTATCTTTGCTTTTTTTCCATCTTCTATGACTCCATTGGCTCTTCAAGTGCATATTATTAGTAAAAATATAGTTGGTATAATTGCTATTGTTCATATAATAGGAGCTTTGCTGGAGCATTTTTGGCATAAAAGCGATACTGTAACCTCCATGATACACGGCTACAAAAACATAGATGCTAAACCAACGCAAGTGACTAAATGGCAAAATTATCTAGGTGTGTCTGCTATTGTTTTTTCTCTTTTTGTTGGTCTATTTTCCTACTTTTTGCCTCAAGTCTCAATCATGACTAAAAACTACCATGAAGTAGAGTATGCCAAAGAGAATCCAACTTTTGCAAAAGAGTGTTCTGAGTGTCACAACCTCTACTCTCCAACTTTTATGACAAAAGCTATGTGGGAGATAGCTCTTGATGACGAGAAGAAGCACTTTAAAAAGGATCTCGAAGAAGATGTCCCGCACTTCAAGAGCATAAAAGAGTATATCTTAAAAAACAGTGCAGAAACTTCTGATACTGAGATCTCCGTAGGCATCATAAAAAGCACAAAAGGAAAAGTCAAATATAGAGTTACAAAAACAAGATACTGGAGAGATATACACAAGCAGATTCCAAGAAGTGCCTACAAACACCCATTTATAAAATCAAAATCAAACTGTAAAGCTTGCCATAAGCACTTTGGAAGAACAAACTATATCAACGATGAAGATATATCTTTAGAGTATTTTTCCAATAAAGAAGCTATAAAAATATACCTATAGCTATCCAAAAACCTTAAAAAGTGTTGCTATATACAAAACAAGCACCGTGAAAAATCCATACTTGTAAAACTTGAGTGGATTTCTCTCAAGTAGCGAAATGTTTTTTTTGAGATATGGCTTCACTTTATCGCTATGTTCACAATCATAAAGCATAGCAGAGTAGTTTTTGTATCTCAGATTATCGTCACTATTGATAGCATGAAGAATGATGCTGTTGAACCATAGAGGTATGTTTGCATTGAGGTGTTTTGGCTCTTTTTTTAATCTAAACTCAGGATTTTGAAACGGCTCTATCTCCCCGTAAGGGTACTTTTTCGTCAAAGACTCATAGAGTGTTACCCCTATCGCAAATATCTCACTACTCTCACTTATGCTAGCACCCTCAAACCTCTGGGGCGATATGTATGATGGTGTGCCTGCTCGTGAAACTATGCTGTATATATCTGTGATACTTCCAAAATCTATGATTTTAAATATATTTTTGCCTTTTCTGTTTACTATCATGATGTTTTCAGGTTTTATATCTCCGTGGACTAAGTCAAATCCTAAGAGATATTGACTCGCCCTTAGGAGTGTTGTGGCTAAAACTACACTATCGTCTATGCTTAAAGCTCTTTTTTTGAGATGCTCTTTTAGATTGACACCATCTAGTGCTTCCATAACATAGTATCTATGAGTTCTCTCTTTTGGTATGACCGCTTTTGGGAAAAAACCAGCCTTTAGCCTCTTAGCATTCCATGCTTCATTGACAAACAAGTCAAGCATCTGCTCATCTTCAGTAGCTTCAAAA
>JAERRX010000144.1 GCA_016735225.1 Sulfurimonas sp. | reverse complement strand
AGATGGAACGATAGAGCCAACAGCCCCACCAACATAGTAAAAAGTAAGGTACATACCACTCGTAAGCCCTTTTTGAGACTTTTTCATCGTGTTAGCCAAACCAGTTGCGATAGAGTGGACTGTGAACATACCAATACACAGCAGAAACATCATCACAAACATAACAACCATATTTTCACTAACAAAAAAGAGTGTCATTGTGGTATAAAAAGCCCCACCTATAAGTATAGTTTTTATCTCGCCACCAAAAAACTTCACTATCTTTCGTGAGAGCAGTGCAACAACAATCCCACTTCCATAGCCAAGATAGAGAAGTCCAATGGTAGTTTCTGAAACATCTCCAAACAGCTCTTTCATCCTAAAAGGCATCATGTTTAAAAGCCCAGCAAAAACAAAAAACACACAAAACATCATGAGATAGATAAGAGCAAATCTTCTATCTTTTAAGATAGTAAAAACATCATGCAGAGTTGCTCTTGTAAGTTTTGTATCTATGTCAAGTTTGAGATTTTTTACAAAAAATAGTGCAACCAAAAGAGCAAAACTCAAAGAGAAAAAAACAGCTCTCCAACCAAATTCAGTGGCAATAAACCCAGACATAACTCTCCCAACAAGCCCACCAAATACAGTCGCTGCTACATAAATGGACATATTGAACTGTATATTTTTTTTGTCTATATTTGCTAAAATAGTCATCGAAGAGGTAAGTATGGCAGGCACAACCAAACCCTCAACACAACGAGCCACTAAAAACATCTCAAAAGTGGTGCTAAAACCTAAAACTAGATTTGTAAAAAACAGGACAACAGAAGCCACAATAAGCATCTTTTTAGAACTAACACTCTCAAGTATATAACCATATATGATAGGAGCTACACCCAACCAAAACATGATAACTGCAGTAAAAAGAGAAGCTTGACTCATACTAACACTAAACTCTTTTGCTAGAAGTGGCTGAAGTGGTTGAGTTGCATACATCACTGAAATGACTACCATGATATTGTAGATGATGATTATAAGGGCTTTTTTATTCATGTTTTATTTTATACTAAATCAAATTAAAAAACTATAATAGACAACTTAATCAACTACACCTTGTAACCATTTTGAAACTTTTTAATGACATACTTCTTTTTCAAAATTAACTTAAGGGAGAGAAGATATGAATTTAAAAAGTATGTTATTTATAGCTTATGTTGCCATGGCTATGAATCTAAGTGCGAGTACCAATATAAGTTGGTGGCATGCCATGGGTGGAAGACTTGGTGAAGTTGTCAATGAGATGGCTACTAATTTTAACAATTCTCAAAGTGAGTATAAAATAACACCTATATATAAAGGCGGTTATGAAGATACAATGACAGCAGGAATTGCAGCTTTTAGAGCTAAAAAATCTCCTGATATTATACAGATATTTGATGCAGGTGCTGCTACTATGATCAATGCTAAAGGTGTTGTTTACCCAATAGCAGATCTGTTTGATAAATATGGTGTAAAATTTAATGCGAAAGATTATATAAGTGGAGTGAGAAACTTTTATGCTGATTCAAATGGCAGAATGATAGGTACTCCTTTTAATGCTTCAACTCCTGTTATGTATTATAACAAAGATATATTTAAAAAAGTTGGTATAAAAAATCCTCCAAAAACATGGGAAGAGTTTGAAAAAGTAGCTTCTGTATTAAAAGAGGCTGGTTATATTGGACTAGCTCAAAGTTATAGTCCTTGGATATTTGCAGAGAATTTTCACTCAAGACACAACATCATGTTAGCAAACAAAAACAATGGTTTTGATGGTCTTGCTACAAAGATAAACTACAATAACCCAGCAATGGTTTACCATTGGGATAAAGTTAGAAGTTGGATTACTAGTGGGTATTATAAGTATTATGGAAAAGGCTGGTCTGATAATCAACAAGCTTTTTATGATCAAAAAGTTGCAATGTGGTTAGGTTCAAGTGGGTCATTTGGTGGATTGAAAAAAGGTGCTAAATTTGAATTTGGGACAACTTATCTGCCATACTGGAATAAGTTTATTGATTCAGGTGCACAAACTTTTATAGGT
>JAERRX010000093.1 GCA_016735225.1 Sulfurimonas sp. | reverse complement strand
CATGTTTAAGCCACTAAAGATAGAAGCTTTTGAAAACTTACTTACACCTGTGAGCATTGTGAATTTTATGTATTCATCATTATCTTTTATAATGCTGTAAATACCTTTTATAAACTCTCTGTTAATTTTAGCTTGTTCAATATCTTCAATAGTATCCAAAATAGGCTTATCGTACTCATCTATTAAAATAACTACTTTTTCGTTGTATTTTTTATAACTATTTATGATTAACTCTTCAAAATAGCTTGGAGGATAATCACTGTTTTCACACTCTATATCTAACCGTGTTTGATTTTTTCTTAATATTCCATTTGTTCGTATTTTGAGATTTTCTAGTGTTGTAAAATCACCTGCCCAGCTAATTTTAATCACAGGATACTTAACATCCCAATCCCAATTATCGTAGATATGAAGCCCCTCAAAAAGCTCTTTATTTCCTTGAAATATCTCTTGAATAGTGTCCATAAAAAGTGATTTTCCAAATCTTCTAGGTCTTGAGAGAAAGATATAGCTACTGCTTTTTATAAGTTCTAAGGCTATATCTGTTTTATCTATGTAGAGATAATTCTCTTTTTTATCTCTAATTTTACTAAAGGCTTGTATCCCTATGGGTAGTTTTGGTAGTTTTGATATATTCATGGTTTTCCTTCTTTGGAACTTTTAGTTCCTTTGGGTTTTGCATAATCTTTATTATATATTGGTTTGCTCTGACATTGGAGCGATAGAGTTTTAACATGATTTAAATACTTTATTTGGTATAAAGATTTTATGAGGTGGTTTTAAAGTGACCCGAGGGTCACAACTTTACTTTAAAACTTGTTTTTATTAACTCCATCTAAAATACCAGATGCCATAGCTTTAACTTCACCTGCTATAACTGCTACATCGCCAGCTGTATTTGCATTTTCCTGTGTTGTAGCATCTATTTGACCAACAGTGCTGTTGATCTGTGTTGCACCAGATGCTAGCTCATCTATACCTGCCTCAATATCCACAATTGACTGGCTTAAAATTCTAACATTGGCATTTATCTCAGTTAAACTTTTTTGAGTTCGCTCAGATAGGTTTCTAATTTCATCAGCAACAACAGCAAAGCCTCGTCCATGTTCACCAGCTCTTGCAGCTTCGATCGCTGCATTTAGTGCTAAAAGATTTGTCTGTTCTGCAATATCTGTAATAATTCCAACAACATTTTTAATATCATTTGATTGACTCACTACCTCTTTTGTTTTTTGAGATGTAGATTCAATAGATTGAGTAACCTTTTCCATCGCTCCAGCTGTCTCTTCTAAGCTTTTAGCTTGTTCCATAGCAGAAGAGCTTAGTGATTCCATCTTGTTTTGGAGTTGTCCTGATTTGAACAGAAGCTCTTCAGAACTACTTGAAGATGAGTTTAGCATATAAATAATTGCATTTCTTAGATCTTGAATATTTGTAATTAGCTTATTGAATACTCCATTTTCCTCAATGCCATCTAGCTTAAACTCTTGTGTGTAGTCATAGCTTGTGTATTCTTCTAAAACACTATTCATAGAACTTATTCTATCTTTTAAGTTTATCAGAGTATCGTTTACAGTAGCTTTTAGGTGTATTAAACTTTTGTTACTTGTTTGACTTTCTATTAGTTGAGAAAACCCACCATTTCCTGCTCTTTCCATTACTTCTTGAGTATTTTCTATAAACTTCTTATCTTCTTCTAAGCCATCTTCTATTGTCTGTAGATACCTATTGACATCTTTTGCAATTATCCCAACTTCATCATTTGTTTTAACATCGACTCTGCTACTTACATCACCATCTTCTAGTACAACTTTTACAGCATTATGTAGTTTTTTTAGATCATTGAGAATATTGTGTGAAAGTATATATGTTATCAGCCCAATAGTAAACATTAAAGTTAAAGTTAAAATGATTGAGGCAGTATATAGTCCTGATGTTACAGAGCTGATATTGTCTCCTGTGTTCTTTAGAAGAGACTTTAGTACTGTTTCGCTAGTGTGTACAACTCTTCTCATTTTGCCTTGAAGTCCTAGTTTGCTATCTAAGCCTATCCTATTTTCTGCTTCTACTAAGTTTAAAAAATCTTTTCTGTAAGAGATGAGATCTTTTTTTATATTTTCGTTTTTAGTAGTTTTGAGCAACTTGTCAATACTAACTTTAAATTTAGATACATATTTCATATTTCTTCTTAGCATAAAATCTTTTTCATGTTTTCTTAGCTCGTAAACTTTTGAAAGAAGAACTGAATCATTTGACTTTTTTGCATAGTCTTGTACTTTATATACGGTGTCTCTAAGACTTCCATATAAACCATCTTTTGGATTCAAGCCAATCTCTTGTTGGTTTTTGACTAAATCAAAAAATGTTTTTTCATATTCAGATATGATAGAAATAAACTTATCGACATCACTGCTGTCGATGCTGTAGGATTTTAAATTTACCTTTAAGCTGTTAGCATCATCTGTTAGTACCTTTACATTCTTTTTAAATTTATCTTTATATTTAAGATCTTTTCTTGCTGAAAAATCTTTTTCATTTCTTCTTAACATCAACATATCAGCTTCCAACTCAGAAACAGTAGCTTGAGCAGTCCCTAAACCTTCTATGTTATTGATAGAGTAGAAGAGCAAAAGTGCCATTATCGCAAAACCAACCATAGCTATAATTGCTAAAATTATTAGTTTTAGGTGTATTGTTAAGTTTTTCATATTTTGTATAGTCCTTGTTTTATAGATTATCAAGTTTCACTACATCGTGTCTTGTTTCAAAAAGTAACATTTGAAAAACACTGTAGGTAAAATCTCACCTTGAACTTCCACCAAATGGAGTCCAAAACTTTAGTTCTTTTCTTACGAGACCCATGTCCTTTATATGCAAAAATAGTATCAAGAATTTACTTAAATCTTTCTTAGCATCCTGATGTATATAATCGTAATCTATCTATGATATAAAAGAGAAAAATTGTGCTTTGAAAGAGATGCTTGACCGCCATATTTTTGGTCTTTATAAAAGCTATCGTAACACTTTTATATCTATTTGACTTGTGGGTAGTGCTGGGTTGGAAGTGTGTATATAAAGTCTTGTTTCAATGTTAAGGGTTTATCCTATTGCTAACAATTGCTTATTTGGTGGTTTTGGAGAGATTCGAACTCTCGGTAGATTGCTCTACACATCCTTTCCAAGGATGCACCATCGGCCACTCGGACACAAAACCACTATTGAAGAGTGTGATTATAGCTTACTAGCTTTAGTTTGACTTTAAATGAAGAACTTAGATCTTTATAAAACTAAAATATCACAGTTTTTGCTCATCTGTCAAACTCCCAAGGTCTTATAACGATAAAGGTTTCTAAAATGTAACAAAATTGTGCTAAATTTAAGCCGACTCTATGTTTAAATAAGCTAAAATCTTGAATATTTTACCCCCTTTTAGGAGATTCATTTCATGAACCAGTTCAGCATCAAGCTAAAAATCTACATACTTATCGCATTGGGCATCTCTACCGCCTTTACACTCTCTATCATTGCCTTCTTAGGATTGGAGCACATAGACAAATATGGACTGCACAACATAGAGCTTGCTAACGAACTTGAGAGACACTCGTTTGGGACTATAGCAAACTCTACAAAGTATATCTTAAATGCAAATATTTCAGAGGCTAAAACAAAGATAGCAAACAAAGCATTTAGTGATGCAAAAAGAGAGATTATTCTTGGTGTAAAGATTCTTGATCAATTAGATCAGATTGAGAACAATGAAGATCTAGTAAGATCATCAAAGCAGGTTAGAGAAAACTTCATAGCATACAAAGAGCTTTACTACAAGGGTGTTGCCTTGTTAAAAAAAGCACACAAAGCTTCGATAGTTCTTGAAGAAAAAGGTGTTCTATCTATCCTTCAAGCACAAGAGTATTCTAAAAAAAAGGTGCAAAACCTCAACAAAAGTTTGTCTAACACTGAACTTAAAAAGCTAGAAACTGTATATGAAATGCTAGAACTGGCTTATAAGGTACGAGCAGAAGAGAGAAACTATATGCTTAGACATGAAGACAAAAGCTTAAAAAAAGCAGAGCTATACTTTTCACAACTTGTAAAGCAAACAGGTAGGCTCCAAAGGCTATCTACTTCTAAGCTAGAACTTCAAAAAGTAGCAACACTCTACAAGTCAGCAGAAAAATATAAAAAAGCATTTTATAACTGGGTAGATCTCCATAAACAACTTACAAACAAAATCTTGCCAGAGATGCAAGCCTTAGGAGCTGAGACACTTAGTATAGTAGAACAAGTTACACTAGATGCAAAAGAGAGTATTGCCCAGAGCAAATCAACCGTAGAGTCGCTACTACTGACAACAACAACAATAGCTATACTTATACTTATAATATTTGCCTTTCTTATAGTTCAGTCTGTTAACTCATCTATAACTTCTCTTTCAGAGTTTATGAAAAACCTTATCGAAACGAAAAACCTATCACTTAGATGTAGTGATAACTCAAAAGATGAGATAGGCACGATAGCGAAACAATTTAACAAAGTTACAGCAACACTTCATGACTTAGTAGAAGACTCAAAACAATCATCTACTCAAAATGCTTCTATATCTCACAAACTATCTGCTACTGCAATAAGTGTGAGTGGTAGTGTTGATAACTCTCTTATCATAACCGAGGAAGCTTCAGCTAAAGCGAGACTGCTACAAGATGAGCTAGTGACAGCTATATCAGATGCTCAAGACTCTAAAAAAGATATCGTAAAAGCCAACACAGAACTAGATACAGCAAAAGAAAGAATAGTATCTTTGGTTCAAAAGGTTCAA
Source organism: Sulfurimonas sp. (assembly GCA_016735225.1). Classification (GTDB taxonomy): domain Bacteria; phylum Campylobacterota; class Campylobacteria; order Campylobacterales; family Sulfurimonadaceae; genus Sulfurimonas. The sequence continues at coordinate 14,125 of JAERRX010000093.1, read as the reverse complement.
GAAAGTGCAACAGCGGAGATGGAGCTTGCTCAAAACATGGAAGAGTTATCGAAAGAGACAAATGATGCTAAAAATGTTTTAACTGTTATAGGTGATGTAGCAGACCAAACTAACCTACTTGCACTAAATGCTGCCATAGAGGCGGCTCGTGCTGGTGAACATGGTAGAGGGTTTGCTGTTGTAGCTGACGAGGTCAGAAAACTAGCAGAGAGAACACAAAAAGCTCTCTTTGAGATAAATGCAACCATCGGTGTTGTTATACAGTCAGTTGGAGATGCTTCAACACAAATGAGTGACAATGCTAAAGATATTGAAAATTTAACAGATATAGCTCTTAGTGCAGAAGAGTCTATAAACTCTCTAGTTGGTGTTGTAGATGATGCTGCAAAAGCCACACAAAAAACAGTAAAAGAGTTTGAAAAAACTGGTAAAAACATAGACTCTATAGCTAAAAAAGTACAAGAGGTAGATGTGATTTCATCAGCAAATGCAAAAAGTGTAGAAGAGATAGTCTCTGCATCTGAACATCTTAACTCATTGACTGAAAAACTAAATGAAAAACTTGAAGTTTTTCATACTTAAAAAAAGGAACAACAGATGAATGCGACAATAAACTTACAAGCAATAGCAGATGAATTGGAATTTGACCTAGAAGATATAGAGATGTTGCTAGAGGTTTTCATAGAGAGTGCTTATGAAAACCTAGTTAAACTTGAGATCGCCATTAAAGCAGATGACTTTGAAGCTATTGTTCAGTCTGCTCATGCCATCAAGGGTAGTGCCTCAAACATTTTACTAGATGAAGTAACTACTATAGCAAACAAGATGGAAATCGATGCTAAAGACAAAGATGAGCTTAGCTGTAAAGACCTATATGAAAAACTAAAAATATCCATAGACTCTCTAAAAAACTAAAAACACTCAAAGGTAACAAGTGAAAGTAACTATACTAATATCATCTATATTTATAGCGATCTACGGTATATTTTTTTATGTCGCAGAGCAGATTAAAAATGAAAGAGTTGAGATAGCCCTTAGTCAAGAGATAAAAACTCTTAGAACATACTATGACGTAACTATAAAGTATGGTGTCTTAGATGCTAAGATCATACAGTCTAGTCTTAACAGCAGTAAGCAGGCTATGGATCTCTTCACAGAGGCACAAACTACCAAGAGTAAAAAAAGACAAGATGAGCTTAGAGTAGAACTACATGACTTCCTGCTTCCTATGTATAAGAGTATGCATGCTAGGGGTGGGCTACAGTTTCAGTGTGCCTTTCCAGACAACACCTCTTTTTTACGGATGCATGACCCAAAAGTCTATGGTGATGACCTAAGTAAGCTAAGATTCAGCTTTCCACAAGTAAACAAGACACAAAAAACAGTTCAGGGTTTTGAACAGGGTCGTGTTACAAATGGCTTTGGCTATGTCTTTCCCTACTTTGGAAGAAAGGGCGAGCATCTAGGAGCAGTTGAGATATCCTTAGACTCTAGTGCCATCCAGCAAAACCTTTTTGACACAAGTGACATATACTCTCATTTTCTCATAAAAAAGAGTACCTTTACTGATGATGTTTTAATAGACAAAGACACAGCTCACGACTATGTTCCCAGCATAGAACATAAAGACTTTATGCTTACACTAACTAGTCATATAAACAAAGCAAGACTTAAAAAAAGCAAAAAAAATATCATAGACCCCATTCAAGACGATATAAATAGACAGGTTGCAACTGGCTTGCCATTTGCTACCTACTCTATGCATGAAAACACAGCATCTGTTGTAGCATTTTTGCCTATTATGAACTCTCAAGGCACAGAAGCGGTTGCTTATCTAGTTTCCTATACAGATAGCAAAATCATCTATTCTGCTTTTAGAGACTACACTAGGCTAAGAGTATTTTTATTGCTTAGTTTACTATTTTTGACATACTTCATCTACAACAACTCTGTTCACAAAAGAGAACTTGGCAAGCAGGTGATAGTGGCACTAAAAGCATCTAAGGCAAAGTCAGAGTTTTTAGCAAATATGAGTCACGAAATAAGAACTCCGCTTAATGCTATGCTAGGCTTCATAGAGCTTCTAAAAGATGAAGATATTAAAGAAAAACCACTTGAGTATGTAAAGATAATAGACAGCTCTAGTAAGAGTCTGTTGAGAATTATAGAAGATATCTTAGACTCTTCAAAGATAGAAAGTGGTAAACTTGATATAGACAAGGTCGATTTTAACACAAAAGATGAGTTTGAGATAGTCACATCTCTCTTTGATGCCAAGGCTGTAGAAAGCGGAATAGACCTATCGCTAAAGATGGATAAAAATGTTCCCCCAGCCTTAAACACGGATCTACTCAGACTAAAACAGATAGTTTTAAACCTTGTAGGAAACTCCATAAAGTTTACAGAAAGAGGGAAAAAAGTCATCTTAAATGTCGGCTATAATAATGGCTATCTTGATGTCTCTGTAAAAGATGAGGGAAAAGGTATATCTAAAAGCAAACAAAAGCATATCTTTGAAGCCTTTTCACAAGAGGACAACTCAACAACAAGGCAGTATGGCGGAACAGGACTAGGTTTAACTATATCTAGCCAATTGGTAAGACTACTAGGTGGAGAGCTAAAAGTAAAAAGTGAACTCGGATATGGAAGTGAGTTTTACTTCTCGATACCAGCAAAGTTGGGTGCGGAACAAAGACATATCAAAGATCACATAGCAAAAATCACCTTTGAGGGCAGAAAAGTACTCTTAGTTGAAGACAACAAGGCAAACCAGATGTTTATGAAAGTCTTGTTTAAAAAAATAAATGTAGATTTCGATATAGCAAGCGATGGTTTAGAATCTATAGAATACTTTAAGCACAATGTATATGATATTATCTTAATGGATGAAAATATGCCAAACCTAAACGGCATAGAAGCAACAAAACAGATAAGAACAATAGAAAGAGAAGAGGAACTAAAACATACCCCTATAGTTGCTTTAACTGCAAATGCACTCAAAGGTGACAGAGAGAGATTTTTAGCTTCTGGAATGGACGAGTACCTAACAAAACCAATAAGTAAAAACAAATTGGTAAAAATACTACTGTTTTTTATAGGTAAATAGTGAAAAAGGACTTAAATATGATCAATGAACGACTTGAACTAGCCTATGAGTGTTTAAGTGCTATTGGCAATTCACTAGAAGTAGATAGCATGACGGCGGAGATACTTTGGGTGTTTTCAAGAAAAACAGGTGCTATGTCAGCAAAATACTACAAGCATCTCGATGATGAGAAACCTATGGTAAGTGTAGGAAAAGAGATAGTCCCACTATTTAACAGAGATGATATTCAAGTTCAAGAATATATACTGTATAAACAAGATGGCTTAGATGTCATTATCATACCTTTAAGGTATGGTTTTTTAATATTTTTCTATAAAAACATAGAGAATCTCGATGAGATAGGTAAGATGCTAGGGGGGTTTCAAGTTAAGATAAACCTCGCCCTAAATGCCTGTGTTGATGTGAGAGAACTTGAGGCAGTGAATGCTGAACTGGTATCAACTAAAGAGGTTTTGGATGAAAATGTAGGCATACTTTTTGAGAAAAAAGAGAGACTAGAAGAACTCACAGAAGAGGTAAATGCAGCATCTAAAACAAAGTCGGAGTTTTTAGCAAATATAAACCATGAGATAAGAACACCACTAAATGCAATACTTGGATTTGTAGAACTTTTAAAAGAGGAAAACATAAGTGAAGGCTCACTAAAGTATGTTGATATTATAGACAGTTCTAGCAGAAGTTTGCTACACATTATGGAAGATATTTTAGAGTTTTCAAAGATAAAGGGCGAAAAGCTAGATATCAGAAAAATGAACTTTGACACAAAAAAAGAGTTTGAGATCACAACATATCTATTTAAGGCAAAATGCTCACAAAAGAATATCTCTTTAACTCTAAAGCTTGGTAAAACTCTTCCAAAATATATAAATTCTGACCCATTTAGAATTAAACAAGTAGTATCTCACCTTGTAAGCAATGCAGTGGAGTTTACACCCAGAGGAAAAGGGATTACCCTAGATATAAGCTATAAAGATAATGCTGCTTGCATCTCAGTAAAAGATGAAGGTGCAGGGATAGCAAAAGATAAACAAAAAGAGATATTTAGTGCATTTAACCAAGAAGATAACTCAAGTACAAGAAAACATGGAGGAACAGGCTTAGGCTTAGCAATATCAAGCGAGATCGTAAGGCTGTTGGGTGGTGAGCTAAAGGTTAAGAGTGAGCTTGGAGTCGGTAGTGAGTTTTACTTTTCTTTGCCAGTCGAGGTTATAGACGAGAAAAACTTCATAGAAAACAACAACAAACATATATACTTCAAGGGACACAAAGTACTTTTAGCAGAGGACAACCAAGCCAACCAAGCATTTATGAAAGTTGTATTTAAAAAGCTGCATCTTGAGTTTGACATAGCAAATGATGGACTTCAGGCTGTCGAGGCTTTTAAAAATGATCAATATGACCTTATACTTATGGATGAGAATATGCCAAACCTCAGTGGCATAGAGGCTACAAAAGCTATAGCAAAGATAGAAAAAGAACAAAACCTAAGACATACTCCGATTATCGCTTTAACAGCAAATGCACTAGAGGGAGATAGAGAGAGGTTTTTAGATGCTGGTATGGACGAGTATTTGACTAAGCCACTAGATAGAGTTAAACTAAATACAGTTTTGAGTGAATGTTTTAATGATATAAATATATCGGACAACACAAAGGTAAAAGAATGAACAATATTTGTGCAGTTCTTCCGCATAAAATTTTGTATGTTGAAGATGAGCCATCTATACAAGCATTTGTAAAGATTTTATTTAAAAAAAATGGTGTTGATCATGTCGATACAGCTTATAATGGCAAAGAGGCACTTGAGCTATACAAACTAAATCATTATGATTTGATAGTTACAGACATGATAATGCCCGTAATGGATGGCTTTGAGCTTATAAACAAGATAAAAGAGATAGACCCCTTTCAAATCATCGTCATGATAACTGGACTCAGCAATATAGAAGACTTTAAGAGAGCCATAGAGTTAAGAGTAAACTTCTTTATAGAAAAACCGATAAATCCTAAAAAATTTCAACATGTTTTAGCAGATAGCTTAAAGCTCATACAAGAAAGAAAAGAGCTAGCTCTCTCAAGCACTCTACTGGAGCAATACAAGCATGCTATGGATGAGAGTACTATCTTAGGTATTGTTGATACAAAAGGCATCATTACCTATGTAAACAAAGAGTTTTGTGAAGCATCTCAATACTCGCTAAGTGAAATAGTGGGTCAGTCTTTTGATATTTTTAGTGATGATGAACTATCTCCAAATGTTTACTCGAATATATGGAATACTGTTACCACTAAAAAACGATGGAAGGGCATCATTAAAAATAGGTCTAAAGATGGGGTTGTCTATGTTGCAGATGCTCTAGTGGGTCCTCTTTTTGATGCTCATAACAACATCATTGAGTATATTTTTACAGGACATGATGTAACTGAACTTGAGCTATATAAAACTGACCTACAAGAACAACTTTCTATTGCCATGCAAGATGTAGTAGATACTCAAAAAGAGATCATCTACACTATGGGGGCTATTGGTGAGACTAGAAGCAAGGAGACAGGCTCACATGTAAAAAGGGTAGCGGAATACTCATACACTCTAGGTATTTTATATGGTCTAGATGAAGATGAAGCGGAACTCCTAAAGCTTGCATCACCAATGCACGATATTGGAAAGGTTGGTATCCCTGACAATGTTTTAAACAAACCTGCAAGGTTGAACCCTGAAGAGTTTGAGATAATGAAAACACATGCAACTCTAGGCTATGAGATGCTAAAAGGCTCCTCTAAAGAGATACTTCAAGCATCTGCTGTAGTTGCATGGGAACATCATGAGAGATGGGATGGAAATGGATACCCACGAGGACTCAAGGAGGATGAAACTCATATATATGGAAGAATCACTTCGATTTGTGATGTTTTTGATGCACTTGGAAGTGATAGAGTATATAAAAAAGCTTGGGAGCTAGACAAAATACTTGAACTTTTGAAAAATGGAAAGGGAACACAATTTGACCCAAACCTTATAAAGCTTTTTTTAGATAATCTTGATAAATTTTTAAAGATAAGAGATGAGTTTCCTTAGCCTAAGGTTTCACTATCTTCGATCTTTATAGGTTTTAACTCTTATTGACCCTGCTTTGCTATCTGACTCTATAATATCTCTTCTTTATCAAAAAAATTTTGAGTATCTCCTTGTCTTGATTATATATCATCTTAAGGTTCGTTTTATATTTAGTGGGATTTACCTAGTTCTTTACACTTAATGCTCACATATAAATTTAAAGTTATTTTTTTAAGATATAATAAAAAAAATACGAAGGATAGATAGTGAAGGCAAAAATTCAAAATTTAATACATTCCCAAATATTTAGTAATTTGATTTATTTTATAATTTTATTAAATGCCATTTTAATAGGAGTTGAAACTTTTTATTCAACACCATTAGTCAGTTTAGTTCAAAATATCATATTAAGTATTTATGTAGTTGAGCTAATCTTGCGTTTTATTGGAAGATATTCTAATCAAGAATATTTTGAAGATAATTGGAATTATTTTGATATATTTGTAGTTGTAATTAGTTTTATCCCATTTGCAGGATCATTAGCTGTTCTGCGTTCTTTTAGAGTGATACGTGTTTTAAGAGCAGTGAGAGCAGTTCCTGAACTTCGTCTCATTTCTAGTGTATTGTTAAAATCTATTAGAAGTCTTTCTTACACAGGTATTTTCTTTGGTATCTTTATTTATATCTATGGAGTGATGGGTGTAATGCTTTTTAAATTTAAAGATTATGCTGGATCTGCATACGAAGCTGCTAATAATGGTTACCCAGATCCTTATGGTAGTCTTAGCGAATCGTATTTTACACTATTTAGATTATTAACTGGCGAAGACTGGACAGATTTGAGGTATATATTGTTAAAATATTCAGACTATTCATCTTTTACAATCACTACATATCATGTATCATGGATGATATTATCAGGTTTCCTACTTATAAATCTTGTTGTGGGTGCAATTATTAATAACTATGATCAGGTTATGAAAGAGGAAAAGAAAAAACAAGAAGAAGATATTCAAAATAGCCCAAATGCCAATAGAATTAAATAATAAATTTAAGATAAGTGACAGTTATTTAAAAGAGCTAAGGCAAAAAGTTGAACTATTCAACGAGCATACAAACTTTAAATGCAAGACAAAGAGATCATTTTAAATTTTTCTTCTCTTTGAGCATTCGCTTATACTCTTTTTCAAACTTTTTTCTTCTTGAATATGAAAGTTTATCTATAAATAAAATGCCGTTTAAGTGATCTACTTCATGCTGAATAACAATACTTAAAAGCCCATCTGCCTCAATAGTTTTTGCCCTAGCATCTCTGTCTTGATAGTTGATGGTTAGCTTTTCATATCTTTTTATATCTTCATAAAAAGATGGAACACTCAAACAACCCTCTTGATAGATAGTTTCACCATCTTGATTTGTAATAATTGGATTTATTATCTCTAAAAGGTTTTCATCTAACTGCTCTCCACTCTCTACTGGGATGTTTAACATAAATGCTTGAATGGGGTGAGCAACTTGAATAGCTGCTAAGCCTATGCCATTTGTATTTATCATTATTGGGTACATCGCATCTAGGAGTTCATGCAACATGCTGTCAAACTTTTGAACAACTTTTGATTTTTGTCTCAATCTTTTATCTGGGTATTCTACTATATTTAATTTCATCTGTTTTCTTCTGTTTACCTTATCTTGAAGGTGCTGATCTTAGAGATACCGCAAAGTCTAGCTTTTTATCAGAGTATGCTTTTTCTATGCCTTGCATCGCACTAACGACTATCTCTTCTGCTGAATAACTTGAAGATATATCTGTTATACCTATGGAAATTCTTAGTTGTATCTCACGGTCTGCTAAGAAAAAATTTGAGTTTGACACTAGGTCCACAAGCCTTTCACTAGCTCTTTTTGCACTTTGTATATCTGTATGCTTTAAAAGCATAGCAAAAACTCCATTGCCATAATGGGCTACAGTATCACTTCTTCTTGAGGTTTTTAAAAGCAACCTAGCAATAGTTCGTGTCATTAAAATCATTGCTTTGTTGTTTTTTACACTCTCTTGAAGTTCACGAGATAACTCTATCATAATAAGGGAACTTTTATGTTTAAACTCTGCTATAAGTTCGATCTCTTGTTTGATTTTAGCAATCAAATATCGTTTATTATATACACCAAATTGATTGTCAAAAATAGTTTCATTTTCCACATTTTTCACTATTTTAGCAGTATCATTATATATGGACTTCATGCTAGAGCTTTGTTTTTTCAAAATATTGTTTAGTTTTGAAATATCACTTCCAAGCGAAGAAGCTATCACTGCGGCAGCTTGTATCTCTTTGTTTTCTTCAAGTTCTGACTTTCTTTTATCAAGTATTTTTTCCATAAGTGACATATTTTTGTATAAATTTGCCGTAAGACTTAAGATACTTTTTACACAGCCAAAACCTTTTTTTAGACTCTGTTCTAAAAGAATAGTGTTTTCATTATCGTTATTTTCTTCAAGTTCTAGCATAGAGAGTATTTGACGGCGAAGATTTTCACTCTTATCTTCTAGTAGCCTATCAAAATATAGTGAAAAGTTGTTTGGTGTGGGTGGCAAGTTATCTTTTATGAGAGAACTAAGCACCTCATTAGAGTATATCTCTATATCACTAGTCGGTTCTTCTACTTCTGGTGCAGCAGTGCTTGTGTCGGCTTCTTCTGGTTTCTTAGTCTTTCCATGCCCTCTACTTTTTAAAGATACTGCCATCACCCTTCCCTTACTCTTTGTCGTTCTTGACTAAAACCTCATCAATCATACCATACTCTAGTGCTTCTTTGGCACTCATAAAGTTGTCTCGATCGGTATCATTTTCTATTGTCTTTTTACTTTGACCTGTATTTTTGGCTAAAATTGAATTTAGCTCATCTTTCATACGAAGTATCTCTTTTGCTTGAATAGCTATCTCAGTTGCTTGACCTTTAGCACCACCCAATGGCTGGTGTATCATAATCCTAGCATGAGGAAGAGCATATCTTTTACCTTTTTCACCTGATGAGAGTAAAAATGCTCCCATAGATGCAGCTTGACCTATACAGATAGTAGCAACATGCGGACGAATATAGTTCATAGTGTCAAAGATAGCCATTCCTGCAGTCACAACACCGCCGGGAGAATTTATATAAAAATAGATATCTTTTTCTGGGTCTTCTGCTTCAAGAAATAGCATCTGTGCAACTATAGAAGAAGCAACAGCATCGTTTACTTCTCCACTCAACATGATAATCCTGTCTTTTAAAAGGCGGGAGTAGATATCATAAGAACGCTCTCCACGACCTGTTTTTTCTACTACATAAGGGATATAACTCATCTCTTATGCTTCATTCATTTTTGCATCAAGAAGTTTTGATAAAACCTTATCTTTTACCATCGACATCTGAATAGCTGGAATATATCCTGATGTTTTGTATTGTTCAAAAGTTTCTCTTGGGTCTCTTCCTGTTTGCATCGCTTCTTGGTAGATGGTTTGTATAACTTCTTGTTCTTCTACTTTTACTTCCTCTTCTAAAGCAAGAGCATCTATGATAAATGTTGCTCTTACACTTTTTTGAGCATCTTCTCTAAATGTATCACGAAGTTTGTTTAGTTTTTCTTCATCTTCACGAAGCTCTTTTATCTCTTCTTCTTTCATAGTTTGAGCAGCTTTATTTAGAGACATATCTATCTCTTGCTCTATAACAAACTCTGGTAGATCAAATTCAAATTTTGATACGAAAGATTCTAGTATTTCTGGTTTTAACTCATCGTTATATAGACTAATTAAAGCCTCATCTTCCATTTGAGATTTTATCTGTCTTTGTAGTTCTTCTAAGCTTGTATCGTCTTGACCTTCAAGAAGTGTTCTTGCAAAATCATCATCGATTTGTACTTGAGTTTTTATTTTTATATCATTTACTTTTACTGCAAACTCAGCATCTTTTCCTGCTAAATCTTTACCTTGATAGTTATCAGGAAATTTAACTTTTACAACTACATCTGAACCTTTTTCAACATCGATTAGTTGGTCTTCAAAACCTGGTATAAATTGACCTGAACCTAGAACAAGTTCAAAGTCTTTAGCTGAACCGCCCTCAAAATTCTCTCCATCTATAGAGCCTATAAAGTCTATCACGACAATATCATCTTTTTTTGTATTGCGATCATCTGTGATGCTCTCTAATGGAGCTCGTGACTCTGCAATATCTTTGATTCTATCATCAATATCTTTTTGCTCTACACTAGGTTTGTCAAAGCTTTTTATCATTTCATCATAGTCGCCAAGCTCTACAACAGGACGCATAGCAACTTTCATAGCAACTTCTATCTTATCATCAGTTTTTTCAAACATATAGATATTTGGCTCACCTATCAACTCTTCATTGGGAATATCTAGCTCTGTTAAACCCTCAGATAAAACTTCACGAAGTGCCTCTGACTCAGCATCTCTAATAAGTTTTTCGCCTTGTTGTTTTTCTATAACAGAAGCAGGAACTTTACCTTTACGAAAACCCTGAACACTTGCAGTTTTTTGCAACTCTTTCACGATATTTTCTATGTTTTTATCAACAACTTCTTTTAATATTGTAGCCTCGATAGTAGCATTAGCTGTATCTATCCTATTTGTTTTGATTTCCATCAATTTCCTTTTTTATGTCTATAAGTTAAAGTTTAACTCTTATTTTGAGTAATAATACCAAAAATCTGCTTTTATATATCTTTAAATACTATTTCTTTTATTTAAATTATCTCTAATTTTTAGGTTTAAAGTTTAAGATCAAAAACCAAACCACTGCCACATCTATCATAACATCAGCAAAGTTAAAAACTGCAAAGTTAAATCCGCAATGCCAATATACCATATCTACAACTCCGCCGTGGATAAATCTGTCGTAAATATTTGAAAAAGCACCACCGAGCATAAGCCCAGCAGGAAATGCAAAACAAACTTTTTTTAGCATGATGATATAGAGCAAGATGCCAAAAACCATAGCAAGTTGTATATACTTTAGCCATTCATCTAAAAAAGAAAACATTGAAAAAGCAACACCCTTGTTATATACAAGTATTAGGTCTATACAGTCTGTGTAGTACCGAAAACCATCTACAAAGAGCATCTTAATGTTTTGATCAACTATAAAAATACCAGTCATTGTAAAAAATAAAATCGTATTAAGTCTTAAAGAATTGTTACTCATTTAAAGCTTTTTGAAAAAACTTTACAATCTCATCCATCTCTTTTTTCAAAAGTTTAGCATCTCTACACTCTAGCAAAACTCTTAGTTTATTTTCAGTACCTGAGTATCTTATGAGATGACGGATATTTTTTGCATCTAGCTCCTTAAGTGAGGTATCTAGTCCTTTTATCTTGTTTAGTGGTTTTTTATCTTTTATATCTATATTTACCAGTTTTTGAGGGTATAGAGTAAATGGGCGAAGTATTTCAGATGCTTTAGAGTTTTTCTTTATCAAAAGAGCTAAAACCTGAAGTGCACTTACAAGCCCATCCCCTGTTTTTGCAAAATCACTCATAATAACATGTCCGCTCTGCTCTCCACCAAAGTTGATCCCCTCCTTTTTCATAATCTCTAGTACATTTTTATCTCCAACATCAGAGCGAAAAAGTTTTAACTTTTTAGAGTTCATATAGTCTTCTAGTCCTTGGTTGCTCATCACAGTAGATACAATTGCTCCACCTTTTAAAACGCCTATTTCATTCATATAAGCACCTAAAGCACCTAAAAGTTGATCCCCATCTACTATCTCACCATTTTCATCCACCACAACAAGTCTATCAGCATCTCCATCAAGAGCTATACCTAAGTCTGCTCTATACTTAATTACACTCTCTTGTAGCTCTTTTGTATGAAGTGCGCCACATCCTTCATTTATATTAAATCCATCTGGCTTGTTATGAAGTACTATCACATCAGCACCCAGCTCTTCTAAAACAGTTGGTCCTACTATATAACCTGCACCATTTGCTGTATCAAGAACTATGCGAATGCCTTGAAGTGTTAGCTCGCTTGGAAAAGAGTTTTTAAGTTGGACTATATATCGACCTATGACATCATCTATTCTCTTAGCTTTTCCTATATGTTTACCACGAACCTGAGCCTCTTGAAGTCTTTGCTCATCTGCATAGATCTCCTCTATCTCTTTTTCTACAGTGTGAGGTAGTTTGTCTCCTTGAGCATCAAAAAACTTTATACCATTGTCTTCATAGGAGTTATGCGAAGCACTTATCATGATACCAGCATCGCATCTCATATTTTGCGTTATATAAGCTATTGCAGGCGTTGGCATAGGACCTATCTCTATGACATCGTAACCTATGGCAGTCAAACCACTTACTATGGCATTTTCTATCATATAGCCACTTCTTCTTGTGTCCTTGCCTATCAATATTTTGTTTGTTTTTGAGTGTGACTTAAAGTATATTCCAGCCGCCATCGCTACTTTCATAGCCATAGATGCTGTTAAAAATGAGCCAGCCTCTCCTCTTACTCCATCTGTTCCAAATAGTTTGTTCATGATAATTTCCAATTTTAAAGTTCCATATTTTAGCGAAATAGATAAACATTTGCAATTTTCCTTATCTTTAACTTGATTTTAATTATCTTTAAGCTAAGATTTCGCACTTAAAATTTATGAGAAGGACTCATTACATGGCAAATCACAAGTCATCTATCAAGAGAATTCGTCAAACGATTAAAAAAACACAAAGAAATCGTTTTTATAGAACTCGTCTTAAAAATATCGTAAAAGATGTTAGTACTGCAATAGAAGCAGGGAACAAAGAAGAAGCACAAACAGCATTTCAAGTTGCAAACAAACAAATTCACAAATTTGTAAGCAAAGGTATCTTAAAAAAAGAAACTGCTGCTAGAAAAGTTAGTCGTCTTCACAAAGCCGTTAACGCTATATAGTCAGAGCATAAACTAATGCTTGCAGATAAACTTACACCGTTTATCAACCGCTATGATGAACTTAGCCAACTGCTAAGTTCACCTGATATAACTTCTGACATTAAAAAAATGACAGAACTCTCAAAAGAACAATCTTCACTTCTACCTATCGTTGAAAAAGCCAAAGAATACAAATCTGTGATTGAGCAAATTGCTGAATCTAAAGAGATGCTAAGCGACCCAGAAATGATAGATATGGCAAAAGAAGAGCTTAAAGAGCTAGAGCCTCAGCTTCCTATGATAGAAGAAGATATTAAAGTTTTACTTCTACCAAAAGACCCAAATGACGATAGAAATATCATCGTTGAGCTTCGTGCTGGTGCTGGTGGTGATGAAGCTGCTATCTTTGTTGGAGATTTGTTTGATGCTTATACTAGATATGCTGACCTTCGTGGTTGGAAGATCGAGATCATCTCTACGAGTCCATCTGATTCTGGTGGGTTTAAAGAGGTTACGGCACTTATAAAAGGAGATCAGGTTTATAGTAGGTTGAAGTATGAGGGTGGAACTCATCGTGTTCAAAGAGTTCCAGCCACTGAGTCTCAAGGTCGAGTACACACCTCGGCAATCACAGTAGCAGTAATGCCTGAAGTTGATGATGTTGAAGTAGTCATAGAAGAAAAAGACCTTAAAATAGATGTCATGCGTTCATCTGGTTGTGGCGGTCAGTCTGTAAATACTACAGACTCAGCAGTTAGAATCACTCACTTGCCATCTGGTTTAGTGGTGACTAACCAAGACCAAAAATCTCAACACAAAAACCGTGAAAAAGCTATGAAAGTTCTCAAAGCAAGACTTTTTGACCTAGAGATGCAAGAACAGCAGTCAGAAAATGCAGCAGAAAGAGCCGCACAAGTAGGAACAGGAGATAGAAGTGGGCGTATTCGCACATATAACTATCCTCAAAACAGAATGTCAGACCACAGAATAAACTTAACTCTTTATAGGTTAAATGAAATTATGGGTGCTGGGCTTTTAGATGAAGT
>JAERRX010000186.1 GCA_016735225.1 Sulfurimonas sp. | reverse complement strand
GATAGTAAATTATAGGAGTAATTACATGGTAAGATATGCACAAAAAGAGCTATTTTCTGTTACGGATTTTTCAAAACAAATTGGTTCGCTTATAAAAGAGATTAACACACAGGCAATTGAGAAAATTGGTGTACTTAAGAACAATAAACTTGAGGCAGTTGTCATTTCCACAGAGGAATACGAAAGATTAAAAAGTTATGAAATGCTTATTGAAAAGATGGAACATAAAGAGATTTACAACTCCATAGAAGATAGAAAAATGACACCTAAACCTGAGTATATCTCAATGGAAGATATGGCAAAAGATTTTAATATAGATGTAGATACTTTGTAAAATATCTATTTAATTAAACAGCATCCGCTTATTAAGAAAGATTTAGAAGAGTTTGAAATGTTTATATGGATTGAAATGTTTTTCTACTCCGTCACTCTCAGCTTGACAGGGAGTCTAGCTAGATCCCCAGTCAAACTGAGGATGACGGAGTTGTGGAATGTTTAGGATGACTGAGTTGTGAAATGTTTACTTTGTGCAGTTACACCCCCGATAGCTTCCATTCTAAACTTTTTATCTCTACTAATTATAATGATAACAATTATAATAATTAATCAATACTTAAGAATTACTCTGCTAAACTTTTCCTATTGAAAATGATTATCAATACAAAGGATTATTAATGAAAAAAATACTTTTTACTCTTCTTTCTTGCTCACTTATTTTGAGTGCTCAGGTTATTCCTGGGATCAACTCTCAAGGTGGAGCTATGACAATGCCAGAGGGTAAGCTTAAAATGGGGATAAAACATATCCATCTTAAACGAGACTCAATGTACGATGGAACAAAAGAGGTAACAAACAAAGAAAACTTAGATGCCACGGCAAACATAACGCTTCTTGGTCTTGTTTATGGGGTGACCGATAAGTTTGACATTAAAGTTATTATGCCATACAAAAGCATCGAAGCAACTGCAAAATTAGGAAAAAATGATGTTGCAATAGATAACAATGGCATAGGCGATATTGTTGTGATGGGGCGATATGTTGTACTGCCTATGAAAGAGTATGGTTTTCAACTAAGTCTTGGTGCTGGAGTAAAACTTCCAACAGGCTCGACAGATAGTGGCTTTAAAACAGCCCCTCCAGTTGCTCTAGGTGTAAATACTCCAATGCCTACCCAAATGGGTACAGGTGCTTACGAATACAAGGCTGAACTGGGTATTTCTAAACCTATTGGCGAGAGTATGAGAGTTGATTTTCACACTATGTACACATACAGACCGCTAGCACATAACGATTATGATTTTGGTAATGAGCTGTCTTATGACCTCTCATTTACAGGGGCAGTTACTAAAAATATCAACCTTGGAGTAGAGTATAACGGAAAATACAATACCAAAACAGATATGGGAAATGATACTAACGCTCCACTAAGAGCAATGTTACCATTTAAAGCATTTAGCGGAACAGTTGGCTATGTTACTCCGCAAGTGGAATTTATGCCATTTGATAAACCAAAACTTCACTTTGGTGTTGGTGTCTCTTTTTTAGCTCACTACAATCTTAGTGAGTACCAACCACTTGAAAAACAACGATTTATTGCTAGAATCGGCTACTTATTTTAAAGGATGCTAGTAACTAATCACCCCACCTAAATTACAGCCACCAAAGATTAAAATTTATCGAAGCCTCTTTTTTGAGAGGTATCAATAATGGATCTAATATTAGCATAATTTTTTATTGGCTACTCTGTTTTATTAAACTGCTAGCTTATTTCGTGCTACAAATGTAGCTTGATTTATAAAGTTTTGTAATTTTTCTATCTCTTGAAGAATTGTTTTTTTGCATCATTATTTTCAATATATTTTTTTTACTCTTTCTAGTTCCTATTCAATATCAACCTGTTGTGTTATTTCATTGTAGCTTTGAGTAAATTCTGTATTGTACTTTTGTTGTTCAAAATATTTATATGTGAGTTTAAGGGTCAAATAGAACCATAAATATCCGCTAGGTGATTTATTGCACTCCTGTGTTTTGTTAGTGTTTGTAGAGAGGAACTGCCCCTTAGGTGCTAGTGCATTATTGTCAGGCGGAGTATTTTCATTATCTTGCATAAGCAAAAAAATGTTAAGCTTCTGTAGATCAACTAAGGAGTTTTAAATGGCTTGGACATGTCAGCATGACTATCAAGGTGAGTGCAAACTTATGAAAAAACCATGTGTTCCTGGCATAAAAGGGTGTACATTGAAAAGTAGTGATTATATATTTACTACAGGAAGTTATGAGGATGATAAAAAAGTTCAAGATGCTAAAGATGTTAAAGAGATAGACTTTAGTATGTTGGCAAGATCTAATTAGGTACTTTTAAAGTTAATTCTAGCTTTTACTGATATAATTCCGCACAAACTAAAGGAGAAAACTTATATCTATGGAGGTGACATTACTAATAAGAACCATATTTGGTTTAATAATCATACTTGCTATCTTGATATTTTTACTTTTTTTATCATATACCAATAAAAAGAAGAAAATAAGACTACAAAAAGCTAGATCTTTAAGTAAAACTAAAACGGTAGAAGACACAAGCTTAGAATACCTAAAAAACATTATAAAAAACAAAAACTCTACAGCTTCAGAGTTAAAAAGTGCTTTAGATCTTGTCTTAAAGCATCATGGAACGATCAAAGATAAGATAGGTGAAAGAACACATGAAGATTTTGATATATATATGAATATTTTATTTACAATATGTAGGCATCCTAACACAAACAAAGATATTCTTTTGAATTTTGAGCGTTCTTTAACAAAACTAAATCCAAAATATAAAAAAGATATAGGCGAGGCAACAACTAGAGGTCTAAACTCAAGAAGAGTTTAGCTCTGTATATCTATCATCTCTGTAACTCTACCTTGTATGATATGAATATCTTTTTCTTGAAGATCTTTTAGTGTATCCATCTTCATAACTCCAGTGGCGATTAGAGAGATGCCGACGGTATCTGTTATAAGTCTAAATGCAGAAAGGGCTTGCTCACTTTGACTTAAAAAGTAGTCTGCTTCACCTTTTATATAAACAGGTCTTAAATTTTGAAGATATGTATAGTCAATGCTCTCTCCTATAAACTCAAAGATACCCATCTCGATCCCATGCTTTTCAAAAAGAGTTTTATATCGTTTTATCTTATCATTGTTTTGTCTTACTAGTTTGTCTGGCATCTCTATGATGAGTTTGAAACAAAGGTTTTTTGCAAAAAGTTCAAAAAGTTTACTCATATATTCATAAGTACTGCCAATCTCAAGGTAGTCAAATGGAAGTCTTATAGAACAGGTAGTTCCCTTAAGGTTTTTATCTGGTGTTTGAAACATCATATCTAAAATATTTTTATATATTTTGTTGCTAAGTCCTGCTTGATTTGCTGCTGGCATAAACTGCCCATAAGCATATCTTGTATCTTTATCTATGTTTAAGGTTAAGCTTAAGACATTGTGGTTTATCTGTTTAGTTTTAGCATCTACTGCCGTCCAAGAAACAAAGTTAAAGCTATTGTTATCTATAGCTGTATTTATAATTTTTCTCCATGCTTCTTTACCCATCACCTCTACAACATTGTCAGATTTTTGTAGGTGAATTTTTGCATCTTTAAATTTTGCCTGTGCTAGGGAGTTGTCTGAATGAGAAAGAAGCTGACCTATATTTTCTTTATAGCTATACTCATAAAGACCAAGAGCAAGGTAAACACTATCTTTGTTTAGTTTTAAAGACTCTATAAGTTTTTGTGTTTTTCTTGAGATCTCCTCTGCCATATCTAAAGCATTTATAGGTGTGCAGTCTGGAAGAAGTATAGAAAACTCTGTTCCATTCATTCTTGCAACCATAGAATTTTCATACTCTTTAGCATAGGTGCTAAATATGTTTGATATCTCAACAAAAAGATTATCTACGTCACGATGCCCGATCTCTTCATTGGCTTCTACGACTCCATTGAAAGCTATCATTATGTTTATACCACCATGAGAAACTGCATCGATTTTAAGATATTCTGGAAGTTTATCTATAAAATATTTACGATTTCTAAGTTTTGTTGTTTTGTCAATATACTCAAGTTCTTTTTGTCGTTTTAGCTCCTCGTTTCCTTTGTCAAACATAGCTTTTACTTTTGATACCATGTTGTTCATTCCTAAAACAACATCTTTAAACTCTTTTGTATAGGGAATAGAAGACTGTATAATAAACTCATTTCTCATAACTGCTTCGGCTTGTTTTTGAACCTCTTTTAGGGGTTTTAAGATAGCAACTAAGATAAGATTTAGAACAATTAAACTAACTAAAGCGATAAGACCAAAAGAGATGCTAAGACTTTTCAATATAGTATATAGTTGCATATAAGCATAAGTTTCATCACTTTGAACATTTAAAAACCCTACTTGACTCCACCCTGCAGAAACATTTGCAGATGCCACTGGTGCTTCTATGCTAACAAAATATAAAAACCAACTAGGAATACCCGACAAATCACTCTCACCTTTTCTGTCAAATATTAAAACATCATCAACATCAACAAGAGATATATAATGATAATTGCCACTATCAAAGTTTGCATTTATCATAGTTGACATCATAGAAACATCTCCATTGGCACTGCCTAGAGAAAGACTAAGTGAAGTTGCTGTATTTTTAGCATCTTCATAGAGTCTATCTTGAACAGAGTCGTTCGCACTTTTAAAGTTAAGTGTTAAAACTGTTGTTAATATAGTAAATAAAAATATAGATAGCAGTATCGCTATCTGTTTAAAGAGTGTCATATTTTCTTCCTTTTCATGTTGAGTTTTAGTTGATCCCATTTTTTATGAGCTTTTTTATTTTTGACTTTTTTCCCGGTCCCAGTCCCAGTTTTAGCAGCTTTATAAAGACTCTCTCCGTTGAAGTTATATATAGGAGTTAGATCTTTTCTTCTTGAAGCAGGAAAGATCCTACGATTGTTATTGTCTAGTATAAGAGGCTCACTTCTTGGGGTTTCAAAGTAGGTTAAAACCATGTGAGCTGCTTTAAACTTGCTAGAGCGAACATAGGTAAAAAAAAGTTTTTTAGAATCTACACCAAGATATATAAGAGCAAAATATTTACTGATCACATAGTCTTCACAGTCACCTTTATCTTTACCTAAAAACTCCCATGGAGTAGCCCAATAATCCTTTTTTCTATAAACTTTTATATCAGATGAATATCTAACTTCATTGTAAAATTCATTTACAGCATCTAGTTTGGGTAGGTCATCTTCTTCTTTTACAGAGTCTAAAGTTTGTTGAAGAAAGAAAAATCTTTTTTTTGCAAATCTTTTGTATTTTATGCCTATCTTTTTTAAAAGATCTTTTTCGACATAGGGCTTTGCATCAAGAGGTAAGCATACAAAGAGCAGTGATAAGAAGAGAAAAGCTTTTGAGATATTCATAAGGCTATTATACCTAAAGTTGCCTCTTATTGAAACCAGCATTACCAATCTTTGCTTTTATACTAAACTTTTTAGCAAAAGGTTTTAAGTAGATAGGGATCGCTCTACCTTTTAGCTTCATCATATCTTTGAGCATCTCCTCTGCTACCATCTCTTTTTTTAGACCCTTGACATCTGCCAAATAACTAAACAAAAGTTCTCCGAGCCTTTGAAGTGATATTTTGTATGTAGAATCAGTTTGCTTATATATCCAGATGCTAAAGGCATAAAAGTTTTCATATACACTTTCATTTTGCCAAAGTAGCTTGATGCTTGACTTGAAGTTTCCACTATTGTAAGTTAGGTCCCAAAACCTTGCAAATCTTTTCATAATTTGAATATCATCAAAAGAAAGAGTAGAATTTTTCAAAACATCATAGGGAGGAATATCGCTATAAACCATAGAGTATTCTATATCATGGCGATCTATTTTAGTGCCTGAGAGCTTTTTTAAGATGCCTATTTGTATCTCACAACTACTTAAACTTACTAACTCATCAAGGTTCTCTCCAAAACTCTCCAAACTCTCACCTGGAAGCCCTACTATTAGGTCGAGATGCATGTGAGCCTTTGTCTCATTTTCTAAAAAGCCTATATTTTGTTTTATCTTATCAAGCTTTAACTCTCGTGAAATATTTTTTGCAATTTGTGGGTTTAGTGTTTGGATGCCTATCTCAAGCTGTAAAGCACCCTGTTCAAATAGTTTAATTTTTTCTTTTATAGATGATGGAAAGTGATCGGGAATGACTTCAAAGTGTGCAAAATATGGTGGCTCTTTACTTAAAAAGAAGTCTAGTATCTTGTTGGCTGTTTTCATATTTAGGTTGAATGTTCTATCTATAAACTTAAAGTTTCTAGCCCCTCGACTCCAAAGTTTCTCAAACTCATCTAAAACTTCATCTATATCAAAAGCTCGAACTCTCTCGTCCATAGAAGATAGGCAAAACTCACAGGTAAAAGGGCAACCTCTTGAGACTTCTACATAGATATAGCGGTTTTGTATATCGGAGTCTGTGTAGTATTTGTAGGGTAGGTTTATATTTTTTAAAGATGGAAGACTCATCTTTATGACTCTGCTTGCAGGGGGAGTTTTATCTTTTATATCTCTACATAGCTCGTAAAAGGCTATATCTCCTTCACCTTGAACTATGTAGTCGGCTAAGTCGAGGTTTACTCTAAAGGGTTGGTGAGTGACCTCTGGACCACCTAAAACTATAGTGGTCTTTGGAGATACTTTTTTTAAGATATGGAGAAGTTCAAAAACCTCTTTAGCATTCCAAATATAAACCCCGATACCAATAATATCTGGTTTTTCATAAAGAAGTTTTTCGGCAACAGACTGCAGGGCATCGTTGATACTAAACTCTAGTATTTTGGCATCTGCTTGAAACTCTTTTAAGTTTGCATAAAGGTACCTAAGGGCGATGGAACTGTGAGTAAATCTTGAATTTAAAGTGCTTAAAATAATTTTCATAAGTGAAGTTTAGCATAAGAGGACAATAGACTAAGTAAAAGGGAAGAAACTTAGCCTATTTAAAATTTTTAGGAGTTTTTTTTCTCTTTCGTGAAAGGGAAAACACAATTGAGATGAGAAAGTATATGCTTTTTAAGTAAATACTAAGTAAACACTACTTTTCTTTTTCTATATATTCCTTTATCATCTCATCAAGCAGTACAAATAGCTCATCAGAAGCGATCTCCATTCCAGATAAGTTTAAAAATATTTTGTTAGGATTGTCATATTTGAGTACAGTATCATCTTCTATATATCTCATGTTGTTGAGTACTAGAGTATGAACTCTTTCATGTGGAACATCTAATAATTTATAGGCTTTTGTATGTCCGAATCGCTCTTTTCCTTCATTAAGGTACCATTTTCCCATGCGACATGATTTGTGATCAGCAAATGGCTTTACACCATGTGGGTTAAAAACTGCAGAGTAAGCAGATGATTTAAACAAAACATGGTCAGCCTTAACTAATGTAATAAACATCCTGTTTTGCAGATGAATCGCTGCTTCTGAAGAGCTATCTGCTAGGCTATTTAACTCTTTAAATGCCTCTTCAAACTCAACAATAACATCACTAGAGGTTTGAGCAATTTGGGAAATATTATCAGAGTTTGATCGCATCTCATTTGTTTCTTGCTGGAGAGTTGATATATTTATCTCTATCTCGCTAGTAGCTTTTTGGGTGCGTTCTGCAAGCTTTCTAACCTCATCAGCAACAACAGCAAAGCCTCGCCCATGTTCACCTGCACGAGCAGCTTCTATAGCCGCATTGAGTGCTAGTAGGTTTGTCTGTTCTGTTATATCTTTGATAAGGTTTGCAACATCAGATATCTCCTTTGATCTTTGCTCAAGGGATATGATGCCTTCATGCGAAGTTGCTATTGCATCGATCAAGATATTTAGCTTTTCGCCAAGTTTGACAACGCTATCTAAACTACGAGAAGACTTTTGGGCAGTTTCTTGAGCATTGTTTGAAATTTTCAATGATTCTGATTGAGCGCTGGTTAGATCATCTTGTATCACATGCAAACCACACTCGACACCTCCACCCAATTGAGAGAGCCTGCTTGATAGTTCTCCTCTTATTCTTGTTTCGTAACCATCTGAAATAATAGAGGTTATTTCACTTAAAGTATCAGCAGTAGTTTTAAATGCTCCATGTAAACCAGAGGTATAGGTGCCTCTGTAGATTCTTCCTAAAGAAACTGCTTCTATGGAAGCTTCAGTATCTCTCATAAAAGCCTCTAGCTGGTCAAGAGTATCGTTGATTGTCCAAGCATGAGCAGAAACAGGAGAGTTATCATCTGGAATATTTACTACTCGATCCTCAAGATTTCCCATACTCATATTTTTAAGAACTCTTCTCATAGATGCTATCAAAATCTGGTTGGAGACACTCTTTTTACTTGCAGGCATAAAAGCAGCAAGGACTAAAACTGCTAAGACTATGACTGCTTCTATAAACTCCCCGCCGATTAAAGAGTAGATAGCTATACAAATCAATGCAACAAATAGTAAAATTGCTCCGTTATTTTTGAAGAGATATGATAAGTTCATCATAACTAATTCCTTTTTCTGCTAATATATCTGTTAAAACTTTAAACGAAGCATCGACACCATCGCTCTTTTCAACCTCAAGCATCCTCTTGTAAAGAGGTATGATAGTTTCTAAGGCCTCAGGATTTGGTCTTCGTCTTACAGAATAGTAGCCTATAATGTTTCCATGAAGATTACAGGATGCGGTTATGTTTGCATATACCCAGTAGTCATTTGAATTTTTAGTCTTGTTCTTAACAAAAGCAAAAACTTCCTCCTTTTTTACTATAGTCTCCCAAAGATACTTAAAAACAGCCTTTGGCATATCTTCATGTCGAATGATGTTGTGAGGCTTTCCTAAAAGTTCAGCTTCCGTGTATTCCGCCATCTCCATAAATATGTGATTTGTATAAGTTATGCGACCCTTAAGGTCAGTCTTAGAAACGATAAAGTCATCTTCTTTCATCTCTATTGTCATAGTATCTCCTTATAGTTGATAATACTAATTATATCACAGTAAGTGGGTATAATACTGAATGTCTATACTTTTATCATTTTTTTATTTTTTTTATTTTGCCATTATTGGTGTGTATATCATATTTTTACCTAAGATTTTAGCATTTAGTGGTTACTCTGCTGGTGAGATAGGTATAGTTTTTGCAGCGGGACCTCTAGTGAGGTTTTTGCTTCCTTTTTTGTTTACGAGGGGTTTAAAGCTTGACTTTAGAACCTTTAAAGTTGCTCTTGCTTTTATGCTCCTAGGTAGCATCTCTTTTTATATCTCTCTTGATAACTTTTATAAACTTTTACTTTCCAATGTCGTTCTTAGCATAGGCCTAAGTGTAGTTCTTCCTTTTATAGAGGTTATCTCTTTAGATACTATTGGGAAAGAAAGATATGGAAAGATTCGTCTTTTTGGTTCGCTTGGATTTGTGCTTGTTGCTCTGGTTTTAGTTAGGTATTTGAGTAGTGCAAGCATAGCTTTAAACTACCTTTTGGTGCTTAGTATTTTAACTGCTATCGTTGCTTTTGCTATAGGGAGAAGCTCTTATGCTAAAGAGCAGAAAAAAGAGGAGGTTAAAAATGATATAAACCTACTCAAAGACTACAAATTATGGATAGGACTTACTTTGATGCAGGTGAGTTTTGGAGCTTTTTACAACTTTTTTACTATCTATGAAACTGACTATGGGGTGAGCTTAGATATGACTATATATCTCTGGAGCTTTGGGGTTTTAGCTGAGATAGTTATGCTTTTTTTTCAAGGAAGATTTTTAAAGAAAAACCTGCTCTTTATCTTGCAACTCACCACTTTTGTAACCTCTTTAAGATGGCTTTTGCTTTTTTTATATCCTCAACATCTAATGATTTTGTTTTTTTCACAGACTTTACATGCTCTAAGCTTTGCACTCTTTCACTCCGCATCCATAAGCTACTTATACCAACTCTACAAACACAGGTCTTTAGCACAGCAATTTTTTTCAGGCATCACTTACGGTCTAGGTGGTTTCATAGGGGCATTGTATGCTGGGTATATCTATGAGCTATATCCGACATATCTTTTTTTAAGTGCCAGTATCATCGCACTTATGGCATCTGTATCTATATATCTATGGAGCAGTAGCATAGAAAGCTCAAAAAAATTAGAGGTTCCAAATATAGACTAATAATCTATAATAAGATTTACCGTAAATGTAGTATCTGTATAGTCTTTTCCAATTGGAGGAGTGTTTACATAATCTGCTTTATAGCTAATACCAGCAGAAAACATATCTGAAAGTTTACTAGATAGTGCAGTTTTTGAAAACCCAAAGTAGATGCTAGAGTCTTCTACTTCGGCTCTATATGTTAGTTCCTGTTCAAACTTTAGGTTATCTAGCATTTGCCAAGCATAAGCGCCATCTAGTTCATAAGCAGCATATTTTTTAGTTGTACCATCTTTAGTGCTTACACTCTGAGTAGCATTAGGATTGGGATATTTTATAATATCTCCATTTGTATCATAGTTTATATCTTCTATATCGTCTTGAGAGTAGAGTATGCTAGCATTTAGAGTAAGTTTATGCTCTTTTTTTTCAATAGCAACATATTTTAAACCAGGACCTGTGTAGGTTTGGTAGCTAAAACCAGAAAACTTATCTTTTTTATAGGCGATAAGATAAGTTGCTGATAGTCTATCTGTAAAAGAGCGAGAATATTTTAGCTGTGTAGAAAACTTATTTTTACTCTCTATATCTTTATCTTGTGCATATTGAGCATCAAAGTCAAAACTAAGAAGATGTGCGCCCCAGCCTTTTTTTGCTTTTAGGTCAAGAGCAAAAGTTTTTGTTTTTGTATTTCCACCTGTAGAGATGAAGCCTAGCTCTGTGTGAGTAGTAAGCATCTCATTTGGAAGCTTCAACTCAAGCTCTTTTACTCTTTTTTGTGCTTTTTTTACATCAGCTTTTGCAGACTTTATATCATCTTGTAGTTGGGTTGCCATTGCCAATGAGCTAACAACTCCAAGACATAAAACTATTTTTTTCAAACTTATCCTTTTGTATAGTGCATTATCGTGTAATTATATCAAAATCATCAAGATATATGGAGATCTCTTTATATCTATCTAAGTAGGGGGAGTTTATTTTAGTGAGAAGTTTTTTATATTTTAAGTAGTTTTTCCATACTCTTTTACTTGCCTCTTCTCTGCCCCTTTTTTTTAGCTCAAAACTAACTGCGGCATTTATGAAACCTTTTAAAAGTTTCATCTCATTATCATCTTCAAAACGACGAGGAAACCATATAACTTCAAGAGCCTCATGTGCATCAAAATACCTATGTTGCTCAAGACACTCTATAAAATTATCTAAACAATCAGTTAGCATCTGCTCTAGGCTCACTAAAATAGTAACCTTGCATAAAATCTATATCAAACTCTTTTAAAGTGTCTAAAATATTTTTTGTTGAAACAAACTCTGCAACAAGCTCTATATCTAGTGCTGAGGCAAACTTAACTATAGCATCTACGACATAGTATTCATCGGAACCTTTACTAATATTTTTTATCAAAGAGCCATCTATCTTTAGCAGGTCAGGTTTCATCTTTAAGAGATATGAAAAGTTTGAGTATCCTGAACCAAAATCATCCACTGCAAAACGAACACCTTTAGCTTTCATCTTTTTGATAAAAGGAAAGATAACATCAAAGTTATCTATCTCTTCTGACTCTAAAATCTCTAGTATTAGTCTATCTCCAACATCGTATTTTAAAAGCTGTTCATCCATAAACTCAAGAGTTTCCTTGTTTTGTATATCATCAATAGAGATATTAATAGAAAAAGTCGCATCTGAGTTGTGAAAATACTCAAAACTTTTTTCTATCATAATTCTTGTTAATTGAGGGTAGAGTCTAGCCTCTTTTGATATATCTAAAAACATATAGGGAGAGATGATATTCTCATTATCTATCATTCGTATGAGACATTCATATTTTTTACTTTCAGGGTTTTTTACATCTATGATAGGTTGAAAATATGGAATAATATTATTGTTTTCAATAGCATAAATTATTTTTTGCTTCCATAGTATAAACTCTGAATGCTTGTTCATATTTGGATTTGTATCATCATAAATCATAAGAGTAAGTTTTTTTAGTTTCGCTTCATTTAGAGCTAGGTCGGCACACTCGATTGGTGAGCTTAAGTTACTTGAAGCACCACAAGTAAAAGATATAGTCGTATCCATAGAGCATTTATCACATTTAAAAAAACTCGAAGAGATAGTTTGATCTAGCTTTGAAACGATGCTCTTTATCTGCTCATTTGTGAGGTAGTTGTGAGTAAGCAGTACAAACTCATCTGAGCCTACTCTATATGGATGCAGTTTATGTTTAAGTCCGAACTTTTGAAGTATTGTTGCAAATTCTACGAGTATATAGTTACCTGCATGTGCGCCGTAGTGGTCATTTATACTTTTAAATGAGTCTATATCAAAAATCAACAAACAGTTAAACTCATTTGATTTAATATCTCTATATAGGGCTGGGCGACTTGATAGTTTGGTTAGGTCGTCGGTGTATAGCTTGTTTTCTAAATTTTGGGTTAAATCTTTAATAGAAGCTGCCATAGTGTTAAATGATCTGCACAATTCACCTAGCTCGTCATTATTGTTACACTCTAGTTGATAATCAAAATCTTTCTCTTTAAGCTTTTGTGTTCCTGTGATGATCTTAGATAATCTTTTTGATATACTATATGAAATATAGATGGCTATATAGACAACTAGAGCGATCAACAAGATAGTAAGAGAGGTGATGAGGATTATGTGCCTTTGTATATTGTTGTAAATTTTGCTAGAAGTATCTTCTATGCTTTTTTGAATATTTGCATACTCTACTTCTAGCACTTTATCAATATTTTTTCTAGTATTGATAGCCGCTTTATGAAATTCATTGACATTTGTTCCAATAGTTACAAAGCCAAACCCGACCTCTGAATTTTTGTATTGACCAGTATAGTATGGTATAGGTGCAACTGTGTTGAGTTTTGAGATATTACTCCAACTAACAACAAAAGAACCAAAACCACCATTTTTGAGAATTTCTACCCACCCTTGACATTGAGGGGCAAAGTTTAAATATTTGCAATCTAGGGCAACTTGTCCTTTTTTTGCTTGGCTTATGCTTGGTTTTTTATCTGAAGATTGCTCAAAAAAAGTACTTTGAGTTTTTAAAAATTTTCCAAAATCCTTCTCTTTGCTCTGAATAAATCTTTTCTCCATCTCTAAAGTTGTCCATCCAGGAACTTGCTCTCCAGTTTTACTGTCGTAGCCTACTATAAAGTAATCTCTTGGATGCGAGATAGATGTAAATTGATTGTCCCACATAAATGCATAGTTTCCATTACTTGCATCTGATATGTCCAAAGTATTTAAGGAGAGCGAATCGTGAAAGTCTGTAAAATTCATAACATGCTGATGGTCAAGTGCTAAAGTTAAAAAACCTTGAAGTTTTGAGCCTTTATAAACAGGAGTAACAAAACGAATAATTCCGCTAAATTTTTTGCCTAGAGGATTTTCTTTTCCTGCATAAGCATACTTTTCTGGCTCAAATTTTATGCCAGCGAGTTTTGCTTTTTCTTTTGTAAAACTACCAATAACAGGAGATGGTATATACTCACCTATAACTCTTGAAACATATATCTCACCCTTTTTTAGTTTTTTTGCTTCTAAAAAATAATCCTCCGCACGAAGATATGAGTTGTTCTTGTTTGATATATCTTTTAGCTTTTTGTCTAAGGCTGAAACCTTATATATCTCTTTTCCATCTGGTTTATAAAACGAGATCTCTTTATATAAAGGAATAGACTTTTGAACTGCCTCTTGCTTTTTTACTTTATGAAAATTCTTAAACATTGCATGAGTTTCAAAGGCTTGTTCTTTTTGTGCAGGTTGTTTAGTTTTTGAAACCCATTTATTTTTTAATTTATCATAAAAATATTCACTTGGTATATAAACTTTTGATCTTTTTAGATTGTAAAAATTTTGCAGAGTATTTTTATCTATATCTAGGCTCGACAAAAGTAAAATATCAGAATCTCTTTGATACAAAAATCTTGCCACATTGTTTGCTATGTTTTTTGTTTTGTTTTCTAAGACGGATTGTGATTTTATATCTAGGGCTACAATGCTCTCAGAAATAGCTATATCTGTTGTTTTTTTAACAGAGCTTTTACTTTGTTGGATCATATCTTTATAGCTTTCTTTTAGTAAAGCATCTATCTCTAAAAAGCTGTAAATACTTAAAACAGCCAATATGATGAGTGGAATAGCTTTAAAAAATATAAAGACAATTAGAAGTTTTTGTTTTATGGAATAGTTATTAAAATCAAACATTGGGTATTTTAGTATTATCATCATTAAAAATAACTTATTAGATGTAGAAATCTTGAATTTAGGTACAATTCTATATGGCAAAAAATAAAAAAAATTCTAAAATCAATCAACAAATCAAAAGATACTTCGATGATGACCCATTTGATATAGGTGTCTTGCGAGTAGATACTCAAACACTTTGCGAGATGTTTTCTGCTCTTGGCATCTACGATATAGAGCATAGCAAAGATGTTTTAGTCAAAACGGCGAGAATGTTGTGGAGTGAGGCAGATAGTAATTATCGCTCTCAAATACTAAACTTTTTTCAAAACAATGCAGAGCTTTACAAGTCAGACAAACCAAAAATCATAAACCTTGAGAGAGCTGAAAAGATAGAACTTTTCCTCCAAGAACTAGATGCTAGCTCTGATGAGGCTATTTTACTTCGAGATGCCTTTGGTGATATGAGAAGTAAAAAGATAACTATAGCAAAGATGGAGTCTAAACTTCGCCACCTTAGGTTTGAGCAAAAACGGCTAAGACTGCAAAAAGTACTCGATGGTTTTTTTAACATAGATGATAGTTTTGAGTTTAA
The DNA here is from genome assembly GCA_016735225.1 of Sulfurimonas sp. Lineage (GTDB taxonomy): Bacteria > Campylobacterota > Campylobacteria > Campylobacterales > Sulfurimonadaceae > Sulfurimonas. The sequence continues at coordinate 9,325 of JAERRX010000186.1, read as the reverse complement.
TGCATCTCTTCATTATGTTCTTTTTTCTCAAAGTTTTCATAAGATTCTTACTCTTCATACAAAACCTTACAATGATAGCTATATACAAGAAACAGATGATGAGAGTATTATCGCAAAGATAGAAGAAGACAAAGAGAGGGTTTTAAAGCTAAAGCAAAAAAGTATAGATAGTTTTATAGGCGGGCTACCCTCTAAGCATCTATACCTAAGTGAAAAAGAGATGCTAGACTCCCTTCGCTCTTCACCTCCAAAAACAAAGGTGCATTTTCCTATCTTAAAAGAGTCTATATTACACTCTATCATAGGAACTCACTTAGATATAGTTGAGCTAGAGTTGCATGATGAAGAGCTTTTACTAAGCATAGAGCATAGCTACTCACTTCCATTTTCAAACATGGAACATAGGTACATTTTAGAGCTTCACATAGAACTAGGCTCTATTTTAAAAGATATTTGGCAAGAAAATCAGCTTGACTTTAGCTCTATGGTTAGAGATGCCACTAAAGATCAAGAAGAGGACTTTTTGTTTAGTTTGTCTCAGATGCTAGATGAGTGTGAGAGCTACTCAAGCTTGTTGCATCTAAGCAGGGAACAACTACACCAAAAAGTCTATCCAGAAATGTTGCAAAGACTAGGAGCAACTCTAAACCTCACTCCTAAAATCATAAAAAAAGTAACAAAAGTTTTTATAAGAGATACTCAAGATGAGATCATAAAAAAACAGACTCAAGCACTCTTAGCTAGGACTATTAGAGATTTTAAAAACCTGTTTCCTATCGCTAGAGAGATGAGAAGAAAGCTTACTCTTCACATAGGACCAACAAATAGTGGTAAAACTTATGAAGCTATGAAAAGACTCCAAGAGGCAGATACTGGATACTATCTTGCACCTTTGAGACTTTTAGCACTTGAGGGTTATGAGGGCTTAAAAGCTAAAGATGTAGAGGTGTCACTCATAACAGGTGAAGAACAGCTTTTAAATGAAGATGCAACACATATAAGCTCAACTATAGAGATGCTAAACTTTGATGTTGATGTCGATGTTTGTGTTATAGATGAGGTTCAGATGATCGATGATCGTGATCGTGGGTGGGCATGGGCAAATGCTATCATAGGCACTCCTGCAAAAGAGGTGATCATGACAGGCTCACCAAATGTAAAAGAGGCGATCATCGCTTTAGCAGAGTACTTAGGAGAGGAGCTAGAGATAGTAGAGTTTCAGAGAAAAAACAAGCTCACTCTTTTAGAAACACCCACAAGCTATAAAGATGTAGAAGAAGCAACGGCGATTATCGCTTTTAGTAGAAAAGATGTTTTGAGACTAAAACAGGAGTATTCTCGTGACTTTAGTGTGAGTGTGGTTTATGGAAACCTCTCTCCTGAGGTTAGGCGAGAAGAAGCTAGGCGTTTTAGGGAAAAAGAGACCCAAATCTTAATAGCAACAGATGCTATAGCGATGGGAATGAACCTGCCTATAAAAACCATACTTTTTTCTAAGGCTGAAAAGTTTGATGGGGTAAGTCAGAGAAAACTTTTAGTCTCTGAAGTCTTGCAAATATCTGGTCGTGCTGGTCGTTATGGCTTGAGTGAAGAGGGCTTTGTGGGAGCTTTAAGTGTGGATGCTCTAAGGGTAGTTAAGAAAAACTTTTACCAAGAAGCCAAGGAGATATCTATACCATTCAAAGTTATGGCAAACTTAGAGCATATAAAACTTGTTGCAAGCATATTGGAAGAAAATTCTCTTTATGAAATTTTGAAGTTTTTTGTAGAAAATATGGAGTTCAATGGACCTTTTCATGCTTCAAACTTAGGTGATATGCTTGAAGTTTCTAAGATAGTCGATGCTTTTGACTTAGATATCGCTACAAAGTATCATCTATCATGTGCACCTCTAACCCTAAAGTCACCCTATATTCTTGCATCTTTTGAGTCTTGTGTTTTAGCTCTTGAGAGAAAACAGCCTCTTGAGTATGTGATGCCATCTTTAGCTAGAAGGTTTGCTACTACTACAGATGAGCTACTTCGTGCTGAAGATATGGTCAAAGAGATATCTCTTTATCTATGGCTTAGTTACAGGTTCAATGAATACTTTTTAGATGAGCAAAAAGCTAGACAATCAAGAGTGGTTTTAAACTCATATATAGAAAACTCTTTGCAACAGAGTCATTTTGTACAGAGATGTAGAACCTGCACAGAAGCACTTCCGAGAAATTCAAAATATTCTATTTGTCAGTCATGCTTTAAGAAAAACTATGTTCGTAAAACTTTTAGAAAGCCAAGAAGATCTTAGCTTTTATGTCGTAGAATTTTTTCCTCTTCTATAAGCTCGCTCAATATGCCAGTAACCTCACTAGAAGCTTTTTCAGCACTATTGAAGTAGGTCATAACATTTTGTGTATCTTGTGTGCAGGTTCCATCTTCAACACACTTAACTGCTTTTTTGATGCTATCATGAACTTCTCTATGAGGTGCTTGCATCTTGTTAAAACTCGGACAAGAGCCAAATTTTTCTTTTCCTAAACCTTCAAAATACCACTTGCCTAAACGACACTCTGTATCTTTTAGGAAATGTCCACTAACTTTTCCAGAAAATACTGTTTTGTACCCATCTGCTTTAAAAATAAGATGGTCAAGTTTACTAAGTACAGCGAAGGTAGAGTAAGCAACATCAGTTGTTTCTTCTTGAATTTTTGAAGAGTTTACTTGTAGGTCTTGCATCCTAGTTTCAAACTCTAGCATCTGCTCATTTGACTGGTTAGATAGTTTTTCCATGTGTGAAGAGTGTTCATGAACTTCTTGAGTGTTTTGCTTTAGTGAAGATACTGAAATCTCTATCTCACTTGTAGCTTTTTGGGTTCTCTCTGCAAGCTTTCTAACCTCATCAGCAACAACAGCAAAACCACGACCATGTTCACCTGCACGAGCTGCTTCTATGGCAGCATTTAGAGCTAGTAGGTTTGTTTGGTCTGAAACACCTTTAATAAGGTCAATAACATCGGAGATGCTCGCAACATTGTTGTTGAGAGTTTCAACTTGTTCAAATGTTGCATTTATATGGTCAAGCAAAGACTTAAGAGTCTGCACTAAACCTAAAATATCATCGCTAGTGTTACTTATAAAATCTTCATTTACTGTGTTTAGTTTATTGATATCATCTAATGCATTTAAGTTTTGACCTAGATCATCTTGTAAAAAGCCTAAATCTTTACTGCAACCATCAGTTAGACCTTTAGTAAGTGACTTTATAAGCTTGTTCATGACAGCATCTTCACTATGTAAGTTATTTTCATTTTTAAGATTTTCATTTTCTGATAGAGCTGTATTTAGATCATCTTCAAGCTTTTTGATTTTATCATCTTGAATTTTTATCTTAGCTTGATATTTATCGCAATTTCCAAAAAACATATTTACCACCTTTTATATAATAATAAAATATTATATCATAAAGCATCTTGATATAAAGTTATAAAAGAGACAATGCTTTTTTTACATCATAAGAGCATATACTTTTTTTTCCATCTCCAAAATAAGCCTTTTTCTTTAACTTGCCGAAGTAGTAAGTGTCCCCACCCAGCCTAACACCTATAGCCAATGCCATCGCTGTTATAGGATGACCAGCATTTGGTGAGTCATGTTTTGCCCCATCTTTATAAAAGGAGAAGATATTGTTCTCTCTAGCAACTATCATAATCATCAAAGCAGTAAGCCTTGAGGGTATATAGTTGAGTATATCATCTAGCACAGCAGATACTTTTCCATACCTTTCATACCTCTCATTTCTATACCCTACCATCGAGTCCAAAGTGTTTATAGCCTTATATATTATGATACCCTCAAGTCCAAAACAAAGAAGAAAAAACACAGGAGCAACAACCCCATCGCTAAGGTTTTCAGCATAAGTTTCTATAGATGCTTTATATATATCACTCTCACTCATATTAGAAGTATCTCTACTAACTAACATAGATATACTTTTCTTTTTGTTTGTACTAAGTAAAACTTCTTTTACTGAATCACGAAGCATCTTATGTGCGATAAACATAGATGCTACAAGGGAGCTAAAACCGATATCTAGGAGTATGTTTAGGCTACTAAAAAAAGATGTAAGAAGCGAGGATGCAAAAAACACAATACTAACAACAAAGATAACAAGTAACAAACCTCTAAAAACACTATCTTTATAAAACTTATCTTCAAAAAAACTTATGAGTGAGCCGATGATGATAACGGGATGTTTTATAAAAGTAAACTCTCCATATCGTTTGTCTATCATATAGGCAAAAAAAGCTATAAAAAGATTAGTCATAAAGCTTTTGAGCTATAGCATCTATATCCACATATCTATCTATATGAAGGGCAAACTCTTTTATAGCTTTTGTTTTTGTTTTTTTAAAGTTATAGCCTTTATAGTTTGCATCTATCTCTTTGAAAAACTTTGCTCTTATCTCATCGGAGTCAAAAAGTCCATGAACAAAGGTAGCATAAAGATTTTTTTTAGTTTTAAAAAGTTTTTTTGTCCTAGCATTATGAATCTCATAGCCATCAACCATGCATCCAAAAAGCTCATAAGTTCCTTTTTTTACTATCTTTTTCTTTTTAAAAGTTACCTTGCCTTTTAAGCGAGCTAAACCAAGCACCTCTTTTTGTGAAGACTCTATACATTTTGGATCGACAATCTTTTTAAACATCATCTCATAACCACCGCAAATAGCTACTACTTTTTGCTCTTTACTCTTTAGTATATGCTCAAAATTATTCTCTTTGAGCCATTGTAAATCATCTACAACCCTCTTACTTCCAGGTAAAACGATCATATCACAAGATGCAACTTCGCTAGTTGAAGAGATGAAAGACAGCTCTATCTCTTCATCTAAGACTAAAGGCTCAAAATCTGTAAAGTTACTAATATGAGGCAGTTTTATAACACCAACTTTTATGATAGCTTTTTGTGTGTTTTGAGTATAGTTCATGATAGATGCACTATCTTCAAAGCCAAGGTTAAAAGACTTAAATGGAACAACTCCAAAAACATGTAGCTTAAACCTTTGTTCTATGATGTTTACACCTTCATCAAAAAGGCTCATATCTCCTTGAAATTTGTTTATGATAACACCGATAACATTTTTTCTAAGTTTTTTTGGCAGTAGCTTATATACTCCATATATAGATGCAAAAACTCCACCTCTTTGAATATCAACAACTAAGATGATCTTAGTCTTAAACTCATCAGCTATATATATGTTTGATAGGTCTTTGCTCATAAGGTTTAGCTCAACAGGGCTTCCTGCACCCTCGGCAACTATACAGTCATATCTTGCTTGTAAGTTTTTAAATGCTCTTTTTACTATAGGTTTTAGAGTTTTTATATCACGATAGTAGCTCCAAACATCTTTATTGCCAACACTTTTTCCATCTACAATAAGGTGAGCTTTTGACTTTCCACCTGACTTTAAAAGTATAGGGTTCATATCTGTTGTGGTTTTTAGCCCTATGGACTCTGCTGCAAAATGTTGGGGTATCGCTATCTCTCCACCGCTATCACAAACTTGTGAGTTGTTAGAAACATTTTGTGCCTTAAAGGGAGCTACACTAATACCCATCTTATGCAAGAGATATGCTATAGCAAAACTAAGGGTTGATTTTCCAGCATCACTACTTGAGCCAAAAATACTAAGAGATCTCATCTAGTGCCTTTTTTAGTTTTTTGTGTGAAAAGCTATCTTTTACTGCAAAACGAAGATGTTCTTGAGTTAAAAAGTCAAAACTTTCACAAGGTCGTATAAGTATCTTTTTCTTTAAAAGATGTTTAAATATTGCTTTAGACTTTTTAGACTTTACAAGTATAAAATTTGAGTCACTTTTATAGATCTTTTCAAAAAGTTTAGAGTCTTCTAATATACCTAAAAGTTCTTTTTTTTGTTCTATATGAAGCTTAGTAGATCTTATCTCAAACTGCTTATCATTGAGTCTAGATGCTAAAAACTCAGAGTCTAAAGATGATATGTTCCAGATGGGAATTTTGAGGCTCTTTATATTTTGTTTATGAGAAAATATAGCACCTACTCTTACTCCAGCACAAGCATAAAACTTAGAAAATGACTGGATGATATAGAGTTTTTTATAGGTTTTTATCTGCTTTCTCAAAGATGGGAGCTGTTGGAACTCTAAAAATGACTCATCTAAAACTATTGTGCATTTTTGCTCCTTCCAAAGCATAAAAAGTTTACTCAAGTTATAGTAAGTTGCATCTGGGGTAGAGGGGTTTACAAAAACAATAGTTGAGCCTTTTTTTGGTTTTTTATAAAGCTCTTTAAAGCGATCGATCTTTATAACTTTTTGCTTTTTAGTAGTGGCTTTTTCATACTCCCCATACAGAGGAGCATATAGATAAACCCTAGGGGTGTCTAGCTTTTTTATGAGAAAGTCTATAGCCGATGATGCACCATTGAAAAGAGCTACTTGAGTCTTGTTTATCTTATACTTTTTACTTATGGCATCTCGTAGTTTAGGGTAGAGAGTATCTGCATACTTTAGTATTGTACTTTTTTTTACCTGCAAGTGTGTGTTTTTACTATATAGGTTTATGTTTGAGGAGAAGTCTATTATCTCATCTGGACTACACTTTAGTTTCTTAGCATATTTGTATATGTTTGCACCGTGTTTCATCATAATAACTCTCTTGCTTTGTTAGTGTTTTTATACTCATAAACTCTTTTTAGTGCATAAAAATGAGAAGCATATTTTATCTGTTTTTTTAGTGTTTTTTTATCTATTTTTCTAGTGGCTCTTTGGTTATAACTGTTTAAAAATATATTTATCGCATAGTCGTTGTCTGCTTTTACATCAAAGCCCACCAGTGCGATGGCAAGATCAAAAACAAAACTACCACACATAGCATCTATAAAGTCAAAAACCCCTAGCTTAGTTCCATCAAAAACAGTATTGTCTTTAAAAAGGTCTCCGTGAATTATACCCTCATTTTTCACTCTAAAATCTTTTAAAAACTCAAACTTTTTATAATATGAAAAATAGTTCTTTTTTGTAAAGCAAAGAGCTTCTTTTATATCACTCTCTAAACTACTTTTTAGTTTGCATCTACTCTTTGAGCTAAGTAGATGCATCTGAGATAAAAACCTCGCAACTGCTCTAAGGTGATAAGTCTGCACATTTTTAGGCTCTTTTCCTTTGAGCCTTTCATATATATACCAGCCATCATTTTTTTCAAGCATGAGAGGAACATTAAGCGAGGATGCTTTTAGTGTTTTTAGTAGTTTTGTATCAAAGGCTATCTTTTTTGATATATCTCTTTCATATTTTTTCAAGATATATGAGTCATCTTTTGTATAAACTATATAAGTAGTATCGATGATACCAGAACTTGTCGCTCTTATCTTTACAAAAGAGTAGGAGGGAAAGAGGTTTTGAAGCTGAAAAAGAGCTATCTTACTTTTTGCTCCCATATACTAAGATGCTATCTTTTCTTGGTATAGATGCTGTTGAAACTCTATGATTTGTTTTACTACTCGCATCAAAACAATGTTACGAATATTTCTAGCATCTATGCCTCTTGAGAGTTTTTGGGATGTTGTTAGTATGGTGGGTATTAGTTTTTCATTATCACTAGACTTAGCCTCCACAACTCCCCAACCACACTCACGAAGTTTAGGGTCTATAAGTTCGGCTCTTGTTTCTGACTCATTCATGTTAGTTCTCCAGTTTAAAGGAATTGATTATACATATTTTTCCAATTTATGTATATCACTAATTTTTAAATCATCTAAGTATTTACTAGCCTTAGCTAAAGTTATATGCTTATTGTTAAAAGCATCAAATACAGCATATACAAAAGGTTTTCCAAACATTTTAACAGGCTCTCTATATCGATAATTTCTAGGTATAGGTCTAGCTTGATTTTTTTTCATTTCTTCAAGTTGGTCTTTTTTATAATTTTTATAGTTTTGATAATGTGTATTAGATATTTTATTATTTACCAATAACCTCACCAATATAGCTTCACCACTAACACACCAGCTTTGCTTATATTGTTTGAGATAATTATCATATTGAGCTATATCTAGGTTTACTAGAACTTGAACATCTATTTGATTTAAAAAATTATCAGGGATTAGTAAATTACCAGCAAATTCATTGGCTTCTTTTTCTTTACCTCGATAGCTATAAAAATTTTCTTCATTATCTATAGCACTTTCTTTATGTAGTAAGAGGTGGGCTAGTTCATGCATAAGAGTAAATGCCTGAGCCCCTTCACTTGCTTGTTTAGTAATTACAATTATTGGTAAAATATCATAGTAAAGAGAAAAACCACGAATATTTTCATTTTTTTTAATTTGCCATTTCCCTTTATATCCATTAGATATAAAAACCATTATACCTTTGCTCTCAATTGCCTCTCGTAAATCATCAAATTTATAATTTATTGGCAGGTTTAACCATTGACGGATATTAGTACTTATTTGTTTTATATTTTTTGTATTAAATTCAAGTTTAGTTTTCCAATTTTTTTCAATTGGTTCATTTATATCTTCTAGCAAATCAATATATACTAGTCTTTGTTTCTCAACACGCTCTATAAATGCTCTCAGTTTAGGAGAATGTATAGGTTCTTTGTTATTGATAGTGCGAAAGGCAATAGAATAGATTTTATTTTCTTGAATATCAGATGGGTCTATAAAAAACAGTAAATTACGCTTGAAATATTTTGCTATTTTTTGTAACTGAGCAACACTTAGAACAGTTTGATTTTGCATAGCCATATCAAGTGTTTGTTTAGCAATTTTAATATGTTTAGATAAGTAGTCAATATCAATATCTAAGGCATTACAGCACCATTGTAAGCGATTTGGATTAATCTGTATTTTTTCCATAATATTATTACAATGCTCCTTTAAATATATTAGTAACTGATTTTTTAGTCTTTATATGATATTTTATCATATTTTTTTAATATTATGTAAGTTCCGCTCTTGTTTCTGGCTCATTCATCATCATTCCCTATTTCAAAAAGATTTGTTTTTGGTAGATAGTTCTTTTTTGTACTAATAGGTCTTCCTAACTCTTTTTCAGTCTGCTTTCTTGCATCTCCAGCGACTTTTCCACCACGAGATGCTATCTTCTTACTTTTGCTAAATGTATCTGGTTTTTCTTCTTTTGAGATTTCAGTAGTTACTTTTTCTCCTAAGAATTAAGGGAATTAAGGGTCAGGACACAACTCACTACCTAATGCCTCTAAATACTTTAGAAATCATAGCAGGGGATATTTTTAAATATCTTGCAATTTCTGATTGTTTGTATCCATCTTCTATTG
>JAERRX010000095.1 GCA_016735225.1 Sulfurimonas sp. | reverse complement strand
CTAAGCACTATCACACCTAAAGACAATATAAAAAGTAAAATATATGATCTACTTCAAGATACAAAAAAAACAAAAGAATTTTTTGAGAAAATCACTATTATTCAGGTTGGGATATCTATTTTACTTTTTATATTGTCTTTAGGTGTGATAGTGCTTAGCATCTCTGTATCTATTGAGTTTAAAAAGAACTCTTTGAAGATATTGCAACTTATCGGTATGAGTAGGAAAGATTTGAGTTTTACCATAAGTGGAACTATTTTTTTAATGATATTGCTTATTTTAGCTCTTAGTGTAGGTTCTGTTAGTTTGTTTCAATCTTTGTTTTTAAACATATCAAACTTTCCTAACTCTTTTTTTATTGCCTTAGATATGACAAATATTTTATATATAACTGCACTAGCTTTTCTTCTGCTTGTTATCACATATATTGCTACAAAACTAATCTTTCAAAGGAACTAGATGCAAAAAATACTCCTAAGCTTACTTCTTTTTGGAGTCTCGACTTTTATCGTGGCAGATGATCATAATATGCAAAAGATATATATAACTAGTGACAAAAGTATAACTATTCCTCGCATAAAAAATAAAAATCTACAAAACTTTAGTTATGATGTAAAAGATAAAAAAATAAAAGCATTTTATATAGCTAAATATGAAACGACAATAGCTCAATATATTGCATATAAAAAAGGAAATGGCTTAATCGTTGAAGACGATATAGATGAAGATACTCTCAATGAACCTAAGACAAACATAGATTTTCAAACTGCTCAAAAAGTCTGTAAATATTATGGTGGGCGGTTACCTAGTGAGTTTGAGTGGGTAGTAGCTTCTAGCATTAAACTACACAAATCTAAATGCTATGAGCATATCAACAAAGATGCTTTTGTAGCCTACTCAACAGTTTCATACCCTCTACATCAAAAAGATAAATCTATAAAATGTATGACAAGAGAAGATGATGAGATCGAAGCAGAGTTAATAGGTAGCGAACTTTTGGATGTAAAAGAGAGCTATGAAAACATAAATGGTACTTATGGGATGCTTGGCAATGTATGGGAATGGGTAGATGCAAAAAAAGAAAATATATATTTTAAACAATCCTACAAAACCATAAAAGGTGGAAGTTTTGCCAACTTTGAACAAAAAGTACTATTTGACAACAGGGTATCAAACTTTATAAAAAAAGATACAAAAATGAGTAGTGTTGGTTTTAGATGTGTATTTGCTAACTAGAAAATATTAAGTTAGCTATAATTTGCTATAATCCCTTTAGTAAAAATATGCAAAAAAAAACAATAAACAAAACAAGAGAGAAAGATGATAAAAGAGATAGCACAAACAATAGTTGACTTGATATTTGACTGGGGGTATTTAGGCATCTTTTTGCTTATGGCGATAGAAAGCTCCTTTGTTCCTTTTCCTAGCGAAATAGTTCTTATTCCTGCTGGTTATTTGGCTTCTGAGGGAGATATGTCTATATCTATGATCATGTTAAGCTCTTTAGCTGGTTCCATGCTCGGTGCGCTTACAAACTACTATCTTGCTTTTACCTTAGGCAGAAAGATACTTCAAAAGTATGGAAAATACTTTTTTATAAAAGAGAGTGTTTTAGATAAGATGGATACTTTTTTCGCAAAACATGGACATATCTCTACCTTTATAGGAAGACTTATCCCCGGAGTACGGCAGTTGATCTCTGTACCTGCTGGACTTGCTCGTATGAATATTCTAGTGTTTTCTACTTATACGGCTTTAGGTGCTAGCATCTGGGCGTTGATACTGGTAATGCTAGGGTATTTCATAGGTGAAAACCAAGAGCTTATAGATGCATATCTTAGACAAATAACTATAGCTATTGTGATTGTTTTGTTTTTGTTTGCTTCTTTGTATGCCTACTACCACAAGAGGAAAGTTTAGATGATGAGCTATATGTTTGAAGCAGGTTTTTTAGGAACTCGTGCGCCATTTTTTATGGACTTTGTAACTTTGATAGTTTCACTTTTACCTCTACTTGTGGCAAGTTCTATCTACTTAGCAAGAAAGAAAAAGCATAAGTATCATATCTATTCTCAAATATTTATTTTTGCATTTTCTTTTATAGTTTTAGTCTATTTTGAGATGGGTGTTAGAGTGGGTGGAGGTTTTGACTTTTTCATGACGGATAGTCATGTGCATTATACCTATGCTTTGATAGTTTTAGTTTTTCATATCATCGTATCAATATTAACTTTAATTATCTGGGCTACAACTATTTTTAAGGCAAAAAAACAACTAAAACAATACAATCACAAAAAAGCAGGACTTATAACTTTTATGGGGGTTGTAATGACCTCTCTAACTGGAGTATGGGTTTACTTTTTAATGTTCGTTTACTAAAATCAAAATTTAAATAAAAAAAGGAATAAAGAGATGTTAAAAATAGATGAAAAAGCACCCGAGTTTTGTTTGCCAAACCAAGATGATATAGAGATATGTTTAAGAGATATAAAGGGAAAATGGATAGTTTTGTATTTTTACCCACGAGACAATACCCCGGGATGCACAACTGAAGCTTGTGAATTTAGCGAGGCTGTGAGCGACTTTTGTGACTTAGATGCTATTATCTTAGGTGTAAGTGCAGACAGCACAAAAAAACATCGCAATTTTATAGAAAAAAAAGAACTAGGTATAACTCTACTTAGTGATGAAGATACTAAGATGATGCAAGAGTATGGTGTTTGGCAGTTGAAGAAAAACTATGGCAAAGAGTATATGGGCATAGTAAGAACAACTTTTATAATTAACCCAGATGGCATCATAAAAGCTCTCTTTGAGAAGGTTAGAGTAAAAGAGCATGTTGCGAAGGTTCAGGCTGAACTTGAAAGATTAAAAAGCTTAAATTAAATAATATTTTAGTATAATTCGCCGATTTTCTTATTGTGTAAGCAGTAAAAAACATTATACAGATAGTGTCAAAAGTTAGTGCGACTTCCTCTTTAGGATAGACCCGTCCGACACTCTCGAAGCTCAACTAACAAACTCTTGCTTGAAAAAAAGCACTTAAGGATTACCTATGGTAACTATGAAAGACCTTTTAGAATGTGGTGTACACTTTGGACACCAAACTCGTCGTTGGAACCCGAAAATGAAAAAGTATATTTTTGGTGTTCGTAAAAATATCTATATTATTGACTTACAAAAAACTCTTCGTTATTTTCGTAACACATATACAATAGTTATGGATGCAGCAGCTGAGGGGCAAACTGTTCTTTTTGTTGGTACAAAAAAACAAGCTCGTAACTCTGTAAGAGATGCAGCAATAGCTTGTAATATGCCATATGTTGATAACAGATGGTTAGGTGGTATGCTTACTAACTTCCCAACTATTCAAAAGTCTATCCGTAAACTTGATGTTATTACAGAGATGCAAGAAAATGGTCAAATCGATCTTTTAACTAAAAAAGAAGCTCTTATGCTTACTCGTAAAAAAGTTAAACTAGAAGCATATTTCGGTGGTATCCGTAATATGAAAAAACTTCCAGATATGCTTTTTGTTGTAGATGCAGTAAAAGAACATATCGCTGTTTTAGAAGCAAGATGTCTTAAGATCCCTGTTGTTGCACCACTAGATACTAACTGCGACCCAGATTTGATAGACTATCCGATCCCTGGAAATGATGATGCTATCCGTTCTATTCAACTTTTTTGTCGTGAGATGACTGCTGCCATCAACGAAGGTAAAGCTCTTAGAGATGCACCTGAGCAAGAGGAACAAACAGAAGAAACTGCTAGTGAAGAAGCACAAACAGAAGAAACTGTAAGTCCAGAAGTGCCAGTAGAAGAAACTGCAACTGAAGAAGTAGCAGTAGAAGCTGAGGCGAGTGAAGCACCAGCTAAAACTGAGGAAGCATAATCATGGCAGTTACAGCAGCACAGGTTAAAGAACTAAGAGCAGCAACTGATGCGGGTATGATGGATTGTAAAAAAGCACTTGTTGAGTGCGATGGAGATATGCAAAAAGCTACAGACTGGTTAAAAGAAAGAGGTATCGCTAAAGCTGCTAAAAAGTCGGCTTCAAGAGTTGCTGCTGAGGGTCTTACAGGTATAGTTATAGCTGATGACTTTTCTAAGGCTACTATTGCTGAGATAAACTCTGAGACAGACTTTGTTGCTCAAAATGAAGGTTTTCAACAACTTGTTAAAGATGCAACACAAGATATATATACCAACCAACCAGCAGATGTAGAGGCATTTAACAGTTCTGCCTTTGGTGAAACTTTTGCAGAGGAAGTTAGAAAGATAGGCGAAAAGATCGAACTTCGCCGTTTTGCTACTTTAAAAGCAGATGCCAATGAAGCTTTAAATGGCTACATACACTCAAACAATCGTATAGTTGTTATCATCAAAGCTAAGTGCGATAGCGAAAAAACTGCCAAAGGAATGGTTCCATTTCTAAAGCAAGTTGCTATGCACACATCGGCTATGAAACCAACTACACTTAGCTATAAAGACTTTGATGCTCAGTATGTTGAGAGTGAAACTAAGGGTCGTATAGAGGCTCTTAAAAAAGAAAATATTGAACTAGCTCGTTTGAAAAAAACTGAAAAAAATGTTCCATCATATATATCTATGATGCAGCTAACTGATGAAGTTATGACTCAAGCCGAGAATGATATAAAAGCTAAACTAAAAGAACAAAATAAACCTGAAAAAATTTGGGATAAAATTGTACCAGGACAGATAGCTCGTTTTATCTTAGACAATACACTACTTGATCAAGAACAAGCTCTACTAGACCAACAATATGTTTTAGATGATAAGCTAACAGTAGCCGCTGCTGTTGTAGATGCTGCTAAAGCTCTTGGTGGTACTGCTGAAATTACAACATTCGTTCGTTATGAAGTTGGCGATGGAATAGAAAAAGCAGAAGATGACTTCGCAGCAGAAGTTGCTGCTCAAATGGGTTAAGCTTTAAGCTTAACCTTCTCCTACTTAAACCTAATCGTCTCTGTCTAAATTTACATAGTATAGTAAAATAGGGGCGATAACAAGTGAAGCAGCAGTTGCTGTAACAGTTCCAAATGTAAGCGAAATACCAAGCCCACCAAATACAGTATCAGGAATCAACAAAGAACTACCAAGCATTACCCCAACTGCTGTTAGCAGTATAGGCTTTGCTCTTATCGCAGTTGACTCTATGATAGCTTCTTTTTTTAGCATTCCATTTTTCATAAGAGTATTCATATTGTCTATAAGTAAAACAGTGTTTCTTGCACTAATACCGATAAGGGCTATAACCCCAACCAATGATGTTCCTGTAAAGTAAACCTTATGCTCACTAAATATACCCATGATAAGATGCCCAGCCATAACACCAATAAGTGATAAAAAGCTCCCCATCAATATAATCATAGGTAAAGAAAAGCTTTGATAATAAAAGATAAGTAATGTAACAATAAGCACGATGGAAACTATCAAGGTTATAGCGAGGTCTATTGCAGTGTCTAGTGATACTTGCAACTCCCCTTCCCAAACTATCTGATAGATTTTACCATCTTTTTTATCTTTTAAACAAAGGTCGAAGATTTTCCCTTTCTCTCTTTTAAAAAGAGACCCATGACTAATCTCAAAATCTTTTCCCATCTCTTCTTTTATCATACTTATAACATCTAAGCCAATATAAATAGGAGAAACTAAGTCAGTTTCAGCACTAACTATAGTGTAGTCTTGAAGGTTTTTAGAGTAGATAGGGCTATTGCTCATAGTATCATTAACACTCACAACTTCACTTAGACTTATCATCTTTCCTTGAGTATTCATAAGCTTTAATTCGGACAATTTTAATCTTAGCTTTTTTTTACTTGAACTGTTTATCTTTTTAGAGCCATCACTTAAAACAAGGTGGAGTGCTACTTGATCATTTCTATTTTGCTCATTTTTTGTAGCTATATTTACCCCTTGAAATGCTACATAGACTATCTTGTGAATCTGTTGTATTGATAAGCCAGACTTGACCGCTTTATCTTTGTTTATATCGATGCTAAACTTTTTATATGGCTCTTCTCTTTGTATATCTATATCAACAAGCCCACCGACTCTAGTGAAAATACTAGCTATTTTTGTTGCTATATCATTTCTTTTTTTCTGATCTTTTCCATATATTTCTGCCACAACAGCACCAACAACAGGAGGACCCGCAGGCTCTTCTACTACGAGTACATCAGATGCATACTCGGTTTTTTTAGAGATATTTTGTCTAATCCTTTGAGCTATTAAAAATGACTTTTCATCTCTATCGTGAGGTTTAGTAAGATTTACTACCATTTGTGCACTTTGTTCGCCACTTCTTAAAGGACTGCCCTTTAGTAAGCCAACTATATCTGTTGGTGCACCCATCCCATAAAAAGTTTCTATATCTAAGACCTCATCTTCTTTTTCCACAATACTACTTATCTTAGCAACACTTTTTTTGGTTTGAAAAAGTGTTGAACCTGCTGGAAGGTCAATGTATATATTTATAGTTTGCCCATCTTTTGGAGGAAGCACTTTTCCCTTTACAATATCAAAAGGATAGATAAGCATTAGAGATAAGGCAACTAAAATGACAACTGATAAAACAATAGCAATCTGCTTGCCCTTGCTTTCTAAAATACTTTTTGTAATTTTTCTCATAATTTTTATCCTACTTTTTCATATATTTTTTTGCAAGATATGGAACTACTGTATATCCTATGGCTAAAGACATCAGCAAAACAACACTCATGATAATAGGTATAGGAGCGATAAACTGCCCCATCATCTTACCAACTAACAAAGCAGGAAGTGAAGTGAATATGATAGCAATAGTTGCGATATTTGTCGGTACTCCTATCTCATCAACAGCCTCGATACAAAGATATTCCATATCTTTATCTTGCTTGTGCATATGTCTATGAATATTTTCAATTACGATAATCCCTGCATCAACCAATAGTCCCATAGTTAGTAAGAAACCAAACATCGTAACTCGGTTTAGTGTCATTCCATATATATAGACTATAACTAGCGAGATAGCTACAACTAGAGGAACGGTTAAAGTTACTATGAGTGACTCTTTCCAGCCTAAGACTACCCACATCAAGACTGTGATAAACAAAGTTGCCAAAAAGATATGATAAACTAGTTCATTTACCGAGTCATTTGCTCTATCTCCATCATCTCTTGTGATCTTATAGCCAATACCTTCTGCTTTTAGGGCATCTTTATGGAGTTCTAAAAGCTCTTTTATATCACTTGATACAAAAACAGCATTTGAGCCAGAGAGTTTAGAAATTTCTAGGGTTGTTTGAGGTAAGACCGATGTGAACTTACCATTGGCATCTCTAAACTTTATATCTGCATATTTTTTATTTTGTATATCATAACCTCTTTGTACCTCAGCTATATCTCTAAGATAGATAGATGAGTTGTTATAACTAGCAATGATTATATTTTCAATATCTGACACATCTCTAAGAGCATTTCTAACCTCTATAACAACTCTCTCTTTGTTGTTTTTTGTTGTAGTATAAACATCAGGAACATTGGTCGATAGTGATTCTAGTGCGGCACTCACTTGAGCCAAGGATATATGAAAGCCTGAGAGTTTTCCCAAATCTACAAAGATATTATACTGCTCTTTAGAGCCACCTTTTACTATGACTTTTGAAACATTTTTGATACCACCGATAACTCTTTGTAACTCTCTAGCCTTATCAAATGTGGCACTTTTTTTAATATCACTATCTAAAGGATATAGTGCAACAGTTACTATAGGCAGGTCATTATCTATATCAATAGTCTTAACTAAAGGCATCATAGCACCTTTTGGAAGTAGGCTTATATTGTGTATAACCTTATCATAAAGCTTAAGGTCGGCACTCTCTTTGTTGGTACCCATATAGTAAGATACATTTACGATACCTATATCATCTTTTGCTATACCGATAATGTTTTCAACACCCTTAATCTCTCTTATTTTTTGTTCAAGTGGCTCAACAACAACTTTTTTTATTGTCTGTGCATCCACTCCAGGAAGTGCTATGATAACACCACCACCACTAACAATAATTTGTGGGTTTTCTTCTCTGGGTGTAATTAAAAGTGCCATAACACCAAGGACTAAGATAAGCCCTATAAAAAATGGAGTTATGGGGTTGTGGATAAACTCTTTTGTTAGCTTGCTTGCAATATTTCTAGGTTGAAACTCTTTTGACATATGCAACTCTCCTGTGACTTAAAAATGACTTTAAATATTTGTAGCGAACTTTACATAAACTTTCTTAAAAATAGATATATTATATAACTATTTTCATCTAGTTATTTCTAGCTAAAAATAACTTGATTTTTACCATTATGCTGTGCTTGAAGAAGCATCATATCTGCTTTAGCTATAGTCTCTTCAAGTGTATCTTCGGTGTGCATCGTTGCACCTATAGAGATTGTGCTTTTTATATAATCATTATTTTTACTTACAAAGTCAGATGCTTCTACCTCTTGTCGCAATTTTTCAAAAACATCACTAGCATTATTTCTGTTTGTGTTTTTAAGTATTATACAAAATTCTTCATTTTGAAATCTTGCTAAAAAATCTTTATAGTTTATCTGTGTTCTTAAAATTTCAGATAGTGTCACAACAACCCCATCGCTAGCTTCTTGTCCAAACTTTCTTTCTATATCAACATAATTATCAATACTTATGATTCCAACTGCAAACTGCTCACCACTAAGCTTAGAGTCTTGCGAATACTCTTCTATATGCTTGTAAAAGTAACGGCGGTTATAAACACCTGTCAATATATCTCTGTTGGTGTAGTTTGTTATAAGCTGGATATTTTCAAGTGCTTCTATGGAGTTGTGAATACGACAAAAAAACTCTTCTTTAGAGTATGGTTTTTGTATGTAGTCATTCGCACCCTCTTTTAAAAATATAGCATTTGTCTGTACATCGTCACTAGAGGAGAGTACCATTATGCAAAGCTCTGACTTTTTATATTTTTTTCTTATCTCTTTAGTAAGTTCTAGCCCATTCATAACAGGCATGTGAAAGTCAGTTAAGACCAAAGAAATATCAGGGTTATTTTCAAGGATATTAAGTGCTTCTTCTCCATGGTTTACAGCAATAACTTTAAAAAAAAGATTTTCTAGTGTTGTTTTTAAAGACTTTCTATATACCATAGAGTCTTCAACTACCAATATTGTATGTGCTTGGTTTTTTTCTAGCCTTTGTATAGTTTGCAATATATAGTTTATATCATTGACTCCACCTTTATTTATGTAGTCGATGATATTTTTTTGAATAATTTTTTTCCTAAACTCTTTGTCTGTGCTTGAGGTCAATATAAGGGCTTTGTTTTTTGTATTTAAAACATAATCTACTATATGTTCATTTTTCTCATCAGATAGACTTAAGTCAATTATAGTTAAAAAGTATTTGTACTTCTTTAAAAAAAGCTTTGCTTCTGAGAGCTTATAAACTATATCTACTTCATATTTCAGGGTAGCAGTTATTTTATTTGCGATAAGGCTAGCGAGTGTTTTGTTATCTTCTAGTATTAGTATTCTTTTCATGACGATATTATAGTATAATTTTTTATGGATTATTTAACAGATATTTTATTGGACCTTAAGAAAAAACAAAACATTTTTTTAACGGGTGGTGCAGGTGTTGGAAAAACAACAATTACAAGAGAAATTATACGCCATTATGAAGATGATGCAAAAAAAGTAGCAAAGCTTGCATCTACTGGAATGGCAGCAACTCTTATAGATGGACAGACTCTTCATAGCTTTTTGGACTTAGGTATAGCATCTAGTGTTGAGGAGCTGGAACAATCTGGCAAGTTTTTGATAAAAAAGAAAGTGAAAAAGTTGATATCAAGTATGAGCCTAATAGTTATAGATGAGATATCTATGGTTAGCGATGCCTTGATGGATATGATAAAGCTTCGCTTAAGTCAAGCAGGTTTTAAGGCTTGTGTTTTAGTGGTTGGTGATTTTTTGCAGCTTCCTCCTGTTGTTCGTGGAGGTGGAGAAGTAAAGTTTGCTTTTGAGTCAGACTCTTGGAATGAGTTTAAGTTTAAAAAAGTTGAGCTTACACATATATATAGAACTGATGATAAAAAGTTTATAGAACTTTTAGGAAACATTAGAGATGGTTTTGTTGATGAAAATATTCACAATAACTTAAATGAGTTTATAAAACCTTTGCCTCAAGACCTAGGTGAGTTTACCTTTCTTTTTGGTAAAAATATATCTGCATCTAAGCACAACAAAAGACAACTCTCTTTTATAGATGATGAGCTTTTTATAAAAGAGGCTCAAGTCATCAAGCATATAAAAAGTGTTAAAGATATAGAGGTACAAAGGTTTATAAAAGACTCACGAATAGACAAAGAGCTAGAGTTAAAGATAGGTGCGCCAGTACTTTTTACTAGAAACTCTTGGAACTATTTCAACGGGGAGAGAGGAGTGGTTATAAATGTAGATCAAAACTTTGTCTATGTTCGCAAAAGTGACACAAATATTGTAAAACTTGAAACAGTTGCACAAAGTAAGACTAAGTGGAGTGAAAAAAGTATAGATGGAAAAAAAGAGATGCTAGAAGTTGAACAACTTAGTGTCTATCAATACCCAATAAAACTTGCCTTTGGCATAACTATCCACAAGTCTCAAGGTATGTCCATAGAGGACCTCATAGTACAAACAGATGAGATATTTGCACCATCTCAGTTTTATGTAGCCATCTCAAGAAGTTGCAATCCTAAAAGGCTAAACCTCATAGCACCGCAATGTCAATGGAGAGATATAGTTTTTGTAGATGCAAAAGCTTTAAAATTTGTAAAGGGAGATAGATGTTAAAAAATATAAATAGAGGTGTATTGTATATGCTCATAGGAGCATTGCTTTCTGCACTAAATGGAGCGATAGCAAAAATCCTATCAGATGATATTAGTGCGATGGAGATAGTATTTTTTCGCAATATGATAGGTGTTATCTTGGTACTTTATGCTCTAAAGCATACCCCACCAAAACTAAATGGCGGTAAGCTTTTTATGCTTTTAACTCGTGGATTTTTCGGTTTTAGTGCGATGATACTTTTCTTTTATACCATCACAGTTATACCTCTAGGCGAGGCGATAACTCTAAACAAAACTTCGCCACTTTTTGTAAGCATCTTAGCTTATTATCTTTTAAAAGAGCATCTAGATGCTAAGGTAATTTTTGCACTACTCATAGGCTTTTTAGGTATCATCTTTATAACAAAACCATTTGGGGTTATCATATCTTATGAGCATTTTTTAGGAATCCTTGGCGGACTTTTTGCTGCGATGGCTTACACAACCATCAAAAAGATAAAAGATATATATGATGCTAGGGTTATAGTGCTTTCCTTTGTTGGTATGGGAACTATCTTGCCAGCCTTACTCTTTTTAATAGCTCCATATTTTGATGCTCCGCCATCACTAGCCTTTTTATTTCCAGAGTTTTCATACCCAACTTCATTTAAGATATGGTTTCTTATATTTTGTATGGCTGTTATTTC
>JAERRX010000082.1 GCA_016735225.1 Sulfurimonas sp. | reverse complement strand
TAATAAAAAGGAAATGCATCTTACTCCGAAAAACAGCAAGGGATATCAGGTGTCGGGATGCAAAGTTGAGTTTTTCGGCCTGTGTCCAAAATGTAAAAAGAAACATCAACGTGCAGCAAGTAAAGGATAATGAAGAAGTAACAAAATATGATGCAATTCTTTTTAATAAAATAATGTCTAATACAAATTATGCAGAACAAGCAAAAGAAGATAAAGAAAAATGGATGAGAGAAAATGAAAATATTTTAGATGCTATCTCGTTTCAATTAAATAGTATTTTAAATAAGTTCAATCTTAAGTTGGCAAAAGAGGTAGCATCCAGCAAGTACAAGATAGCCGACTAATCATTTTATATTGTCTCCATGTTGAGCAGTCACTTTTTAATTTTATATGGGTTCAATACCTACATAATTACGAAGAAAACCCACTACTAAAACTATCTTTTTTCACAACTATCTGTTTTTGTTTCTCTTTTCTTTTTGTATCTTTTTCAACAAATATTTTTTTACGAGTTTTTGGGTCTAGCTCTGTATAGTACATAACAGCAGAGTAAGTTCCTGGTGTTGGGGTAAAGACTTGAGCTTGTTCTGGGTTCATCTTTAGCTCATCGGTTGTAAAGCGTTTTAGTTCATGCATATCTTTTTCTTCGCATCCAGGATGAGCCGCTATAAGGTAGTATGTTAAAAATTGATTTTTACCCTCTTCACGGTTAAGCTTATCATACATCTTTTTAAAATCTACAAGTGTTTCTTTGCCAGGTTTTCCCATAAGCTCTAAAACATGTTGTTGTGTATGCTCAGGTGCGACTTTCATCTGTCCAGATATATGATGCTGTACCATCTCTTTTAAGTATGAATAACCATGTTTTTTATCTGCTGTGATAAGATCATACCTAACACCAGATGCTACAAAAGCTTTTCTTACACCCTCGACTTCTCTGACCTGTCTTAAAAGGTTTATGTTTCTTCCATGATCAACATGCATAGCCTTACAAAGTCTATGGGCATCTACACATCGTATATCATCGCAAGTACCTTTTTTAAGTTTTTTTCCACACTCATAACCATACATATTTGCAGTTGGTCCACCAACATCACTTATGATACCCTTGTAGTCACTATAGTTGTTAAACTCTTTTGCTTCTTGGAGTATATTGGACTCGCTTCTTGTACGAATAGTTCTACCCTGATGCACACCAATAGCACAAAAGTTACACTCACCCCAGCAACCATGATGTGTCATGATAGAAAACTTTATAGTTTCTAGGCACTTAACCTTGCCCATCTTTGCATAGTATGGATGCAGTTCTCTTGTAAATGGTAGCTTAGAGTTTGCATCCATCTCACTCTCATCAAGATAATCACAAGGAGGATTTTGAATAAGAAAACGACTATCTACTCCTTGACAAAGACCAGATGCCATAATGGGGTCATTGTTGTTATAAAAATCATCAAATAGATCTATATATCTCTCTTTGTCTTCTAAACACTCTGCATGTGATGGGAGTTGTTTATGCTCCTCTTTAGGTTCTTTGGAGATATAGCAAACTCCTCGTATATCTCTATAGTCTTCACCTAAAGCTATAGCACGAGTAAGTTGTTCTAAAGCTATCTCACCCATACCATACACAAGAACATCAGCCTTAGCATCAAACAAGATAGGTTTTTTTAGTTTGTTTGACCAATAGTCATAATGAGTTACACGCCTAAGAGATGCTTCTATACCACCTAAAACAAGTGGAACAGTAGCTTTAAAATATCTTCTTATTAGGTTGCAGTAAACACTTATGGCTCTATCTGGGCGTTTGTCATTTTTCCCACCGGGAGTATAGTCATCTGAGTTTCTAAACTTTTTTGTAGCTGTATAGTTAGAAACCATACTATCAACACTTCCACCACTTACACCCCAGTAAAGCTTAGGTTCACCTAGCCTCATGATATCATCAGGACTTTTTATATCAGGCTGTCCTATCATCCCTACTTTATAGCCGAGTCGCTCAAGCATTCGCCCAACCATGGCAACACCTATAAACGGACTATCTATATAAGCATCTCCGCTAACAAGGATTACATCACAATAATCCCACCCTTTTGCATCCATTTCTGACCTTGTTGTTGGCAAAAAATCTTTCTCTTTAAAAACAATAGTATCTCGGTTTACCTGTTTAGTTTTACTTCTTCTACTCAATATTTAACCTTTATGTGTATAATATTACTAAATTTTTCCAAAATAAGAGATTAGATATGAAATACCCTTATGAAAACTTACAAAACTATACACTAAAAGCTATGTTAGACAGAACTATAGAGCTTTATGCAGATGCAGATGCCTTTGGCAATGTTGGAGAGAGTGCTTTTAAGTACTCCGAGTTTGACAATTTAGTCAAAAAAACTATAGCCCTACTTCAAGAAAATGATATTTCTAAAGGCGACAAGGTTGTTTTACTTAGTGAAAATATGCCAAACTGGGCTGTGGCTTACTTTGCTGTTACATATTTTGGTGGTGTTATTGTTCCTATATTACCAGATTTTCACCCTTCTGATATACACCACATCATAAAACATTCACAAGCAAAAGCGATCTTTGTTTCAGATAAGTTTTTATCAACCATAGAAGAGGTAGATGAAGCTGGTTTAAAATTTGCAATCAAACTAGAGAACTTAACTCTCATAGAAGAGCTAAGCAATCCCAGCTACCTTTCTAAGATAAAACAAAAGATATCATCCAATAAGCCAACTATTCCGCAAGAAGATGATATGGCAGCACTCATATACACCTCTGGAACAACAGGACACTCAAAAGGAGTAATGCTTTCACATAAAAATCTAGTAACAAATGCTTTATCAGCTTTTACGAAGGTTGATATTAAAAAAGATGATGTTTTTTTATCTATCTTGCCCTTGGCTCATACATTTGAGTGTACTGTTGGTCTTTTAGTTCCTATACTTCATGGTGCTAGCATCTACTATGTAAAGAAAGTTCCAACCCCTAGTGTACTTTTAAAAGCATTTGCTATCGTTAAGCCAACTATGATGTTAAGTGTTCCTTTGGTTATAGAAAAAATATATAAAAACAAGGTTTTATCTAAGTTTAACAACTCTTTTATTTTAGGGCATCTATATAAAATATCATTTTTTAGAAAAATATTGAACAGAGTTGCTGGCAAAAAGCTTATAGAGACTTTTGGTGGCAGAATAAGGTTCTTTGGTATAGGAGGAGCTGGTATATCTCCCTTTGTTGAACAGTTTTTAATAGAAGCAGAATTTCCATATATTATAGGTTATGGGCTATCAGAAACATCTCCGCTCATAGCAGGTGGTTCTATTTTAGATAAAAAGATAAAAGCAAACTCAACAGGCACACCATTTCATGGAGTTGAGATAAAGATAAAAAACAAAGACCCCAAAACAGGTACAGGAGAGATCCTTGTTAAGTCTCCTAGTGTGATGCTAGGTTACTATAAAGATGAGGAGCAAACAAAGGCAGTGATGGATGGAGAGTGGTTTTTGACAGGTGACTTAGGCTACATAGATAGCGAAGGTTTTTTATTTATAAGTGGAAGAAGTAAAAATGTCATCATAGGTTCAGGTGGTGAAAATATCTACCCAGAACAGATAGAAGCTACTATAAACCAAAATGCAGTTGTATTGGACTCTCTAGTCATGGAAAAAGACTCAAAGCTAATAGCAAGGGTGCATCTAGACTATGAACTCATCGACACTATGTTTAAAGCCGACAAATCAACAGATGCTAAAGTCAGAGAAGATATAACAAACTTCTTAGAAGAGATGAGAGTTGATATAAACACAAAACTATCATCCTACTCAAGACTAAACAAGTTTATCCAACAGATAGAACCATTTACAAAAACACCAACAAAAAAGATAAAAAGATACCTTTATGCTGAGTAAAACTCAAAACTAAAAGATATAAATCATCTGCATCTTTGAATAAGAAATTTAAAAAAGTTGTTTTCTTTTCTTAGGGCAGTATATTATTATATAGGTAAAAAGCTTCTATTAACCTCTTACTAGGTATTATTTCAACAATCGAAAATTAATAGATAACAAAGTAATAAAAAAGCTTAATAAAGCCCTGAAATAGGTGGAGAAATACTACAATGGCACTAATAGACCTACAAAACATCTCAAAACATTACTCTGCTCAAAAGATCTTAAATGAGGTAAACTTTCATGTTGATGAGGGTGAACGCATAGTTATTATTGGTAAAAATGGTAGTGGAAAATCTACTTTGATGAAGATAGTAAATGGAACCTTAGCTCAAGATGCTGGCAATAGAATAACAAAAAATGATTTAGAGATAAAGATGCTAGACCAAAGACCAAACTTTAAAGATGGGCAGAGTGTTCGAGAAGCGGTTGAAGATGGACTCAAAGAGTTAAATGATGCAAAAACAAAATACAATGAACTTTCTATAAAGTTAGCGGATGATTTCCAAAACAAAAAGCTTCTTGATGAGCATGAAAATCTATCTCGCTATATACAACATCACAATGCTTGGAACTTAGATGATAAAGTAGAGAGAATTATAGAGCATTTTGACCTCAAGCAGTATGAAAACAAGCCTATTGTTTTACTAAGTGGAGGTGAGCAAAGGCGAGTTGCTCTAGCATCCCTACTCCTTCAAAAGCCTGATATACTTCTACTTGATGAGCCTACTAACCATTTAGATGTTTATATGGTTGAGTTTTTAGAAGAGCTTATACTTAAAGAGAAATTTACTCTTGTTTTTATATCTCATGATAGATATTTTATAGATAGGATTGCGACTAAAAGTATCGAAGTTGAAGAGTGTGCTTTACGAGAATATAAAGGCGGTTATAGTGACTACTTAACACAAAAAGAGGAGTATATAAGAACACTCCAAAAACAACATGATAACCTTCTTGATGTTTTAAAAAGAGAAAATGCTTGGTTTGCTAGAGGAGTAAGAGCAAGACTTAAGAGAAATGAGGGAAGAAAAGAAAGACTTATGAGTCTTCGAGATGATGCTAAAACAAACCCTGCCAAGATAAGAAAGATGTCTATTGAGCTACAAAGAGAGGCAAAAAACTTCAACAGAGACAAGAGTATCAACAAACAAAAGATGCTCTTTGAGGTAGAAAATCTCGGTCTCACCTTAGGAGACAAAGAACTTTTAAAAAACTTTACAACTCGCATACTTCAAAAAGATGTCATTGCTATAGTTGGACCAAATGGCAGTGGAAAGTCAACACTTCTAAAAGCACTACTAGGACGCATAGAACCAACAGCTGGAAAGATAAAGCAAGGTGAGTTTAAGATTGGTTATTTTGATCAGCATAGGGAGATGCTAGATGATGATAAAAACCTTATGGAAACTTTTTGCCCACATGGAGGCGATAGAGTTATTGTTCGCGGTAAAGATATGCACATATATGGCTATCTGAAAAACTTTTTGTTTCCAAGAGAGTTTTTGGACAAAAAGATAGGTATTTTAAGTGGTGGAGAGAAAAACCGCATAGCCCTAGCCCTACTTTTTACTAAAAATGTTGATATTTTGATACTAGATGAGCCTACCAATGACTTAGATATTCCAACTATAAATATTTTAGAAGAACAGCTCACAAACTTTAGCGGAGCAGTGATCATAGTAAGTCATGATAGATATTTTGTAGATAAGATTGCCAAAAAGTTATTTATCTTTAAAGATAATAAACAGATAGAAGAATCTTACAAACAATACTCAGAGTACCTTGAGCTTGAGTCTGAACTAAAAGAACTAGATGCTATGGAAAGTGACTCTACAAAAAAAGAAAACACCACAGCAAAAGAGAAAGTAAAAACTATAAAACTTACATTTAAAGAAAAGATGGCTTTAGAGAGTCTTCCAGATGAGATAGACAAGATAGAAAAGCAGATAGAGGAAAAAAACAAGTGCTTAGCAGACCCAAAATGTTATGAAGACATAGGCATAGCACAGATAGCCCTCGAGCTAAAGAGTCTAGAAGATGACTATGAGCAAAAGGTAGAAGACCTGCTATCTATAGAGGAAAAACAAGAAACAATAGATAATAGACCTAAATAAATAGCAAAGTAAAAAGGTGAGATAGAGATGAGTAGAGCAAAATATGGAACAACACTTTGGGGAGCAGAGTTTTTAAAAGCGATAGAAAGAGAAACGGACTCAGGACGCTTAAGCAGAGGTAAAACCTATGCAAACACAGGCAAAGTCTATGATGTTAAACTAGATGCAAAAAAAATAGAAGCAAAAGTAAAGGGAAATTATAAACCATTTTATGCAACTAAGATGACTTTTGAGCAGTTTACTAAGGGTGATAAAAACTTTATACTAAAACATATAGATGAAAACCCCTTAATTTTAGCAGATATTATGAAGTCTAAGTTGTCCCCAGAACTTCTTAAGTTTTTAAAACTAAATGAGATAAACTTGTTTCATGGCTTTGATATGAGTTGTACATGTCCTGACTTTTATGGTAGTTGGGCATGTAAGCATGTAGCAGGCTTATACTTTATGCTAGTAAACGAGATAGACAAAAACCCCTTTATACTCTTCTCTTTGAGAGGTTTAGATATTATACAGCACTATGGCATAAAGAAAGACTTAGAGATAAAATACCCCCTAAACATAGAGTTTTGCTCTCCTGAGGCAACTTTTCATATAGAAAATGAGTTTCATATTATTGGGATGCAAAACCAAGAAAACTTTATCTTATCATTACTAGAGTCCAAACCGCCATTTAGCTCTGTTGACTATAAAGTAGTTTTAGAAGAGTTTTACAAAAAGAGTAGCAAAGAGTTACCCTTAGTTGTTTCGCATATCAACAGCGAGGATATACAAAAGATACAAAGAGTTCTTCAAGCATCCTCTATAAAAGCAGAAGTGACTCAAGATATATCAAAAGCTTCATTTCGCATACAATCACCCTTACTTAAAAACAGTGAAGTTTCTAAGCTCTTTGATGAGTATGCACAAAAGGTTGGCAAAGATGGACTAAAGATAACTCCAACAAATCTTTTCAATCTTTTTATATCCTTTGGAGATGATTTTGGAGGCGATGAGTATAGGTATCTGTTCAATCTTTATCGAGTAGCATATATCTTTGTGAAAAACTCTTGTTTTATCCCCTGTGTATATGAAGATACAAAAGATATACAGATATTTTATAAACCCCTACTCTCTTTAGAATCAACACTAAAACAGATAGAGTTACTCTCAAGCATTGCTCCAAATATGCTGACATTTAACAAAAAACAACTAACTCAAAAGTCTCAAACAGAGCTACTTTTAAGTGTAGTTTTAACTGACTTTATACCCCATTTAAACTTTATGCACAAGAAGCAAAAAAACAATCCACCTAAAATATCTTACACATTTTTTAGAGGTGAAAAATATAGAGTAGATAGGTTTGAAGATAAAAACTTAGCATATTCTATAAACAACTACTTTTCTATATTTGAGATACTAAAAAGCGACTATAAGTACAAGGTATTTATAGACAAAAAAGACAACAACTACATACTTTATCTAAAAGTGCAAGACAAGCTAACTTTAAAAGAGTATTGTTTAAGTGATGCGATAGATGTTTTTAACAAGATGCAAGTTATAAAGTTTGTATCATTTTTAAAAGAGTTTTTACCTCAAATCAGTTTACTGCTTGATGAAAAAAGTATAAAAATAACTAGAGAGGTACTAGAAGAGTTTTTACTAAGAACTTCAACCATCATCTCAAACCTCGGTGTATCTATAATCCTCCCTAAAGAGTTAAAAAATCTACTAAAACCAAAACTAGCCTTATCTGTAAAAAGTTCAAACAAATCACTAAAATCATTCTTTACACTAGATGGTATGCTAGAGTATGACTGGCAACTCTCCATAGGTGATGAGCTTATAAGTATGGAGGAGTTTGCACAACTTTTAAGTAGTTCAAAAGAGCTTATAGAGTTCAAGGATAATTTTATAGTTATCACTCCAGAAGAAGCAAAAGCTATCTTTGCTCAAGTAAATAAAAAAACTAAACTTAACAAGTTTGACATACTACAAGCTAAACTAAGTGGTGATGCTTCATTTGACATAGATTTAGATAGTTTTTTTGAGGAGATTTTTAAGGTAAAAACCGTAGAAGTTCCAAAAACACTACAAGCAAATCTAAGAGAGTATCAACAAAGAGGCTTTGAGTGGAATGTAAACAACCTTTTAAATGGATTTGGATCTATCTTAGCTGATGATATGGGACTAGGTAAAACCATACAGGCAATTTGTACTATTTTATATCTAAAAGAAAATGACTATATAAAGCATAGAGTTATCATCGTTGTTCCAACCTCGCTTCTTAGTAACTGGGAGAGTGAGCTAGATAAGTTTGCACCGACTTTAACTTACTTTTCATACTATGGTTCTAAAAGAGAACTCCTAGATGCTGATATACTTATAACTACTTATGACATCATAAGAAGAGATATGAGTATATTTAAAAAACAAAAGATTGATTGTCTTATCATAGATGAAGCACAGAGGATCAAAAACCCAGATACAGCCCTATCAAAAAGCATAAAGTCACTCAAAGCAAAATACAAAGTAGCACTAAGTGGTACACCAGTTGAAAACAACTTAAGTGAGTTATGGAGTATATTTGACTTTACTCTTCCTAAATATCTAAAGACTCTAAAAGATTTTACAAAAAACTTTGCTAAAGATATAGAGATAAACAAAGATATAAACAAGGTAAAAAAACTAAAACAGATAACCGCACCATTTATGTTAAGAAGACTAAAAACAGATAAAAATATCATAGATGACCTACCAGCAAAAATAGTTATAGATGAGTATGCCACTATGACAAAAGAGCAGGCATCTCTTTATCAAAACACTGTAGATGAAACTATGAAGCAGATAGATATAGGTGACTCAAAAGGTCTAATATTTAAACTAATAGTTTCGCTTAAACAGATATGTAACCACCCTAGAAACTTTGATAAAGTAAGTCCAAACAGTGTAGAACTCTCTGGAAAAACTAAACTTCTTATCAATATACTTGAAAATATAATCATTCAAGATGAAAAGGTTTTGATATTTACTCAGTATGTAGAGATGGGCGAGATGCTTATGGAGCTGATCCAAAAAGAGCTTTTAACAACACCACTCTATCTAAAGGGAAGTATGAGCAAAAAGCAAAGAGATGAGGTGGTACAAAAGTTTCAAAACGATAGCAGATATAAGGTTTTTATACTCTCTTTAAAAGCTGGAGGAGTAGGACTTAACCTTACCGCTGCTAACCATGTAGTCCATTATGACCTATGGTTCAACCCAGCAGTCGAAAATCAAGCAACAGATAGAGCTTTTAGAATAGGGCAAAATAAAAAAGTAAATGTTTATAGGTTTATAACAAAAAACAGCTTTGAAGAAAAAATAGACAAGATGATAAAAGCCAAACAAGAGCTATCAGACCTAAGTGTAAATATTGGTGAAAGTTGGCTTAAAGATATGGATAGGGGAGAACTTGAAGATATCTTTAGCATCTAAAATAAAGGAACTAACATGTCGAGTCTTAAAACAATAGCAATAAGCATAGGTGATCTAAATGGTGTTGGCATAGAGATAGCCCTCAAAGCACATAAAGAAGTTAGTGAACTTTGCAAACCTATATACTGCATAGATAGCTCTATGTTGGAAAAAGCTAGTAAACTTCTTCACATCAAGACTTCAGAAAATATGCAACTTCATCACATCGGCAGAGAGTTTGATATAGAGGCAGGAAAAACTACTAAAGAGTCAGGACTCTACTCATATAGATCTTTCATGAGTGCCATAAAACTTTGTGAGGACTCAAAAGCAGATGCGCTAGTAACGATGCCTATCCATAAAGAAGCTTGGATGCTAGCTGGCTTAGACTACAAGGGTCATACAGATCTACTCCGTAAACATTTTAACAAAGAGGCTATTATGATGCTTGGATGCGAGGAGATGTTTGTAGCACTTTTTAGCGAGCATATTCCCCTTAAAGATGTTGCAGCATCTATACAGTACAAAAAACTAAAGCAATTTTTTCTTGACCTTCACAGCTCCATAGAAAAAAAGCAGGTAGCAGTTTTAGGACTAAACCCTCATGCTGGAGACAATGGTGTTTTAGGCAATGAAGAGCTTAGAATAACTAAAGCCATAAAAAGTGCAAATAGAAAAATAGGCTTTGAGCAGTTCATAGGTCCAATAGTTCCAGATGTAGCTTTTACACCTAACTTTAGAAAAAACTATAACTACTTTGTAGCTATGTACCACGACCAAGGTTTAGCCCCCCTAAAAGCTCTCTACTTTGAACAAAGTATAAATATATCTCTAAATCTACCCATCATAAGAACATCAGTAGATCATGGAACAGCCTTTGATATTGCATATAAAGGTAAAGCAAAAACACTTAGCTATATCAATGCTGTAAAAAGTGCTATCTCCTTTATATCTCAACATGATACTGAGACTTTTAAATAGATTTATGATAATTGATGCTAAAGAAGTGTATCATATCGGTGCTAGTTTAAAATATTTAGGGGAAAATGCTTTGGATTTAGCAGGTTTGATATTGAGGCATTTGGCTTGATAGACAAACTAGAAACAATAAAAACATCGGAGCCTTGACTTCAGTCAAGGAAGATAAAAACTAAAAGCCGAGACTCAGATACTCTTCGTGAGACTCGTCATCCTCAGCTTGACTGGGGATCTAGTTTACATTCTTCTACTGTCCCCAAGCTGAAAAGTGTTAGGGTTGTGCAAGCCTAAAGACTAGACTCCCAGTCAAGCTGAGAGTGACGGGGTTTTCAAGCTGAGAGTGACGGGGTTTTCAAGCTGAGAGTGACGGAGTTTTCAAGCTTCTGTCATCCTAAAAGTCACAAAGGCAAGTCATCCTCAGCTTGACTGGGGATCTAGTTTATACCATACACAAAGTCACAAAGGCCCGTCATCCTCAGCTTGACTGGGGATCTAATTTATAAAAAAAAGGAAAACCAAAAATGAAACTTCTCAAACTAACACTACTTATATCTCTAGCACTTATGTTTATATCGTGTAACAATGTTACACCAAAACATTACCCTAGTAAAAAGCTAGTTAAACCACAAGAAAAAAAGATAAAGAAACCCAAAAACACCCAAGCCATCCTCAAGCTCGACACACAAGGGCATACAGGTCTCATAAGAGATATTATCATCACCAAATCAGGGGATATTATATCTGCTAGTGATGATAAAACCATCCGTGTTTGGGATAGCACAACAGGGAAAGAGAAACGGAAGATACTAGGAAAGATTGGTGCTGGGGCTGAGGGGATGATATTTGCTATCGCATTGAGTAGTAATGAACGGTATTTGGCTGTGGGTGGGTTTTTAGATATAAACGGTGGTAAAAATGTTGGAAATATCCGAATCTACAACTATCAAACAGGAAAGCTCTTGAAGATTCTCAAGTCCCATACCAATGTAGTGTATGGTTTAAGTTTCAAAGAGCATTATCTTATCTCTGGTTC
>JAERRX010000159.1 GCA_016735225.1 Sulfurimonas sp. | reverse complement strand
AAAGTACAAAACGGATCATAGAAAAGAGTTTCAAAATTCTATTTCTGATTTCTACTGGTCTTCTTCTGTCTATTCACACAATACTGGTAGTGCTTGGTATATGAATTCAGTGGATGGGCGTTCGTTTTACACATATAAGACAGATGCATATTTCGTTCGCTGTGCTAGGGCAGGACAGATTAGTACTTTGTCTTTTTATACTTCAAAAAAATATAAATTATATAAAAGTGCAAATGGTAAAAAAAGAATTGTAAAAAAAGTTTCTTATTCAAAACAACCATTTAAAGAGATTGAAAACATAACCCAAGAAGTAACAAATCTATATTTACAACCACGAAAAATACCACGAAAAATACTTAATAGAATACAAAAACCTAATTTACCAACATTACCAAAATTTGTAAAAGGGGAATATGAAACAAAAGTACAATTTCAAGAAAGAGTAAATGGCAAGATTAAAGATAGAGAAGAGAAAATAAAACAGCTCCAAGCTAAATATAGAAGAGATGTAGAAAATAGAAATACAATCATCTCAAAATTAAGTAAAGAGATAGAATTGGAACAAAAATACAAAAAAACTCAATTAAAAGAAAAAATCTTAAAGTTTCAAAAAGGTGCTTTTAAAACTATAATGGGTGGCTTTAAATTTGAAAAACGAAGTTATGATGTAGAAACTGGAACGATGTATGTAACTATGAAAGCTAACGATGCAAATTATAGTAAAAAAGTATCTTTAAAAGTGAGTCCATCTCAAGCAAAAGCATTTTCAGATAATATAAAAACTGTAAAAGCAGAGCCAACTTTTGAGTTTAAAAACAATCTTATCACACTGAAATCTATCAAGGCAAATTATGATGGTGCAAATTATTTAGCAGTATTAAACTCCAAAGATTTTAAACCTGAGAAAATTTCCGTAGCTATAAAAGATACAAAAGTGAAATTTGATAGTGCGAAACAGATGCGATTGAGTTTGCAAAATCCAAATCTAAAAGATACCTATGAGATAAAAGCTTTAGCATATAAAGATGGAAAAGAGATACAAGGGCAAAGTTTTGATGATGATATTCCTGCACTTTTAAGTAAGATAAAAGCTACAAAAATAGATAGTAAAAAATGGCTTTTTGTGGTGGGGATAGAAGATTATAGTGAAACAGATGATATAAAATACTCAAAAAGAAGTGCTTTAGCTTTTAAAAAAGTGGCTCAAAAAACTCTAGGTATCAAAGAGCGAAATAGCTACACACTTATCAACAATAAAGCGACAGGAACGGCGATAAAAAACAAGCTTAGAATACTGCTAAGTGAAGTGAAAAAAGGGGATACTATCTATTTTTATTATAATGGACACGGTATTCCAAATGCTTCACAAGGGGGAGAGCCGTATCTGTTGCCAAGTGATGCGATACCTGATTTTATCGTGAGTGAAAAAGAGTTTTCTTTGAAAAATATCTATAAACAATTGAGCGATAGCAAGGCTAGTAAAGTGGTGGCATTTGTAGATAGTTGTTTCTCAGGGGCGACTGATGGGGTCAGTATCATCAAAGGGGTGGCTGGGTCGAGACTAGCTCCAAAGCGAGTAAAATTTGACACCTCCAAAATGGTTGTTTTAACAGCTGGACAAAAGAAACAGTACTCAAATATGTATGAGGAAAAAGGGCATAGAATGTTTAGTTATTTTGTAATGAAGTCATTACTAGAAGGGAAAAAAGATGTCAATATGTTATATAAAGAGGTTTCCTATAAAGTAAGTGAGGCATCAAATGAGCTGGGTGCTTTAAAAAAACAAGAGCCAACACTTGATGGAAATAGGAAGATAAAGCTATAGAAAAAGGAAAAATATGAAATTAGCAAAACTACCCATAGGGATACAAGCCTTTAGTAAGATTAGAGATAAAAAAGAGAATTATCTCTACATAGATAAAACAGATATAGCCTTAGAACTTATAAAAAGCAGTAGCTATATCTTTCTCTCAAGACCTAGAAGATTTGGAAAATCTCTTTTTATGGATACGGTGCAAGAGATATTTCAAGGAAACAAAGAACTCTTTGAGGGCTTATATATTTATGATAAGTGGGATTGGGAAGTTAAATATCCAGTTATTAAGATAGTATTTGGAAAGATTCTAAATCAAAGACAACTAGAAACTACCATCATAGATACACTTGAAGTAAATGGGGAAAGACTAGGCTTAGAGTGTAAAAATACAGAAGATTATGCTATTTGCTTTAAAGAGTTAATACGAAAAGCTTACGAAAAACATAAGCAAAAAGTAGTTATTCTCATAGATGAATACGACAAACCCATCTTAGACAATATTGATAAAATAGAAGTTGCCAAAGAAAACAGAGATATTTTAAGTAGGCTCTACACAGAGATAAAAAATGCCGATGAGTATATAAAGTTTACAATGCTCACAGGGGTAAGTAAGTTTTCAAAAGCTTCTATCTTTAGTGGGCTGAATATGTTAGATGATATTAGTTTGGACCCAAAATATGGAAATATTTGTGGCTATACTCAAGAAAATATTGAAAATGAATTTCTTCC
>JAERRX010000097.1 GCA_016735225.1 Sulfurimonas sp. | reverse complement strand
AAGCAGTATTTTCAATACCTGATGGAAAAATATTAAATGGTACTATGAAAACTAATAAAAGAAAATTAGTAGAAGCATGGATTTTAATTCATTAAGATGAATTAATGGCTGATTGGGAATTAGCTATTAGTGGTGAAGAGATATTTAAAATTGACCCTTTAAAATAGGAGGAATAAAATGTATCTAAGAATTAAAGCGGAAATTGCACAAGATGATTATAAAATCTTACTTACATTCACAAATGATGAATTAAAAATATTTGATATGAAGCCCTATATAAATAAAGGTTTTTTTAAACAACTTCAAGAAAGAAGTTATTTTAATACAGTCAAACCTTTTATGGATTCTATACAATGGAAAAATGGACAGGATTTATGTCCTGATACATTGTATTTGGATAGCCAGACTGCCTAACAAATCAGTGAAACTAACAAGTAACCCATCGGCTTTTAAGTAGTTCTAGTTTTAAGTTATAAAAGTTATTTATTAGAAATTTTGAACTCTCATAAGGGGTTACTTGTAGTTCACTTCAGCCGTTGATAGCAAATAAAGTAGGCAAAAGTATAGAAAATTTAAAAATACAACATTCGGAAAATAGTGCATCCAAATATTTGACAATCTCTGGTGGATTGTACATAATCAAGCCTGATGATAGTTTAACTTTAGATGGGATATACAAAAAAACAGATGAAGCCCTATATAAGTCAAAACAAAACGGTCGCAATCAAGTTTCTGTTGCATAATTTCTTTCCATTTCCGTGGAACTTACAATGTTTCACTAGGATCTATGCTTCTGTTGATAGTGTGATGATAGCCTACTAAATCTAATTTACATTTTTATTTTTTTGCTTTCAAGGCTTTGGAGGTATCTCAAAAAAAGTGGATATACAATCGCAGGGATGCGACTTACAATGAAAATATATTTTATAGACAAAATATGGGAATAGACTATGATATAAGTGAGAGTCAAGCATCAAATAGAAAAAGTATTGATCAAGTCAGGTAAGTTTTCATTACCAAGCAAAAGAGTACTATATGAAGCAGATAATTCAGTAGAGTTTATATCAATAGATGCAACACAGAGCCAAATACAAAGACCAGAAAAAGCAAAGAAAATAGTAAAAATAATAAACTTACCAATAGCGATAAAAAAGAGAACCAAATAAAAGCTTCAAAAAGAATTTTTGTTGAACATATAAATGCTAAAATAAAGACATTTCAAATATTAAAACAAGCATATAGAAATAGAAGAAAAGGCTATAATTTACGAGTAAATCTTATTTGTGGATTGATTAATTTTGATAGAGGAATGAATGTTGAAAATTGAGTTTTGCAAGAAGTCTATTGATAGGCAAGCCACACAACACTAGCTATATTAATATCTCATTAACTAACAATCCGAGCCATACACGGAGTGTAATGTTTGATACTTGCTAGTGCAATAGTAGCAATTATCATTAGTACTAGAAACAATAGAAAAAGCCTTGAAAATATTAACAACAATCATACAGAGCGACTTAAAGCAAATCATGAGTGAAATAGAAGACAACTTGGAATAACTGAATCGATGCCAAACAGAGGTACTTTAAGAGATGCGATCCGTGAGCTAAACGACAGTCTTGAGTATAACGATATTTTTACTCGCTCCCATTATCTCGTTGCACCTTTTTAGATAGTAGGTTAGTGTAACAAAGAGATCACATAGTCTTTTAGTACTACAGTTACAAGTACTGCTAGGATGAGCCATTGAATTTTTTCAAATTTTATAGCTATATGTTTTATATCAGCTTTTAGGTTTGAATTGTCTTGCTTTAGTTCTGCTTTAAGGTCTATATTATCTTGCTTTAGCTCTGCAATATCTTGCTTTAGTTCTACTTTAAGGTCTGCGATATCTTGCTTTAGTTCTACTTTAAGGTCTATATTATCTTGCTTTAGCTCTGCAATATCTTGCTTTAGTTCTACTTTAAGCTCTGCAATATCTTGCTTTAGTTCTACTTTAAGGTCTGCAATATCTTGCTTTAGTTCTACTTTAAGGTCTGTATTGTCTTGCTTTAGCTCTGTTTTTACATCTGCAATCTCTTGCTTTAGCTCTGTTTTTACATCCTGTAGTTCTTCTCTTGTTGCTGCATGTTGTGTTGAGTGTAGAAGAAATTTCATGATGTCTTTTTGTGTTAGGTTTTCGTATGCTAGTTCTTGGTCTAGGTCAATCATTTTTTGTTCCTTTTACTTTTTTGTTTATTATACAACAAATAGCCTTATAGCTTAGTTTAAAAAAAAGACTTTTAACATCAAGGATACTCTA
>JAERRX010000019.1 GCA_016735225.1 Sulfurimonas sp. | reverse complement strand
ATGAAGATTAATATTAATTTAAACTATTTTTAACTAGAATAGCTGATTAATTTTAAGGGGATAAAATGAAACAATTGATTTCTTTGCTGACTTTATCGATGACTATAGTCTTTTTTGTAGGTTGTGGAAGTGGTGCTAAAATAGTTATACCATCATACACTGCACCAAAAGAGGTGGCAAAATTGTCTAAGATCCAGACAAAAGATGAGTTTATATCTGATGGAGCATATTTAGCTGTATGGTTAAACCCAGATGTAAAAGGTGCTTTAGAAGCCAACACTAGACTTCAAGATATGCTAGTGTATAATGTAAAACAGAGACTTACAGAAACAA
The DNA here is from genome assembly GCA_016735225.1 of Sulfurimonas sp. Classification (GTDB taxonomy): domain Bacteria; phylum Campylobacterota; class Campylobacteria; order Campylobacterales; family Sulfurimonadaceae; genus Sulfurimonas. Next base: position 17,375 of record JAERRX010000019.1, on the reverse strand, counting down.
ACTTTGTAACACTAGACCCAATGGGTAGTAACTCTGATGTAGCTTTAAGCATGAAAGTTCTTGGTTATGAGTATAAGCAAACAGGCAACAAAGCATCTCTTTTTTTAGAAGTAAGTTTTACACTTTCTCGTGGCAGTGATGAGTTTTTAGTCAAAACATATAGTGATAGAAAAAACCGCCAATCTGGTGATATAAGTAGGTTGCCAAGTGAAAACGAGTTAGCATCACAAGCTGCGAAAAAGGTAGTTAAACATTTTATCTCAGATATATCTCCACTAAAGACACACCAGCGTCGTGAATTTAAATCTTTACCTGATGAACTAACACATGTTATAGCCTATGCAAAGAGAAAAAACTATAAGGGTGCTATCAAAATAATGCAAAATTATAAGGGTGAAAAAGATATGAATTACTTTTATGACCTAGCCATTTTATATGAGGCGGAGGCAAGCAATACAGAAGATATGAAACTTTTAGAAGGGGCATCTAAATATTATGAAAAAGCTTTAAGCTTAGGTGGTATAGATGATGAAACAGTGGTTAGTGCAAGTGCAAGGTTTGAGAACTTTTACAATCTTTTAAACAAAACAAAAGAGCAAGATAGATCAAACCAAGCACTAAGAAACGACAGAAACTCTATGACTGGAAACAGTGATAGTGAATACAAATAAAATTTTAAGGAAAAAAAATGAATAAAGCAATAGTAAATGCTCTAGCAGTTACATTAACTGCTCTTGTAATGACGGGGTGTAGTTCGGCGATGGAAGGTCTTCAGTCACAGATGGAAGTGCCAACTTTAGAAAACCAAGCAAATCGTGTAGCGATAGGTATGACAATAGTTCGTGAAAACAATATCATGGCTTTTAAAATGCCAATATCATCTGATGCTCTATGGCCTGTAATGGTCTCTTCAGACATAAACGAAACAGAAAATAAAAAAATCATAGACCTACTTATGGATGGACCATATTTCTCAACTGTACAATATACTACTCTTGTTCAGAGAGATATGTTAGGAAGTAGTGCTAGTATGAATATGCTTGGTGGTTATGGAAATATTGCAGCAATGGTTTTAAACCAAAAAGTAAAACCCCTGACAAAAAGAGCAATACAAAAAATAATGATTTTTTATGGTGAAGACAAGACCAACTGGCCAAATGTGTTTAATTTTGACAGTACACTTGATAACTTTGTAGAGTTTAAAGATGGTAATCTTGCAGAGATAGAAGCTGTAGATGGCGATATATATGAAACTATCGGTGAAGCACTAATATCTTTAACTCCAATAGACCTACAAAAAGATTTAACTACTGCTCGAGATGAGATGTTAAGTCAATATGTAGAGGTAGCATCTATCAAATCAAAAAAGGGTGAACTTCAAACTACTCTTAAAAAAGATCTAGCCAAAACACAGAAGATGAAAGATAAGAAAACTGACTACACTCCGTTAAGTGCTAGCGAAAAACTAAGCATAGAAAAAGAGATAGTTTTAGTAGATACACAAATATCAGAAGCAGAATCTATTGCGGATGAAAAGAAATCTATATATTTTGAACTTCTTGATACAGCAACCATAGCACTGGAAAGTGATATAAATATAGATGATGAAAACTATGTTAAACTTGCAAGAAATGTAAATATTGTTTCAAATGAGATACAAACTGGTGCAACACAGGCATATACTGCTTTTGGACTAGCATCTGCAAATATCATCTCTAGTAATATTATACTTAAGTTTCCTCAAGAGTTGCAAAGTTTAGCAGTAGCTAAAGCTAGAGTACCTGCAAATCTGCAAGATAAGTATAATGAGAGATTGGCAAGGTTATCTAGAAATGCTATATACTTACTGCCAAATATATTGATAGGTACCTACTATGCTAACCAACAATCAACAATTGCTGAAAAATATGAGACCATTACAAATATCATATTGTTAGCACATCAAGCAAAAATTGATCAAGAGCTAGCAGCAAAAGAAGAGGCGGCAAAACTAGAAAAAGAAAAACTAGAAAAAGCAAAAGAAGCAGAGACTCAAGCAAAATAAAATTTAGAAAATCAAAAAACAGATAAATAAGGAGATCGTATGAAAGTTAAAACACTTTTTTTATTACTCAGTATAGTTTTTTTTGGTGCATGTGGAGCTTCGGCTTCACCATCGCTCAATAGTTCTACCCCTAGCTGGTTGAACAATCCTCCATCAGACACAAGTAGATACTTTTATGCAGTAGGCTATGGAGATACACAAAAAGATGCAAAGAGTGATGCTTTAGGGGTCATAAGTGCTAAAATTTCTGTAGATGTTGCATCTAACTTTTCAAACTCATTGACAGCTAGTCGCCAAAATGGAGATGAAGATATATTGCAAACTACAAAAAGTGAAGTTGTAAGTAAAAGTAAAAAGATAGAATATAGTGATGTTAAAGTGCAAGATAGTGTAAACAAAGGTGGAAAATGGACACTTTTAGTTCAAGTAGATAGAGATATCTTAACCGCTAGCTATGAGAGAAAACTTCAAAAAGTAGATGCTAAGATAAAAACAGAATGGGAGATCTACCAAGATGCTGGGTATTTTGAAAAGTTAAAACTCTCTTCTGTGATAAACAAATATCTAAAAGAAACTGATACATTTTTTCCTCTTCTTCATGCCCTAGATGTAAACTATGATGACTCAAAATATACTTCCAGATACCTAACCTACACTAAAGAGATGCGAAAGGCGAAAAGAGAGTTAGTATTTAAGATAGAGTCTGACAAAAACTCAGAGCCTTTAGCCTCACTAATTCGTTCAGAATTGAGTATGCAAAATGCTACTTTTAGCAATAAAAACTACAATATTCTTATAAAAGTGACAACAAAAGCAAAGATGAGAAAAGTAAACTCTACAAATGAGGAGTTTAAAAAACTTACTATTGCTTTAAGAAGAACAGTAATTAAAGCAACAGATAAAAAAGGAATCGTAGTTTCAAATGTTATGTATAAAACAAAGTCAGGGTCTTCAGAGGGCTTCTCAGATGCAATATCTAGGGTTGCTAAATATGAAAAAATGATAGATAAAAAAGGAATTATCTCTTTTCTAACAGGAAATTAATATTAATTTAAACAGTTTTTAACTAAAATATATTAAATATTTCAAAAGGAAAGATAGATGAAAATATCACTAAAGTTATTATTGATGGCATCGGCTGTTTTATTGCTAATGAGTGGATGTGCTCAAAAGGTCAAGATAAAGGCATTGGACCCAGCTGAGGTTGGAGCTATGGCTTCAAAGAAAAAAATTGCGATTAGTGATTTTAAAAATGATAAGCTTGGTTTGTCTGGCAAGATAGAGTCTCAAATAGCTAAGCATAAGCTAGACAAAAAGAGATATTTCACTATTTTAAGTAGAAAAGATTTAAATCAAATTATGGCAGAACAAAAGTTACAATCATCTGAGTTACTAGATGAAGCAACTGCTACTAAAGTTGGTAAACTGATCGGTGCTCAAGCGGTCATAAATGGAGAGATAGCTTCTTCATCTGCTACAAGTTCTCAATACAAAGAAAGCAGAGAGAAATGTCTTAAATACACTAAAGATGGGTGTGCTCAGTACAAACACTACACAGTTACCTGTAGAACAACACAGGCTCAAGTATCTGCAAATATTAACATTGTAGATGTAGAGACTGGCTCTATCATCTATGGCGATACGATCAACAAAGAGCTTAATTCCGACTCTTGTAAAAATGGAAAGACTATCTCAAAAGGTCAGGCATTAAACAGGCTAACTACTGCAATCGCATCTGAGTTTGTATATAAACTAACTCCTCACTATGTTTATTTTAAAGTAACACTTCTTGAAAATATAGAGCTTGAAAATGTTACCGATAAACAAGAAAAAACTTTTGAAACATCTCTAGCATATATTAAAGCTGGTCGTATGGATAAAGCTGAGAAGCTTTTACGAGGACTACTTGATGAGCTAGATGGAAGGTCGTATGTTGTTGCTTATGTATATGGTGTTGTAAATGAAGCTCAAGGAAAGTTTGAACAAGCTAAGAAGATGTACGCTATGGCTGACGACTTAGCGGGTAAGCCTGTTGATGAGATAAATATAGCGATAACAAGAATTGACAGACTAATCGAAAAGCGCAATGAAGCAAAGCAACAGATGAATGCTAAGTAAAATGAACATACTTAAAAGTTTTTTACTTTTAACCTCTACTGCTATTTTTTTTAGTGCTTGTGGTGGCGGCAGTTCTGCTGCCCCAGTAGCAAAACCTACTCCTAAAGTAGTACCAAAGTGGATAAACTCTATACTCCCAAGTGACAATGAAAAATATATGTATGGCATGAGTGTTGAGTCTGATAGAAAGTCGGCTATAGATGCAGCTCTTAGAGATATGGTAGCAAAGCTAGGAACTACTATAGAGTCATCTTATCAATCCAATGAAGAAGTTCAAGGTGCATACTCAAAGTCTGTCATTAAAAATCAGATAAAGTCTGATGTTTCTAAGATAAAGATAAATAACTACGAAGTAGTTAAATCTCACAAAGTTAGCTATAGAGAGTTTGCTGTTATGATAAAAACAGATAAGCAAAAGCTAGTTAAGGGTTTAAAAGAGAACTTAGAGACTCAAAAAAAGAATATTGATCAAAAATATCTATCTTTAAAGGGTATGGATGCTTTAACTAGATACAACTCTAAAAAAGAGTTAGCAGATGAAGCTAGTAAGCTACTTTCGGTGATTTTTATCATCTCTGACCTAGATAAAAGTTTTGATAAGCAAAAGAACTTAAATTTTGTAAGCACAAAACAGAAGCAATTTATAGCAGAGTCTAAAAGCCTTAAGTTTTATGTTAGCGGAAATAAAAAATCCACCAAGTTTGTAAATAGCATAAAAAATTATCTTGCTCAAAATGGCTACAATGTTTCAAGTTCTAAAAAAAATGCAGTTCATATAAAGGTAGATGCTAGCGATAACATCTCAAGAACATCTTCTGTATATATAGCTGTAGTAACTATTGATGTTAGTGTTTTTGACAAAAAACAATCAATCGGTGGTAAGTCGATAATCATTAAAAAAAGATACAATGGTTCAGATGCTAGTCTGTACAAAAATGCTTCGATTACTATGGAACAAGATATTAAAAAACAGGGTATCAATGAAGTTATAGGGATTAATCTAAATATAGATTAATTTACCCTATAATTACATCTATGTTATCTCAACCTCAAATATATCATATATCACCATCAATACTTGAAGATAGACTTTTGTTCAAATCAATATGCTTAGATATGGACAACAACTACTACTGGAGTAGTGAGTGGAGCGAGTCATTTTACATAAAGCTTGCATCTGCTGGTTTCATAAGCACAAGCTATGACTCAAATATGGGTTTAGTTTTACTGCCTGAGCTTCAGTTTGATTATGCTGTTTTAGATTTTAAAAACCTTCATATATCAAAAAAAGTTAAAAAACTCATAGATAAAAATAACTATAAATTTTCTATAAACTCAAGGTTTGATGAGGTTTTAAAAAATATTGAAGACAAACATAAATACAATTGGCTCAAAGAGCAGTATGCAGAGTTACTAAAAAAGCTACACAAATCCCCTATAGAAAAGAACTTTAAAATTATATCAGTTGAGCTTATTTGTAAAGATACAGATGAGTTAATATCTGGAGAAATTGGATATATCATAGGTGCAACATATACAAGTTTAAGCGGTTTTAGCTCTAGTGAAAAAAGGTACAACAACTACGGCACACTACAGCTTGTAGTCTTGTCTTTGTATTTAGAAAAAAATGGCTTTAGCTTTTGGAATCTAGGTCACCCTTGCATGCGTTATAAAGAGAGACTCGGATGCAAGACATATAGTAGAAATAGTTTTTTAAGTAGGTGGAGAAGAGGTATAGCATTACCAATGATTAACCCCTTTGAGTTATAATTTCGTCATAAAAATATAAGGTCACTTAAGTATGATTTCTAAAATACAAACCATTAAAGAAGAAGTTGCTAAGGTAGTTGTTGGACAAGACAAGATGATAGATGGGCTTTTAGTAGCACTTCTTTGTGAGGGTCATATACTTATAGAGGGTGTCCCTGGACTTGCGAAAACTACGACAGTAAATGCACTCTCAAAGTCTTTAGGCTTAGAGTTTAAAAGAGTACAGTTTACTCCAGACCTGCTTCCTTCTGACATACTTGGTGCAGAGATTTACGACCCTCAACAAAACAACTTTAAGATCAAAAAAGGTCCTATCTTTACAAACCTTCTTTTAGCAGATGAGATCAACAGAGCGCCAGCAAAAGTACAATCAGCTCTACTAGAAGTTATGCAAGAAAAACAGATAACTATAGGCGATACAAGCTTTAAACTAGAGCCTCCATTTTTTGTAATGGCTACTCAAAACCCTGTTGAACAAGAGGGAGTTTATCAACTTCCAGAGGCTCAGCTAGATAGGTTTATGTTAAAGATAGTAGTTGATTACAACACAAAAGAGGAAGAACTAGAGATAGCAAAAAGAATATCTAGCGGTAAGATACAAGAGATAAAACCTGTTGTAACTCATGCAGAGCTAGAAGAGTTAAAAGGTGAGATAAAAAATATCCATATAGATGATGAGGTTCAAAAGTATATCATAGAGCTTGTAAGTGCAACTAGAAACCCTAGTGAGTATAAACTAGAAGAGTTAGAAAACTACATACATTTTGGAGCATCTCCTCGTGTTAGTATAGATATGTTTAAAGCAGTAAAAGCGATGGCTTATTTAAGAGGCAAGGAGTTTGTAACCCCTGTTGATGTGGCATATATAGCAAAAGAGATCATGCGTCATCGCATAGTACTGACCTATGAAGCAGAAGCCGAGGGCATCACAACAGATGAGATAATACAAAAAGTTTTAGAGACTGTAGCGATACCGTAGGCTAAGAGTATTGAGTAAATTACAAAAAATCTTAGTTCGTGCAAGGCGACAAGTCTTTAGTGAGATGGTGGGTAACAATCCCTCTATTTTTCAAGGTGAGGGTTATGACTTTATAGAGCTAAGAGAGTATATGGCAGGGGATGATATCCGTCATATTGATTGGAATATTACCGCTAAGATGCAAAAGCCTTTTATTAAGGTTTTTCGTGAAGAAAGAGAGCTAAATGTAGTTTTAGTTTCTGTTTTAAATGGAAGTGTTCATTTTGGTTCTAAAAAGTTTAAACAGGTTAGTATCGCTGAAATATCTGCACTTTTAAGCTTTTCGACTCTGAAAAATGGAGACTTGTTAAGTTCATATATATTTACAGATGAGATGATTTCTAGTACAAAGCCGAGTAAAAAGCTCCATCAAATTCAAAAAAATGTAGCTGAGATCTTGGACTTTGATGCTATAGATAAAAAAGTGGATTTTAAAGTGATAGCCGATACTTTATATAAACGATTAAAACGCAAATCTCTCATCATAGTGATTGGGGACTTTTTTGAGATACCAGACTTTAAGGTTTTAGCAAAAAAACATGAAGTTGTATCTATCATAGTAAGAGATACCCTAGAAGAAAAGCCACCAGAGATGGGCTTTTCTTCCTTGGTTGACCCACAAAGTGGGGCTACACTTGAGGGCGACTTTAATGCATCTAGTGTAAAAAGATATGCAAAAAAAGTACAGATGCACGACCGTAAACTATATGAAATATTTAGAAAGCATCAGGTTAGATTTACAAAGATATATACTCACTCACAAGAGATTGTTGAGCTTAGACGATTGTTTGAAGGAAGATAGATGGCTGAGAAAAACTTCGATATAGCACTTCATGATATAAAACCACTTTTAGAAGTTCAAGAGTATTCTTTTTACTATCTTCTAGCACTTGTTTTTCTTGTGATAGTGCTTGTGTTGATCCTGTCTTATCTACTTTATAGATGGTTAAAAACAAGAAATAAATTTAACCAAAGAAAAGAAAACTTAAAAGCTATAGATGCACTAAATCTTCAAGATACTAAGCAGTCAGCTTATGATATCACCTCTTTAGGTTTTATATTTAGAGATGATAGCTCAAGACATAAAGAGATCTATGAAAACTTACTCCAAAGGCTAGAAGTTTATAAGTATAGACAAGAGGTTAAAGAGTTTGATAGCGAGGTGTTAGGATATATAGAACTCTATAAAGGTATGCTTGATGTTTGATGGACTTTACTTTGAGTTTCCTCTATTTATAGCGATAGTTTTACTCTTTATATTTTGTGCAAACTACTGTAAGATGAAACTACCATCTTTTTACTTTCCACATACTAGTGAGTTTATGAGTTCTAGTGTATCGGCATCTAAATCTTTGTTCTTTTTAAAATGGCTAGCAATTTTGATGCTTGTTATCTCCTTGATGTCTCCTGTAAAAGATGAACCTTATCAGTTAGAGCCAAAAGATGGCTATGAAATAGCACTCATCTTAGATGCATCTCAGTCTATGAAAGCACAAGGTTTTGATCTAGTAAATCCTAGTCTTTCAAGGTTTGATGTTGTTAAGTATATAGTTTCAAAGTTTGTAAAAGCAAGAAAAAATGACAACATTGGTTTAGTGGTTTTTGGTTCCTACTCTTTTATAGCATCTCCATTGACCTATGATGCTAACATTTTAAACAAGATCATATCTCAACTATATGTAGGAATGGCTGGAAAATATACAGCACTAAATACCTCTTTGGCTCAGGGTGTAAATCTTTTAAAGATGAGTGAGTCAAAAAGTAAGGTCGCTATCTTACTCACAGATGGTTACTCAACTCCAAGTATTGATAAAGTTCCTCTTGATGTAGCTCTTGAGATGGCAATAAAAGAAAACATAAAAGTCTATCCTGTAGGTATAGGAATGCCCCACGAGTATAACAGAGCAGTACTTTTAAAGATAGCGAAAAAAACAGGAGCAAAAGCTTTTGGAGCCTCTAGTGCGATGGAGTTACAAGAGGTTTATAGGGAGATAGATAAGCTTGAAAAGTCAAAGATCGAGGCTCAAACTTTTTCATATATAAAGTATTATTATACATATCCTCTCTTTTTATCTCTGCTTAGTTTGATGCTTTATCTATATCTAAGAAACAAACGAGGGAGAGTATAGTGAGTTTTTTACATCCAGAGTTTTTATACTATATGATGCCAGTGCTTTTTGTGCTTTTTGCTCTTTTGCTAACTCAAAAAGATGTTCAGGCAGTTTTCTTTTCTGAGGAGGTTATGGACAAACTTAGAGTTAATGCAAAGAGCCTAAGCATCCGCACTAGAAATGCTCTGTTTTTTCTTATAGGTTTTTTAATGATAGTGGCATTGGCGCAGCCAGTTATAAACGATGGAAAGGTTTTAGTTAAGGCTAAGAGTTCAGACATCATGATAGCTTTTGATATTTCTGACTCTATGTTGGCTCAAGATGTTTATCCAAACCGTTTGGAGTTGGCAAAGAAAAAAGCATTGGTATTTTTAAAACATACTCTAAAACAAAGGGTCGGTTTGATGGCATTTGCTAAAAACTCATATCTTGTTTCTCCTCTTAGTTTTGATGCAAAAGCAGTCTCTTTTTTACTAACTCAACTAGACACAACCTCTATCACTGAAAAGGGAACAGACTTTCACTCTATCTTAAAAACTTACTCATTATCATCAAAAAGTAAAGAGCAAAAATATCTTCTTATTCTTAGCGATGGTGGAGATGGAGATGATTTTTCAGATGAGATATCATTTGCAAAAGAGAACAATATTGTTGTGTTTGTTTTAGCGATAGGCACAAGTAAAGGTGCTCCCATAAAGCTCAAAGATGGAAACTTTATAACATACAATGGAGAGGTTTTGATATCAAAACTCAACGATAATATCTCTGCCTTAGCTACAAAAACAGGTGGAGTTTATATAGAAAATACAACTTCAAATAGGGATATTTTAAGAATGTTAAAAGAGATAAAAAGCACTAGTAATTCAAAAGAGTTAAAAAGCGAAGAGATTCATAAATACACAGCTCTTTTTTACTATCCACTAGCGATGGCACTTTTACTATTGCTTATCGCAACTAGCTCTATAAATAAAAAAACAGCTAGTTCATCAGCGAGTTTATTTATGCTGTTTTTTATCTTAACATCTATAGATGCTAGAGCAGGGCTTTTGGACTTTATGCAGTTAAAAGATGCTAGAAATGCCTATGAAGCAGGTGAGTATAAAAAATCTGAGAAAATTTATAAAGAGTATGCTCAAAAAAATAAAAATCCTGAGAGTTTTTTTAATGCAGGAAACTCCCTATATAAACAAAAAAAATACAAAGAAGCTATAAGCTCTTATGAAAAAGCTAGTTTTGATAGCAAAGAGTCCAGAGCAAAAAACTACTCAAATATTGGAAATGCCTATGCCTTAGATAAAAACTTTCAAAAAGCAGTAGAGTCTTATGAAAAATCTTTAAAGATAAAAGAAGATAAAGATACTAGAGAAAACCTTGAAGAGGTAAAAAAACTCATAAAAAAAGAAAAAGAAAAAGACAAGCAAAAAGAAAAAAAAGATAAAAAAAATAAAGACAAAGACAAAGACAAAAAGAAACAAAAAGATTCAAACAAGGATAATAAAGATAAAGATAAAGATAAAAAATCTCAAGATAAGAAAAACAAAGATGAGAAAAACAAAGAAAAAAACAAAGACAAGAACTCTAAAGACTCAAAAGATACCGACAAAGAAAAAAAGAAAAAAGATGAGAATAGTTCAACATCAAAAGACTCAAAAGAGAACAACACTACAAAACAAAAGAAGAAAAAACTAGATAAGTTAGAAAAAGACAAAAAAGATGATAAGTCAGCCTCTAAGCCACAAAACATCTCAAAGTCTAAAATGAGTGATGCAGAAGAAAAGAAGTGGCTAAATGAGATAAACCTACATAAAAGCACCTACCTTTATAAGCTAAACAAAGAAAAACCTAATGAGGCAAAACATGATGAAAAACCTTGGTAAAATAATATTAATACTACTTATTACAAATATAGTTGCATTAGCAAGTGTTAAAGCAACACTAGATTCATCTAGTGTTGAGGCTGGTGAATTAGTAACATACTCCCTGCATCTATCGGGTTCTAATATAAAAAGACCTATTATCAGTTCTCTTTGTGGAGTTAATGTTGTTGCAACATCATCTCAAGCATCTGTTGAGATTATCAATGGAAACACTAGGAGAAGTCATATATTAAGCTATCAGTTTATTCCTAGAAAAAGTTGTGTCATAGATGCTGTTGAAGTAGAGATAGACTCTCATATAGAAACAAGTAACAGTGTTGAACTCATAGTAAGTAAAGTTGTAGCTAACAAAGACTCTGACTTTATATTGGTGCTAAAAAGCTCAAAAAAAGAGGTCTATGTAGGCGAAACCTTTGAAGTAGATCTTTTTTTGAAGCAGAAACGAAATGTTGAGGCAGTTGATAGTAAGTTTGTGGCTCCAATACTAAAGGGCTTTTGGATTAAAAGTGAGTCTAAGCCCAAAAGGATAGATAGTGAGAAATATACAACAACTAAGATCACTTATAAAATGGCAGCACAAAGAGTAGGGCAGTTGAGTATCACTCCTGCACAGCTTCAAATAGCTTCAAGAACACATATTCGAGATAGTTGGGGGTCGTGGATACCAAAGATAAAATGGAAAACTTACTTCTCAAATGAGTTGATTGTGGATGTGAAAAAGTTACCAGCAGATGTGAGTTTGGTTGGGGACTTTAATATAGTAGCAAGTGTTGATAAAACTCAGATAAATTCTAATGAAGCGATAAACTTAACTATAAAAGTGCAGGGAAATGGAAATTTAGAAGATATAAAAAGTTTTAAACCATATATAGATGGTGTAAATATATTTGATGAAAAGATAGTTATAAAAGAAAATATTTTGACTCAAAAAATAGTTTTTGTTGGAGATAGCGACTTTCTTATAAAACCTTTTACTTTAAAGTATTTTAACCCTACAACAAAAGAGATAAAAACAATTTCAACAGATGCTATAGATATAAAAGTAAAAAACTCCAAGGCACAAACTAAGCTAATAGTAGAAAAAGAGCAGGTAAAGCCTGTTGAAAAAGTAGTTCTAACTAAAGAAAGTGAAGTCCCTAAATATTGGTTTGTACTTGTTTTTGTCTTAGGTTTAGCATCTGGAGTTTTCATAATGCTTTTAAAATCATACAAGTTTAAAACAAAAAAACAAGTAGTTTCTATAAAAGAACCAAAGATACTTTTAGTAAAATTTCTTCCATATAAGCACAATGAAGATGTTAGAGCTATGATGGATATTTTAGAGAGAAATATTTATGAAGATGCTAAGATAGAAGTTGATAAAAAATTATTACGAGAGCTAGTTAAAAAGTACGATATTTCTTAGTCTAAAATATCGTGTAGCTTGTTTGCATCACTCATCTTTTTGTTCACACTTTCCCAGTCATCATTTTGTATGGATCTTTTTAAAGATGCTAGTTCTGTTTCAAAAAGAGTTATAGCTTCAAGTAGATTGTCTTTGTTTTGTCTAAAGATATCTTCCCACATATTTGGAGAGCTTTTTGCTAGCCTGCTCATAGAGCGAAACCCACCAGCAGCAAGGGCTAGTATATTGTTTTTGTTTTCTTGTTTCATAACGGTATTTGCAATAGAGTAGGAGATAGCATGAGGCATATGAGATATAAAAGCAGCATGACGGTCATGCTCATCTGCTTTCATAAAATGCTTTTTCATTCCAAGTGCTTTAAATATTTTTCTACTTACTTTTTGTTGATGTTCTCCGCTGTCTTGCAGTTCACAAAGAACAACCACCTGATCATTATATAAACCATCTATGGCTGAAGATGGACCAAAATACTCTGTTCCTGTCATGGGGTGTGCTGCTACAAAGTTTTTTCGTATAGAGGAGGGTATGCAAGAGATGATCTTTGACTTTGTGCTACCTAGGTCTATGATGGTTACATTTTCACTAACATCTACTAAGTCATAAAGAGCAGATATAACCCCATCAACTGGAATGGCTAAAAAAATAACATCATAATTTTTTATATCTTTAAACTCGATGATTTCACTCACAAGACCCAGTCTTAAAGCTTCTTCTTTATGCTTTTTGTTGTGGTCACTTCCAACAATTTTATCTATAAAGTTTAGTTTTTTTAGGCTAAGAGCGAGTGAACCACCCATAAGCCCAAGTCCGAGTATAGCTACATTCATCTTTTTTATCTCTTTTTTTGTTTTTTAATATTGAATTATACAAAGTTTACTTCAAATTAACCCTAATAAAGGTAAAATCTTTTTTTATTTTACAATTATGGACTTTTTATGAGAAATTTTTTAGCAATCTTTCTAATACTATCGGGTATCAATCTATCAGCAATAACAATCAAATCAATCAATTACGAAGGTATGGTACATATATCTCAGCCTGTTGCATTAAGAATGCTTAGTTTTGAGGTCAATGACAACATAGATGATGAGATCTTAGATGAAGCTATAAAAAAGTACTTTAAACAGGGTTATTTTACTGATGTTTGGGCTGAATATGATGATGGAAACTTAACTTTTCATTTTAAAGAAAAAGCTATTATTTCTAAGATCGAGCTAAAAGGTTGGAAAGATAACGATAAAGATATATTAGATAGTGTAGTGCAGATAAAAAAAGGCTCTTTATATGATAAAAAGAAACTACTTGCTGCAAAAAAAAGAATCATCGAAGCAATCTCTCAAGAGGGAAGTATAGATAGTGTTGTTGAGATCGAAGAAGAACACTTAGATAATGGCAGTATTAAAGTAACATTTATCGCAAACGAAGGCGAAGAGATAATAATAGAAAATCTTGAATATAGTGGTGTCGAGAATTTAGATAGCGGCCTTTTTAATGAGGTGATAGCAAATAAAGAACATCAATTTATGGGTTGGTTTTGGGGGCGAAATAGTGGTGATATGAAACTAACTGACTTAGCTTATGACCCACTTAGAATCCGTGATACATATATGCAGTATGGATATTTAGATGCTAAGGTTGATGAGCCTTTTGTTAGAGTAAACTTTGATGATTATACAGCACAAATGAGTTATCAAATAGAAGAAGGTGAAGCTTATAGCATAAGTAAAATTTCCTTACAACAATCAGATAAAGTCATAAGCGATGAAAAAATACGAGAAGTCATTGACTTAGAGATAGGCGAAAATTTTAATATAAACACATTTCGCTCAGATGCACAAAAGATAAAAACTATTATGGCAGACTTGAGCTATGCCTTTGTTCAAGTGACACCAGATTTGAGAAAAAACAAAAAAGACCATACAGTTGAAGTTGTTTTTAAAATAGTTCCAGGTGAGAAAGTTACAATAAGAAATGTGGTAATTTCTGGAAATACTAGAACCTTAGATAGGATCATAAGAAGGGAGTTATATTTAGGACCGGGAGATAAATACTCACTTACTGACTTAAAAGACTCAAGAAATTCTATTGGTAGGCTTGGTTTTTTTGAAGGCAATACCATAGAAGAAAGAAGAGTAGATAACTCTACAATGGACTTGGTTGTCAAAGTAAAAGAAGCTCCTACGGGTAATATACAAATCGGTGGTGGATATGGAAGCTATGGAGGACTTTTAGTCACTTTAGCTGTAAATGATAGAAATATTTGGGGTTCGGGTATTAACATGGGTGTGCAAGTAGAGCGTTCACAAAAAACAAAAAATTACTCTTTTAATATCTCAAATCCACGACTAAATGATAGTGACTTTAGTGGTAACTTTTCTGTTTATATGTCTGATATTGAGTACAATGATTACGATGTAAGCACTCTTGGTACTGGCGTTGGAACTGGTCATAGGTTTTCGAGAAATATTACTGGATTTGTCGGCTACAACTACTCGAAAAATGATTATGACCTGCATGATTTACTCGATGTAGGCGAAGATAACGAAACTGTAAACTATTACTTTGAGAGTTATGCAAAAAGTGCTATGACTATAAGTGCAAGTTTTGACAATACGGATGATTATTATCTTCCAAGAGAGGGTGCGACTTTTAGGCAAAGTTTTGAAAAGTCTGGTTTAGGTGGAGAAGCAGATTTTTTCAAAACAAGAACAAACTTTGGAAAATATAATGGACTTGAAGACTATGTAGGCTTCGATGCTATTTTTAGATATAAAGCAAGATATTACTTTGCTGCTGACACTGGTTACTTACCTGTTGCTGAGAGGTTTTATATGGGTGGGCTTGGTAGTGTTAGAGGGTATGAGTCCTACTCTATATCTCCTAGTGTAAATGAAAAAGATGGAAGAAAAAGACTTATAGGTGGTGCTCAAACTTTTTCAAACAATGTTGAACTTAGTTTGCCTCTAGTTCCAAAGGCTAAGATGAGATTGGTTAGTTTTTTAGACTGGGGTTTTATAGGTGATGATTCACTAAGTGAGTTTTCTCGTGGTGGCTATGGACTTGGTTTAGAGTGGTTTTCTCCTGTTGGTCCGGTTCAGATAATGTTTGCAAGACCTCTAAATAATGAAAAAGACGATAGAACTTCAAAGTTTGACTTTACTATGGGACAGAGATTTTAGGTTTCAAACTCTGTCTTTAGATGTTCAATAGGCTCTAACTTCATAACTACCTCTTTGCAAAGATAAAGGTCTTCTTTTGTTTTTATTTTCAATACTCCATCGCAAAAAGTTAAATCAAAGTCAATGTTTCTAGGTCTATGAACAAGCAAAGATAGACTAAGAGAAAGCATATAGCTTAGTGCATCTGTCGTTTGCTTATCTGGAAGAAGTAGGGCATATTTGCTGAGATGAGAAGATGATGGAAGTTTCTTTTTTGCATATTTGCATAGAGTAGATATGAGAGTTATCTGCTTATGTGTGACACCATACTCTAATGCACTTTGTATTATGTAGTAGCTATGCTTATTTTTAGAGTAAAAATGAACACCTCCACCACTAGGGTATAGCTTTGCTGCCATCGCTAAGTCTTGGCGATATTGCTTATCTATACCTAGATGTATATATGTTAAGTCAAAGATTTTTTTGACAAGATCATTTAGTGAGTTTGCAAATTTTAATTCACCTACATGAGTATCTATTATATATCTCATAGATGTATTGTAGTTTTGAGGAAGCTTATCTTTTGAGCCTCGTAAAAAGTCACTAAGAAAAACACCCTCTCTAACTCCAACACCACTTGTTATAGCTTTTTTTATAGAGAGTTTTTTTAAGACCCTTTGTAAGATCAAAGCCCCTGGTTTAATGATGTCAAATCTATCACTTTTTATGCCGAGTTCTTTAAGCTCCTTAGTGTTTGCATCTAAGATAGACACTATGAAACTATCTAGTTCAGAACCCTCATAAGAATAAGCATGAATTTTATGCAGAGGGTACTTTTTGTTTTTTTGTATAGCTGTTGATATAGCTCTAAAAGTTCCTCCAAGTCCAACAAGTGTATCGATACTTAAGTCATTTAGCACTTCAAGTTTAGAGTCAATATATTTTATAGCTTCATCAGACTTCTTAGAGTCAAAAAAAAGTTCTTTGATTCTTATAGTACCTAAGTTGATAGAGAAAGTTCCTGATATATCTTTGTCATCTATAAGAGCCAACTCTGTTGAACCACCACCTATATCGATGCTAATAGCATTTTTTTGACTAGGAAGTAGGTTGGCACAAGCTATACCGCCGAGATATGCCTCTCTTTGTCCATCTATTACCTTGATGTTTAGGTTTAGCTCTTTTTTCACTCTTGATATAAACTCTTTTTTATTGGGAGCTTCTCTTAGTGCAGAAGTTGCAACACATAAAGTTTTTCTTGCTTTATAAGAAGATATGATAGTTAAAAAGTCTTTTAGGGCTTTTATGGTTCTAAGTATCGCTTCTTCTTGAAGCATGTCAGAGTTTTGGTAAGCATTTTGAGAGAGTCTTACCTTACTTTTAGTTTCGTTTAGTAAGTGGAAAGCAAAACGAGATGTTTTTTCATAAACTGCTAGTCTTATTGAGCTAGACCCTATATCTATAACTGCTACTCGTTTTGCCATTTTAGTTCACCTACTCTTCTGTTTTAATATTTTTGTATTTAAACTGAAGCTCAGCTATAGACTCGACATTGTCTTTGTCTAAAGTAATACAATCAACAGGACACACAGAGATGCAAGCTGGTTCATCATAAACACTAACACATTCTATGCATCTATCTGGGTCTATATAGTAAGCAGGGTCACCCTCTTCTATTGCAGTTGTTGGACACTCTTCACGACATGCATCACATGCAATACACTCATTATTTATCAATAAAGCCATTAAAAAACCTCGAATATTTATATGACCGAGTTTATATCAAATCTAAGCTTTAAGATATTTGAAACTAGCAACTTTTTTCCTTATTTTAGTTTAAATAATTAAAGCTTTCAGGAAGATATAATTATTCA
>JAERRX010000035.1 GCA_016735225.1 Sulfurimonas sp. | reverse complement strand
GAGACCACTGCACAGTACAAAGTCCCAAGATATGGTAAGATAGGGTATTAGAAATCGATAATTTTATACGAAATACTAGCCATAGCTAATATGAGGGTAAAATTATCGGTTTATGATATCATAGGTTGCTGTAGATTGGGACTTTGTACTGTGCAGTGGTCTCTTTAATCCAAATTTAGATAAAATACTCAAAAACATAAAAGGCAGATACGATGGCAAAAGAGCATAGTTTTGACATAACAGCAGAGATAGAGAAGCAACACTTAAAAGACGCTTACGAACAAGCAAGAAAAATCATCACAAATCGCTGGGATTTCAAGGGTGTAACTTGTGAGTTTGACTACAACGAAAAGGCAAAGGTTATCACTCTTATCAGTGCCAATGACTCTAAAGTAGATGCAATGTTTGATGCTATAGTAAGTGAAGCAATCAAGCGAGACATCAGTGCAAAAGGCATCAAAGAGACTAATCGTGATACTGTTGGTGGTGGAAACACAAAGATAACAGTTAGCATAAACGATACTCTCAGCAAAGAGGATGCAAAAGCGATAGTAAAGAAGATTAAAGATTTAGGTCTAAAAGTAAAATCTTCAATTCGTGGAGAAGAAGTGAGAGTTGTTGGAAAGTCCATAGATGACCTTCAAAGTGCCATGAAAGCTATCCGTGAAGCTGATATGGAGATGCCTCTTAATTTTATAAACTTAAAGTAATGGAGCACGATGAGCAGCTTTTTCAGATAGAAGTGATGCCTAGAATCGAGGGCTTTTGGTGCAATTTTACCGTATATGGTATCTATCTAAGCATCCTTCTAGTTCCTTTTTTAGTTGGACTATTTTTTTGGTGGTATCTTACTAGTGCTTGGATAGGGTTTCTATTTTTTCTGTTTTCAGTACTGGTTAGTGGTGTTGTTGTTTCTAAACTAAGAGTAGGCTCTATCCCCTTTTCTCAGCGAGAGATGAACTATAGCACTATAGCTGTCGTGAGATGGTATGTTGGCAAAAATTTATGCACAAGATAGTGGTATGAGCATAAAATCATCAAACTACCTCAAACTGCTCTTTTAAATGCTTAACAATAAACTAAAAGGCATGCTTCTTGCCGCAACAGGGGTTGGAGTTATCAGTTTTGATGCACTTTTAGTTAGGCTTGCCGACACTGATGCTTCTGTTATAGCTTTTTATAGAGGCTTTTTTATGGGCATTATTATGCTCTGTGTTTGGCTCATAAAAGGCGAAAAAGATGTAATTCCAAAAGACAAAAAAGAGCTTTTTATGATTCTTCTTATAGCTCTCATCTCTGGTGTTGGAACATCTCTGTTTGTCTTTTCGATTAAAAACACAGTTGCAGCAAACACCGTAGTTCTTTTAGCAACTTCGTCATTTTTTGGGGCACTGTTTTCATACATGATTTTAAAAGAGAAGATAAAAAAAGAGACAGGATTTGCGATTGCTATATCTTTTCTAGGTGTTGCTATTGTCTTTGGAAACTCGTTTAGTATTGGCGGAAATATACTTGGCGATTTTTTGGGAATTTTATTGGCGGTATTTACAGGACTTCAGCTTACTCTTCTTAGAAAATTTACTCACTTTTCACACTATTTTATCATCTCTGCGAGTGGATTTTTCTTGATGATTATCATGTATTTTATCGCAGATGATGTTTTTGACATAACTCTAAAATCTCTTTTTTGGCTTTTTTTGATGGGGCTTATGCAAGTTGTAGCTATGTTTCTCATATATGCCTCTACAAAATACATAAGCTCAGCAGAAATAGGAATTTTTTCAACAATAGAGACAACACTAGCACCAGTTTGGTTGTGGATTTTTATAGGAGAAATTCCTCCTGTTTTAACAGTTTTTGGAGGAGTATTTGTCATCTCTGCCATCTTTATCAATGCATATCCACAGATAAAAAATAGAAGTAAAATTTAAACTGCTTATATATATTATTATAAAATTATATAATACTAAATAACGATTAAATTTACTTGCTACAACTTGT
>JAERRX010000001.1 GCA_016735225.1 Sulfurimonas sp. | reverse complement strand
GATATAAAAACAATACAATCACTATAAAATATTACTAAAATATATAAAAAGCTTGACATTGGTAGTATAAAAAGTATATAATCCCTATAATTTATTACTAAATGGTAATAAAAAAATAATCAAGGAGCCAAAAATGGCAAAAGTATTAAAGAAAAAAGTAACAAAAAAAGTTGTAGCTAAAGTAGCTAAAAAAGCAAAAGCTGGTAAAAAAATAGTTAAAAAAGTTGTTAAAAAAGTTTTAGCAAAAAAACCAGGAACAAAAAAAGTAGCTAGAAAAGTAGCTAAAAAAGTTGTTAAAAAGTCTAAATAGTTTTTAGCTATTTAATCTACTAAGAACTTTGTAAAATTTATACTTATATCATACTTTTACAAGGTTTGCAGTTTACAGGAATCTCGAATTTATTCGAGGTTCCTACACTCTCGTTGTTCAATTTTATCTCTACCCTCCAAGGGCTTTTTTGACATTGTCATCAGCCATAGTTATATTCCATACTGGTTCCCAAACTACCTCAACAACAACCTCTTTTATGTTCGCCATCTTCTCTACTGACTCTTTTACCCATTGCTGTATCATTTGATGCATCGGACAAGCTTTTGTAGATAGAGTCATGGTCACTTTTACATTTCCCTCGTCATCGCATTTGGCATCATATATCAGCCCCATCTCTACTAGGTTAAAACCAACTTCTGGATCCATTACCGTTGAAATAGCTAAAAACAGTTCCTCTTTTGAATAGATCATATTTTTCCTTTTTTATTTGTAATTTATCATATAAAATATATTTCTAAGAAGTGCCATAGCACCAACAACTAAAAATGAAGCCCCTGCTTTTATGAGAGTATCATTTTGTAAAAAAATAGCGATAGCAACAACACTTACCCCTATTGCACAAAAAACAAACTGAGCATGAGAACTTTTTTTTGGTAACATATCTGCCAACATTGGTACTTTTTCTTTTCCAACTAAGGGAGAAAAGCGTTCAAACCAAACAAGAAATGGAACTATTTTATATATATGTCCAGTTATAGCAAATCCAAAAAAACCAAAAAACAGTAGCCATCCACTTACAAGTAACAACACCTCATTTGATAAAAATAGATAGGCGATGCCAAATATCAAAGAGACTATCATAGAAAAGTAGGAATATAGAAGTGACAAAACATAAACATCTATCTCTTTTCTTGCTCTAGTAGTAAATATAGTGTATGCTAGATAAAAATATATAAGCATAGATGCTAGGGCTAAAGAGTAAGCGATATACTCTATAAATAGATATGGAACAAATGATGATATAACGATCAGCACTATAGATATGCTCATCAAAGTTATCGATATGTGCAGAGGTCTCATAGAAAAGCCATGAGATAGCCCAAACATAGGTAGTAAAACAACTGACAAGCCCATAAGTGTAATAGTTATATATCCCCCTATAACTAAGGCGACATGAGAACTCAACAGTGCATAAATATCTACATCAATAGTTCCAGAATAGCCAAGAGCCATAATAAGACCAAATATAATACCAAAAAATAAAAATGTATTTGAGATCAAAATACTGCTCATTACTATGTTTAGTTTTTTAACTTTTCTCAAAGTTGCAAATATTTCCATCACAAATATCATCATCGATATCAAAACAACCGTTCCACCATAGGGCAATAGTGCAGGATACTCTAAAAAGCCTAAAACCATAAGTATTACACCAATCCCAAGAAGAGGCCATATAGCATAAAATAGCTCAACAGCAGAGTGACCTACCTCTAAGACAACAGGAACAAGTTGTGCCATAGCTCCAAATATTATCATCATAACAAAGCCCAACAAATACAGATGCACAAGAGCCAATACATTTGTATCTAAAATAAAAAGATTTTCAGGTGAAAAAGAAAATACAGAAAAAGAAGCTAGCAGATAAAACAAGCTCCCCAAGATAAAAAATGGGGATATAAGCTTAAATGGTGGTGCGAAATCTTGCGAGACAGAAAACATTTTACTCTTTTAGTGACAAGCAGTTTGAGTTAGATCAGAATCAACACCTGCATTAACATTTGTAAAAGTTATCTTAACCAAGCCACCATCTAGGTCTTCTACACTGTGAGCTACATCAGACTCAAGCTTTGCAAACAGTCCACCAGGGGCTTTATGATTTATCATTACTAAAGTATTGTTATTGTTCTTTATTAGTTTTAAACCACTCATCGCATTTACCATAGGGTCTGGTGGTCCACACTTCGATGTATCAAAATAGTATCTACTTATACCATCTTTTACCAACTCAAAAAAATCAACAGTTGCTCCATCTACTTCAATCTTAAGAGCTTCATTTGGAATTAATGACATAAAATTATCCTTTTTTTTTATTAAGTTTATTTTAGTCAATATTTATTTATATAGCATTGATTTGCATCAACTTTATCTAATTTGTCCACTTCCATATATCTTAAACTTGTATGTAGTGAGTCCCTCTATGCCCATAGGTCCTCGTGCATGGAGTTTGTTTGTGCTTATCCCCACTTCTGCACCAAAACCAAAAGCACCACCATCTGTAAACCTTGTAGATGCATTTAGATAAACTGCAGCAGCATCTACGGCATTTAAAAACTTTTCAGCAGTTGAGATATCTTCAGTTATGATAGCTTCAGAATGACCTGAACCAAACCTCACAATATGCTCAATAGCCCCCTCAACACCATCTACAACTTTAATATTTAGTATATTTGCTAAGTATTCAGTATCATAATCTTCTTCAGTTGCATTCTCTACTTTTATGATGGCTTGAGTCTTTAAACATCCCTTTAGCTTAGTACCCTCTTTGTCAAACTCTTTTTTTAACACTACAAGTGCAGTCTTTGCTATCTCTTTATCAACCAAAAGAGTCTCCATAGCATTACAAACTCCAGGACGCTGAACTTTTGCATTGATAGATATTGCGATAGCATCATCTAGTTTTGCATCTTTGTCTATATATGTATGGCACTGTCCTTTGTCATGTTTTACTACACTTACCGTGGCATTATCCCCTACATATTTTATAAGCCCTGCTCCACCACGAGGAATTATTAAGTCAACATATTTATCCATCTTGATAAGCTTAGCAACTCCCTCTCTTGAAGAATCTTCCAAAAGTGATATCAAAGCTGTTGGTAAATTATTTTTGGCTAAAACACTTTGAAGAACTTTAGCTATTGCTCTGTTTGAATTTTCTGCCTCTTTACCACCTTTTAAAACACAAACATTTGAGCTTTTAAAACACAAAGCTGCTGTGTCACTGGTAACATTTGGGCGAGACTCATAGATAATACCTACAACACCTATAGGGATAGTAACTTTTTGAATATTTAACCCATCATCAGTCACCCAACCATCTAAAACTCTTCCAACAGGCTCTTTGAGTGCGGATATCTCTTCTATTGCCACCGCCATAGCATCTACTCTTTGTTCATCTAAAAAGAGTCTGTCCATCAAGGCACTAGATAGAGTATTTTTTGCTCCATCTGCCATATCAAGTGCATTTGCAATAAGTAGATCTTTTGTGTTGTCTCTTATAGCCTCTGCCATCTCATTTAAAATTATTTTTTTTTGAGCACCACTGATGGTTGATAATACTCTACTGCCGTTTTTTGCTTCTTGTAAAAACTGTTCCATTTTTTTGCCTTAAATTTTTTAATGCTATAATATCATAAAAACTCAAGGAATATTATGAAAACTATCACTTTTATTGGAAATGGAAATATGGCACTTAGCATCGCTAAGGGTTTAAAGGAAAACTACTGCATTGAAGTAGTGGGAAGAGACTTAGAAAAACTAGATAAGTTTGAAAGTGAAATTAATGTTAAGATAGGTAAATATATTCTTGATGATTTTGATATGAGTGATAAAACTGTACTTTTATGTGTCAAGCCTGCAAATGTTGAAGAGATCTCTACAAAACTTCAAGGTAAAGCTAGAGTTATTTTTTCAGTATTAGCTGGAACTTCATTGGCAAAAATAAAACAAAACCTTAATCCACAAGCAGTAGTTAGAACGATGCCAAACTTAGCGGCAAGTGTAGGCAGGTCTATGACCACTATGACAGGTGATGAGGAGTTTAAAGAAGAGGCATTTGAGCTACTTGGAACTATCGGTAAAACAAGATGGCTACAAAGTGAAAAAGAGATAGATATAGCAACTGCTCTAGCTGGTAGTGGTCCAGCTTATTTAGCCCTTATCGCCGAAGCTTTGACAGATGGAGCGGTTGAGCAAGGTTTAAGACGAGATGATGCTATGGATATTATGAGAGGTTTGTTTGGTGGTTTTGGTGAGTTGATACAAGATGTGCATCCTGCTATCTTAAAAGATGGTGTTATGAGTCCCGGTGGAACTACTGCGGCTGGGTACAGAGCATTGGAAGATGCTGGAGTTAGAGGGGCTTGTATGAATGCAATAAATAGAGCTTACAAAAAAGCTAAAGAGCTGTAAACCCTCTAGGTTTTGTTTGGTAGGTATCCTATTCTAAATCCGCCCCAGTGTTTTTTGTTTACATATATAGGAACAGACAAGTCATGCATGGTTTCGCCTGTGTCTCTTAAATATGTTTGCAAAAGAAGTCTTTTAGTATGCTTACCACATCTTGAACCTGTTCTATCATCATAGATTCTTTTACTTCTGTTTCCTATCAAATCTTTTTCATAATTTCCTGTAAGTATTTTAGCAAACTTGTTGTTATGGGTTGGGACGTAACCTTTGGTATCTGTTAAGATTGCATAGGTGACAGTTTTATCAAGCAGTATCTTTTCTTGGATAGATGGTAGATGTGTATCGCAAAATTTATCATAGGAGGTTGAGAATTTTTGAGGATTAGTATTTTTTATCTTCTTATAGCTCCTATCAAATAGGCTATTTTCACTTATCTCTGCATTTTTTATTGCTAATTCAAATAATTTTTCTATAGAAGAGCTAGCATCTGTAGCTAAGTTGTAAATATTTTCATGATACTTATCTAAGGCAAATTCACTCACAGACTCATAAGAACTCTCTGCCGAGTATATTAGTTCATGTGTGGATTTAGAAATTTTCTTTATCTCAGCAGTTCCCTCTTGTAAACCTATGCTAAAATCTTCTATAGAAACAGCTATCTCATTTATATCATTACTGTTAGATGAAGCATTACCTGCGATTAGATTTATTTTATCTTCTATATTTTTTGATTGTTCTATGAAGTTATTTATTTGAGATGCTACTTCTTGTACTTGACTAACACCATTGCCGATCTGCTTTGAGAGTATTTTTATCTCTTGTGCTACATCTTGTGTATCTGCTTGCATCTTAGTTATTGATACATCAATTTCACGATTGGCACTGGTAGTTTTTTCAGCTAAGTTTCTAACCTCATCTGCAACAACAGAAAAACCTCTTCCATACTCACCTGCACGAGATGCTTCTATAGCTGCATTTAGAGCCAAAAGATTTGTTCCATCTGCAATATCATCAATAACATCGGTTACCATTTTAATATCAACAGATTGCTTACTCAACTCTGAAACTTTTTGAGATGCATTTAAAACTACTTCATTTATATCTTGCATACTTTGTATAACATCTTGTAGATCTTTTTGACTTTGGATGCTACTCTTCATTGTTTGGGTAGTAAAGATAGCCACTTCTTTAGCATTTTTCGTTACACTTGTGATATTTGACTTAGCCTTATTTGTAGTAGTGGAAATAGTTTCAACTGTTACGGATTGTTCATCAAGCTTTACAGAAAGTTTATCAATAGAACCAGATAAGTCTGCTGTATATATAGAGTTTTTTCCTGCATCTATAGATAGATTTTCCGCCATATTCATAAGGAGATCTAAACTGTGGTATATTTTGTTGTAAAAAGCACGAACAAACACTGTCTTTGCTTCTAGTCTAACAAACTCTTTTTTATATTGTTTTTGTTTTTCAAAATCTCTTATAGAGAACTTATCTAAAACATCAGCACTTTGTATTATTGGCTTAAACAAAAGTATGTGAAACCCTGCTACGGTTATTGCGGAACCTAAAAAAGAAAATATCAAAATTAAGGGCAATCCAATGCTAAAACCAGTCACAATGCTAATAGCATAAGCTAAAACAGACATTACAATAGTTGGTCCTATGATAGCCTTAGCATAAAATGGAACTAGTACAGTTTTCATATATTCTCCTAAATTTGGCATGATTATGTCTAGTATTTGAGTAGATACTAAGACAACACAAAAATTTTACAAAAAGTTTAATATCTCACTTTCTATAGTATCTTTTTTTACTATATCTTTATGTATTATTGTTTTATGAAATAGATTTTTAATCATTAAAGGAATCTCTATTTTTGCTTTTTTAGAGATAGACTCCAAGGCTTTTATATCTTGAGCATTTTCTTCCCCTGTAAGTGCATCTGCTATCACTGGAGAAAATTTTGTCCACTCTGCTGTTGAGTATATAACAGTATCTATATTTTTAGTTGCACATGATTTGTAGGCTTTAAAACATGTTGCCGTATGAGGGTCCATAAGATACCCATCTTTAAAACTACTTTTTATATATCCCCTACCCTCTTCATCACTACAATAATCAGCGACAAATATTTCTTGAAGTTTTACAAGTTCATCTGAAGTCAATCTATATACTTTTTTTGTATCTAGGTCATGCATCAACTCTTTTGTTCTCTTTGCCCCAAATAGGTCATAAAGAACCCTTTCTACATTTGAAGACTTTAGTATATCCATAGCTGGAGAAGTGGTCATTATTAACTCTTTATCACCTATATCATAGATGCCAGTTTGGATTAGGCTTGTTAAAATATTGTTTTCATTGGATGCTATTATCAGTTTTTCAACTGGTAGTCCCATCTTCATAGCATAATAAGCACCTAAAACATTTCCAAAATTACCACTTGGAACATCTATATAGATATTGTCACCCATCTTTGTTGAACCCTGTCTAACAAGCTCTAAGTAGTTATGTATATGGTATATTATCTGAAAAATTATTCTACCAAAATTAACAGAGTTGGCAGCTGATAGTAAGATGTTTTTTTCTTTTAATGTTTTGTTAAAACTCTTAGAAGATAGAAGGTTTTTCAGTGCCGACTGTGCATCATCAAAGTTTCCATCTATTCCGATAACTTTTAAGTTACTTGCATCTTCGCTTACCATTTGAAGTCTTTGAACATCTGAAGTTCCATTTGCAGGATAGATGCAAACAACTTGAATATTTTTTCTGTTTTTAAAAGTCTCAAGGGCAGCGGGTCCCGTGTCGCCACTTGTTGCAACTAATATAAGGTAGTTTTCATCTCTTTGCTGAGCTACACAAGAGAGTATATGCCCAAATGGTTGAAGTGCCATATCTTTAAATGCTCTCGTTGGACCATGATATAACTCACTAACAAATAAGTTATCTTTTAGTTTCACAACAGGAACAGGGTTTTTTGAATCATCAAAATTATCATATAGAGATAGAGCTTCATCTACAACACTTTGTTCTATATCTATATCAAATCTACTCAACATATCAGATGCTAACTCTTTATATGATGAGTTTAGATGTTTATTTAAAAAGTCCATACCAAGTTCTGGCAATTTTTCTGGTACATATAAGCCTCCAAAAGAAGCTATTGGGCTTAAAATTGCTTCGGAAAAGCTTACACTTTGAGGTCGGTTTTCATCGCATCCACGAGTTTGAATAAATTTCATTGTTTTCTCTAATTTAATTTTTATGAAATTATATCTAACAATAATCGTCATCACACTTAAGAAAAGTTGCACTTAGTCTATATTATAAACTATTTAAAAAGTTTTACTGGGTTGATGTGAAAAGATTTTTGTGTAACTTCAAAAATCAACTCTTCACTTACACGACCAATAGTGTAACCTTTTTTAACCTTTTTACCTTTTTTGATCTTTGGTGAAATTTGAGAAAGATTAGCATATATAGTGTGCAAGCCGTTGGAATGCTCTATAATAACAATATTTTTCAAAACTGATGTTTTATCGGCATATATCACCTTTCCGTTAAATACAGTTTTAACTTTTGTATTTTTCTTGTTGGGTTTTAGTGATATTGACTCATTGAAAACTTTTATGCCGTAGATAGGGTCTGTGTAAGTACCATATCTTTTTGTAACTTTATATGGATAAAATGGTGATATTGTCTTTTTACCATGATATTTTTTGGTTTTTACTTTTTGATAACTGCTACCATGTTTTTTAACTTTAGGAAGGTTTTTGTTTGAAATACTCTTTTTAGATGCAAAAGCCTTTTTTCTTCTTTTTTCTTCTTTTGCTTTTTTAATTTCATCAACTTTAATAATATTTAACTTTGCAAGAGTTTTCTTTAGTAGATCCTGCCTACTTAGTAGGTTTTTTAACTCTTTTTTATATGATGACTCTGCAAGTTTAAGCTTTCTCAATGCCTTTTTATTTTTTTTCTGTGTAGATAGTAATTTTTTTCTTTTTGAGTCAATATTAGCGATTGAAACTTCCAATGAGCTAGCATGAGTGTTTAAACTATCTATATTTTTAGAGTTATTATAAAACATTGTATTTAGTTCTTTAACTTTTTTCTTTGAGCTTTTAAGCATCGCTTTTAAAACTTCAAACTCGATTAAAGATTTTTCACTTACTTGTGTGTCTTCTTCTAGTATAATTGAGAGCGAAACACTTTGAGCAATAGTAAATAGTAGCTCTTCTTCTAGTTTTTCTTGAGATGATTTTAGGTTTGAGCGAACCTCTTTCATGCTTTTTAACTTTGTTTTATTTGCACTATAACCACTCTCTTTCTCTTTTAGTTCTTTCTTAAGAGCATTTAAATATTTTTCTTGTTGCAGTATTGATCTTTTTTGTTTTAAAATAGCCCTTGCGGTTTTAGACATTTTTTTATTTACAATAGAGTAGTTTTTAGAAAATGAATTTAGTTTATTGTTGGTTTTTTTTATATTTGCATCTACACTTGTTTTGGCAAATAAGATTAATGATGTTATAGTTAAAATACTTAGTAAACGAATCATACCTCTTCTTTATGTCCTATAACTATAAGCGATGCAAGAAGTATTGACAATGCAGTAGCAGATGAAAACAGAAGTGCACTGTCATTTACTATATCAAAAACAACAACATCTATACCTAGGTTGGAAAAATAATCTTTCACTAAGGAGAGAGATGATACATAACTAAAAATAATAAATGCCAAGATACTTGCAATAATAGCATCTACTATTGCAAGTCTAAACAAAACCGCAGAACGCAACCAAACAGGGGCGCCAAATAACCTCATAATACTCATACGTTCACTATGGTTAAACTGCCAGATGCGCAGTTCTTTAAAAATCAAAAGAGTAGTAACTACAAAAACAACCAGTGAAAACAAAAATACAACATTTTTAAAAAGAAGCAGTAGCTTGTAAGTAGTATCATGGCTGTGTGAAAAATCTTCTACTTTTATAATATTTCGAGTATTTAGTAGATCTTTTTTTATTTTTTTTATTTGCATTGGTGTTGGATATTTAGATAGTTGTAGCTTATAAAATTTAGGAAGACTTAGTTTTAAAAGTTCAATATTTTTAGTATTTATGCCACTATTTAATCTTTTGATAACATTATCAGCAGATAGTTCGCTAGAACTTTCAATCATCTTGTTTATACTTAAAATATCTTTTTCTTTTATATTTTTTTGGCTTACTATTATAACCGAGTAGTTATTTGCAAGATTTACCTTATATGCTTCTATTGACCTGTCTGCAACTATAAAAATCTGCATTGAAAAAAGTATGCTAAGCAGTGCTATGACTAGAGATAGATGGTTTTTAAATGATTTCATTTATGCTCCCATACTCAATATGATAATGCTTATACTCAATATTCATAGTTTGTGGTATGTGGTGAGTAACGACTATTACTGTAGTTTTTAGCTGCTCGTTTGCTCCTTCTAAAAGGTTCCAAATCAACTGTGATGAGTAGTCATCAAGATTTCCAGTCGGTTCATCTGCAAGTATTAGTATTGGGTTGTGTGCTAAAGCTCTCGCCATCGCAACTCTTTGTTGTTCCCCACCACTAAGTTCTAGCGGGAATTTTCCAGACTGATGCTTAAGTCTAACATGCTTTAAAAGAGAATCAACTTGACTTTGTGTAACATCTTTTTCATAACCACTTATAAGTAAAGGCAACATTATATTTTTTTCTATTGTCCACTCTTTGATAAGCTTATAGTCTTGAAAAACTATGCCTATATGTCTTCTTAGAAAGTTAAGTTTTGAATTGCTAACTCCTTTAAGCTCAACTCCACAAACAACTAAGCTTCCCTGTGTTGGCTTCAAAGAGCCATAGAGTGACTTTAAAAGTGTTGATTTGCCACTACCGCTAGCACCAGTTATAAAAATAAAATCACCTGAATTCATAGAAAAAGTTGCTTTGTTGATAATTGTTTCATTATTAGAGTATGAAAGTGATATATTTTGAGCTACTATAACCTTATCCATTTAAAACCTCATCTAAAAATATATGTGCATTTAAGTTACTCTTTGACTTAAGAGGAAGGTTAGGATAGTAGCGAATTGAGCTATCATCTACTATGAGATATAGATGTTCTGGTCTATCAAAACTTCCCATAGAGATGCGTAGCATAACTCCATTTTCAAGAGTATAGACTCTTTCAAAATGAATAAATCCTCCATCAAATCTTTTAGTTACTCCATGTAACTTTATCAACTCACTAACAGATAGTTTTAATTTAGAAAACTTAAAACTTCCTTCCATTGTTAATAGAGGAGAATATTCTTCATTTATCATTGTTAAATCATAGATATTTTTTTCCATCTTTTTCCATCTGTCTTCATATTTTGAGCTAATGGCGATATCTTTATTTTTGTTTATATGCAGTATGGTTTTTTTAAAATTTATAAAGGTTTCATAAGAGTAAGCATAATAATTTTCACTATCTGTTCTTAGTTCTAGTTGTCCATCTACTTTTAAAACTCTTCGTGATTCCTCTATGAAAGAGCTTGAGATAACTCTTCTATGTGGTTTCTTATCCCATGGCACTGGAAAATGTACATAGATCTTACTAACAATGTTAGATGGTACTAACTCCATAAAAAGTCTTGCATCATAATCAAGTAAAAGTAGATTGTCTAATTTTTGGATGCTTATCTGTTTTAAAACTTGCTCAATAGATGCTCGATGAATCTCAATACCTATAAACAAAATATTTGGGTTTTGCTTAGCTTGATGTAGTAGATGACGACCTGAACCAAAACCAACTTCTATACTCATCTCACTTGCATCTGGAAAACTATCAACAAAAAAACCTATCGGTTTTAAAGCTGTTGATAGCTCTAAGTGAGTGTTTTTTTCTTTGTCTGGTACATTTGAAGATATGATATCTAGTTTAGCAAGTTCCCCGTAGGTCAAAAGTGCTTTATGCACACTGTGTATAGATGCTGGTCTTGTTAATTTATCTGACTTTAAAAGTTTTTTATTTTCCTCTTGCTTTACAAGTAGAAAAAAATCATCTTCCTCAACACTAACACTTATAAGAATTTCATCTCTATGTTTTGCATTTTGAGCTATAAAGTTAAATGAAACATCTTTATAACTTTTAGGAAACTCTATATCCTTGAACTCTTTTATATGTAAGTGTGGCATTTATCCCCGTTTAGTTAAAATCATTATTAGGTATTATTAACTCTTTTTCTTTTTTTGTAGAGCTCTTTTTCTTCTTGCTTTTAACTTCTTTTTTCCTATTGTCTTTTATAATTTTAGGAGTTTTAAAATTAATTTCTATGCTTGGTTTAGATTTTATTGAAAATTTATCAACTGCATAAACTATATAACTGTAGTCAATATTTGGACCTATCTCTGCATCTACAAATTTACTGCCTTTGATACCTGTAAACACCTCTTCTTTTGCATCAAACCAGCCAGACTTTGACTTTTTTATAACTAAAAAACTTTTTACTCGTGAGTCTTTTGATTTCCACTTTATTTCTATCTTGTTTTTAATTAGTGAAGCTTCAAGTAGTGATGGTTTTGCAGGTTTAGCTAAGGTGATACCCTGAATAGAGAGTCTATCATTGATACTTTCTAGTCCATTTTTCTCAACCGCACTAACTCTATAAAAAAACTCCTTTCCATCTTCTTCTATAGCATCTACAAATGTGTTGTTGTGAAGTTTGGCTATAAGCTTGTAAGAACCATCTGACTCTTCAGATTTGTAAAGATAATAGAGAGCAAAATCTTCAGTTTTTGATTTATCCCAATTTATTTCAATCTTTTTTGCTTGGTTGCTTGTTGCTGTGATATTTTTTATACTTATTGGAAGTGATTTTGTTACAACTTGAACTATATCACTTGGACTCGAAGTAATTCCATCATAAGTAAGCACACGAACTCTATACTTATAAACATAGTCATCTTTTAAGTCTCTGTCTATAAACTCAGCATTCAACCTTCCTTTAGAAGTAGCTATAGTTACCCACGAAGTATCTTTTAAAGTTCTTCTTTGAATAATGTAGGATTTGACCTTTTGATTTGTATGGGGTCTCCAAATTATTTTTGCTGTTCTTGGCATGTTTTGAATACTTTTTATCCATGAAACTGATTGTAAAACTGGCAATGATTTAAGGACTTTTGGGGAGCTCATTTTTGACTCAGCATCTTTTGAAAATGTTTTAAAACCATAGGTATAGGAACTATTTGGCTTTATTTCTCTGTCTAAGTAGTGTGTAGCAAAACGATTGTTTAGAGTTTTATAATGCTCTAATTCTCCATTATCTACCTCCATAGACTGCTTATAAATATATATTCCTTTAACTCTCTCATCTTTAATAGCCTTCCACTCAAATGCTATAGCATTCATATCTACAAATGTTCCCTTTGTTGTCAGTTTGACAATAGGAAGTGTTTTATCTATAACGACCTCAGAAGATGGTTTTGGTGATGAACCACAACCGCTAAGAATTAGCAGAAAAGCTGCTGATGATATTGTTAGTATCCATAACTTCATTTATTTGCTCCATATCAAATTTTTTCTCTATATATGTTTTCATTACATCATCAAACGATGCGACAAAAGATACTTTCTCTTTAGTCGTAGGATGAATGAAGTATATCATATATGCATGTAGCAAAATTCGTTCCGACTTTTCTACCTTAGGACTTAGGGCATAGATATGGTCACCGATAATATGGCGATTGATGCTTTCTAAGTGAACTCTTATCTGATGTGTGCGACCAGTAAAAAGTTTACATGCGATAAACTGCTGTTTTTCATCATCACTAAGAGATAAGACTTTAAATATTGTTTTTGCATATTTTGATTTAGCACCTTGGGTGCATGTCATTTTAAGTCTGTTGTGAGAGCTTCTACCTATGTTTTGCTCTATTGTAGTAAACTCCTCTTTTAGTGGAGGATTTATAACTGCTAAGTAGTATCTACCCATACTTTTATCTTGAAGTTGCTTAGATAAAAACTCATGTGCCTTGTTGTTTTTTGCCACAACCATAGTTCCGCTTGTGCCTTTGTCTAGTCTGTGAACTATGCCATGTCTCTCTTCACCACTTATAGTTGAGAGTCTGATGCCCTTATGTTTAAGCCAATCAACAAGAGTAGCTTCTTTAACACTTGGTGCAGGATGCACGGTTAGACCGCTTGGCTTGTTTATAACTAAAACATCATCATCTTCAAAAAGTATCTCTACATCAAAGTCAATATCTAGTGCTGGTGTCTCTTTAGCCATAGGAAACTCTACTTTTATATTTTGTTCAGGTTTTAGCTTTACTCCTGGGCGAGTCACTAACTTATCATCTATAAAAACAGATTTGTTTTTTATAAGCATCGCTACTTGAGAGCGTGTTTGTTCTATCTTTGTTGTTAAAAATGTGTCTAGTCTTTGTTCGCTATCGCAAATATAGTTTTTTATACTACTCATTATGTCCCTTTTTGTGCTACAATTTTAAAAAAATATTGGAGTTATTAACCTTGTGGAGATTTGATAAACATATTTTAGCACAATTTGATTTTTTTTCTATTATCTTAATCATTCCTCTAGTTCTTACTTCAAACTGGTTGATAAATGAAGCAGTACCAGCTTTAGCTCAAAAACAAACAGCTTATGTTGCCATTGCTATCATTGCTTTTATCTTTGTTTTTTTTCTTCCTATTCGTAGAATGAAGTGGTTAATACCCATTGTTTATTGGGCAAATATAGCTCTTTTGTTTGCCGTAGAGTTTTTTGGACACTCAAGACTAGGAGCGCAAAGATGGATAGATATCCCATTTATAAATGCTACAGTTCAACCCTCAGAGTTTGTAAAACCTGCTTTGATATTGATGTTAGCCTATCTTATTCAAAAAAATCCACCACCAAAATATGGATACAGAATTAAAGATTTTTTAGTAATTAGCTTTTATATACTCTTGCCATTTATTCTTATTGCAAAAGAACCTGACTTAGGAACTGCTCTTGTATTGCTGCTTCTTGGCTATGGAGTTTTATTTTTCATAGGAGTTTACTGGAAAATATGGGTATTTATCATAACAACACTTCTTTTAATATCTCCTCTTGCTTATAAATTTGCTCTACATGATTATCAAAAAGTTAGAATTGTGGATTTTTTAAGTGAAAAACCATCTTATCATGTGCAACAGTCCATCATAGCTATTGGCTCAGGTGGCTTAACAGGAAAGTCAAAAGAGGAAGCAACACAGACTCAAATGAAGTTTCTTCCCATCGCTACAAGTGACTTTATTTTTGCTTTTTTAGTTGAGAGAAGTGGATTTTTAGGTGCTTTAGCGATTATTCTAGTCTATGTTATTCTTATTTTACATCTCTTTAGCCTAAGTGTCTATAATACTGACTATTACATAAAAATTGTAAGTATCTCTATATCCTTCATGATTTTTATATATATGGGTGTAAATATATCTATGACTATAGGTTATGCTCCAGTTGTAGGAGTACCACTTCCCATGTTTAGTTATGGCGGAAGTAGCTTTTTAAACTTTATGATTCTTTTTGCGATTATGCAAAATCTTATCGCATTTAGATATAAAGATATGTATGATGTCAGAGGAACAAAAAGTTTTTTATAATTTCTACTTATTTAAACAACACTTTTTGTACTTTTTACCACTTCCACATGGACAAGGGTCATTTCTCCCAAGCTTTGGTTCATTTTGTACAGAGGGAAGGCTTACTGTCTCTTCATCGATAGCTCTATTGATCACATCATATAAACTGTCAAATTTATTCTGCATCTCTGTTGTCTCTTTCTTAGTCTCTCGCTCTACTCTTAGACCCATATATATCTCTACATCTTCTAAGTCACCAACATAGTCAATATCAACAGCTTTTCTCGCAAAACACTCCTTTATAAGCTCGTGATGATGTGTTAGTTTTTCATCTCTACATATAGAAATCACACTTGCATTTACAATAGAATCCTCATTGGTATTTAAAACCTTAACTATAAATTTATCAACTAAAGAGGGTTCAACCTCTTTAGCTTTGATCATCTCTTCGATAAGATTAACACATTCCGCCCTAGCCCAAGTACCACAATCTTCACTTTGAGCCACTTGCACAACAGTCTCATACATATCTTTACGAAATGGTTTTATTAACTCACTAAATGCAGATAGAAACCATTCATCATAGTCATCACTATCTCCTCTATCTTTGAGCATATTCATAAACAACTCTTTAGCTTCTAATATCTCCAATTCACTTAGTATATACCAAGCATGAACAACAGCAAAAAACTCTACTGCCTCGCCCTCTTCTTCAGAGTCATAATCATAATTATATATCTCCATATCCTGTGCGAGTTGTAACAACTGCTCAGCATCATCATTTGTAAATCCAAATCTTTCTACATAGGAGCAGTTGTCTGAGTTGTCCAACTCTTTTCTACCTAGACTTAAAAGCTTCGCAACTTTACCATCATACTTTTTTACAATATCTTTTAACTCTCTTACTGACATTATTTTTCCTATTTTATATTTTCTTTATATTACTATATGCACCAAAAGCTTATCCCTAAATAGTTTACTTTGGCATATTTAGGATTTTTAATTTTCTTGCTTCGTCATAACTAAGAGCTTTATACTCTTTAGCAAATCCCATTGGAAGAGTGTTAAAGTCTATATCGTTTAAATCATATTTACTATATCCTGTCATAGGGTCTCTTGCGACAAGCTTCTTAGGAGACTGAAAAAAGTAAAGTTCTTCATAGTAAACTACTAAGTTATCTAAGTCTTTTACTGTGTACCACAGAGCTAAATCATCATAACCCACACCAATAGTTGCAATAGCACCTAAAATATCTACAGCTTGTCTTCTTGCATGAGTAGAGTTTTGTGGTTTCATCATATTGTCAAGCAAAACTGTTGCTCTAACAAAGCGAGATGGTGGAGTAAAGTCAGCTGGAAGTCCCATGAGAGCTGTTTGGTCTATGCGAGAGCTTTTCATGTTATAAATCTTTTTATAGTCAATCACTCTGTTTTCAAACTCTTTGTTCATCTTAGTATTAGTAGTTTTTAAAGAGCTGTATTTTGCTGCATTTTTTAACTGGTCTGGATAAGCAGGAGAGTTTGTCATAACATTTTTAGCATTTTCATTTATAACAACTTTTCCATCTATAAACTCAACTACTGCACTATCTCCATTTTTATCTCTTATGCTTACATGCATAGGAATATTTTTAAAATAAGCAC
>JAERRX010000024.1 GCA_016735225.1 Sulfurimonas sp. | reverse complement strand
GGTCGGAAAATAGCCGGTACTACTCCCAGTTTCGCTGGGGCTTTAATGCTGGTTTCTTTATAAAAGCTTGAATATGGATTTATTAAATGATTATTAGTATCGGAATTGGCTATATTTTAGTCTATTTTCAAGTAAATTCAAATTATGAAATGATGCAACTTAGTGAAGCTATGGAAGGAGTTTATGATAGATGTGAGCATCTATGTTTAGCTATACAGCCAAATATAATATTTGGAGTATCTTGTGATAACAATTTTGGAGATGCTTATGTAAAAGCTAGCATTTTTGTAGGCTATACTGAAAAAAGAAGTTTCAGCTATGCTAATAATGTTTTTTGAGCATCTCAAATCTCCATAAAATCATATAAGTTCATCTAGTACTAAACCAATATGCCAAACAATCCTCCGCTTAACTTTCCCATCAATTTACTTAATAATCCAAACAGTTTTCTGTGGACTTTTTGGGGTGGTGTTGGTGTGTGAAGTCAGGAGCATGGAGATATAGCTATAGTTTTAGCCTCGAATAAATTCGAGGTTCTTTGGTAACTGGGAGCTAATTACCTCTATATCTTCTATACTTTTAACTATATTAGAAGACAAATTTTTATAACTTTTTTTAGTTACTAAGATATCGTCTTCTATTCTTATACCTATGCCTCGAAATTTTTCTGGAACATCTTTATCATCTTTTGAGATGTAAAGACCTGGTTCTATGGTCAAAACCATTCCTTTTTGTAGTTTTATCTCTTTGTTATTTTTATCTTTATATGGAGCTTTATCGTGAACATCTAAACCCATCCAGTGACCTATGCCATGGGGATAATATCTTTTATGTTTATGATTTTTGATCAATTTTTTATACTCTCCTCTTAAGATCCCTTTTTCTATCATCCCCTTTGTTAGTAAAACTTCTGCTTTTTTCTGTAAAGTGCTTCTCTTGATATTTGGCTTTATCATCTTTATAATTTTCTTTTGAACATCTAAAACCAAGTCGTATAACTCTTTTTGTGCTTGTGAAAACTTTCCACTTACAGGTATAGTTCTTGTGATATCACTCGCATAGTATTGATACTCACACCCAGCATCTATAAGTATCAAGTCTTCATCTTTAAAAAGCTTGTTGTTTTCTATATAGTGAAGTGTATTTGCACTATCTCCAGATGCAACGATAGAGCTATAAGCATCACTATATGAGCCATTTTTTTTAAATAGATACTCTATTTCTGCTTGAAGTTGATACTCTTTTTTACTTATCTTATCAAAATTCATAGCTCTATGATGGGCTTTTTCTGTTATGTTTATAGCTTTTTTTATAAGGTTTATCTCTGCTTTAGATTTTATTAGCCTCATGAGCGAAACATTAGCAGATGCATCTTTATCTACTTCATATACACTCTTTAACTTTTTTTTAAACTTTTTAAACTTCTTACTTACTAAAATTTTATCAAAAAGAAATCTTTTTTTAGCCTCCTCTTTACCAACTCTTTTACCATTCCAAAGTTCATCTTTAGCATCTTTTTTTTGAACAAAAAGAAAAGATTGAGCTATGTTATCTTTTTTCATAAAAACAATATATGAGTTATCTTCTTTAAATCCACTAAGATAGTAAAAATTACTATCTTGTCTATATGGATACTCTGTATCGTTTGAGCGGATCTTAGGTTTTGCACTTGAAAAAATTGCTATAGAATTATCTTTTAGTTTTTTAGAAAATATGTCTCTTCTTTTTTTATACTCTTCTTCTTTTATCATCTACAAATCCTGTTTAAGAAGTTTACACCTTGAGTGAGAATATCTCTTAGTGCCTCGTCAAAAGCGATCACTCCGCCAGAAGCATCTAGTGTATCAACCTTTTTCTTTGAGCTAAAACTTGAAGTGGCTACTACTTGAGCAGTTTTTTCATCTATAAGAGTGATACTTATCTCAATATTTACATAGGACTTTTTAGATTCATCTGTAAAATACTGCATAAATTCTATAATATTTATCTCTAAAATAAGATCGCTTCTGCTTCTTGACTTTGAATTTTGAGTATTTTTAAATAGTTTTGAAGTTCTTAAAACTTTAAGTATATGAGAGGTTACTTCTTGATTTACTGAGTCATTCCACTGTGACTGAGAGTATGAATATATCTTATTTTTATCTTCTATATAGTTCATATCTAGGGACATCAAAGAGCTAGAGCTAAAAGCCTGAGAAACTTTTAGTGACTTGTCTTTGCATCCACTTGAGGTATCTATCTCGCTTAGTGGTTCTACTGATAGTTGATACTGGGCAACTGGTGATTTAGTTATCATACACCCCGATAAAACTATCAAAACAAACGAAAATACAAATATCTTTATCATTAATTTTCTCCTGGACCTTTTTTAATCTTTTCTTGTGTAAATAGTATATCGCTAGGACTTCTTTCATATTGATTTAGTGCATTTTCTAGGCTTATCATTAGATGTTGCATCTCGATAAGAGTGTTGTTCATAGTGGGAACTACATCACCTGCTATCTCTTTTATGTTAAACTCTCCATTGGCTACAGATCTTTTTATCTCATCCATTGAGCTTTCAATGCCTATGTAGCTTTTCATTATAGAGTTAAATGAAGTGGCTATATTGTCTTCCCAAGTGGCACTTTTTCCTAAAAGATCATCTATTTTAGGCATCATATCATCAAACTTTTTTGTTATCTGTTTTAGATGCTCTATAGATGCATGCATATCTTTCATGGCTTTATCACTTAAAAGTTTATCCATTTTTATCATAAAAGAAGAAGTAGAATTTAAGATAAGCTCCATCTGTTTTTGATTTTCCTCATTTAAAATCTCTGAAGTTCTTGAGAGAGTTTTTGAAAGTTTTGTAC
This sequence comes from Sulfurimonas sp., assembly GCA_016735225.1. Taxonomy (GTDB): domain Bacteria; phylum Campylobacterota; class Campylobacteria; order Campylobacterales; family Sulfurimonadaceae; genus Sulfurimonas. The sequence goes on along the minus strand of JAERRX010000024.1, from coordinate 6,501 downwards.
TTACAGTTCCTAGTGATTTTTCAAAGCGTTCAAAAAAAGATGCTTCTGTTTTTATAACTGGATACTCCTGCCCCTTTTTTACCTTAAGCGATGGACTACCATTTTCCCCTAAGCTAAGGTTTATGTAGCTTAAGCCTGTGATACCTTGAGATGTAAGTTTTGCTATAGTAGTTTCTTTTATAGGTGTCGTTTTAAGTATAGTTATCAAAACCTCGACCTCTTCAGAGTTTTTTGGGTTTATCCTAAGTCTAGTAACTTTACCGACATTTATACCTCTGTATTTCACTACTGCATCTATATTTAAGCCCAAAACAGACTCACTAAAGTGTATGTTGTACTTTTTAGTCTCCTCTTGTGCTGATGGTTTTAGTAACCAGTAAGTAAAGAGTAGCATTAAAGCCGCTCCAAACAACACCATAAAACCAACAAAGGTATAGTTTACTTTATTATTCATAATTAGCTTATTCCTTTAAAAAACATCTGTATAAATTTATTGTTATTATTTTCAATATTGTTTAGGCTTCCCTCATAAACAATCTTTTTCTCATCTATGATGGCAACTCTATCAAGTGTATCACAGATAGATGCTAAGTCATGCGAAACCATGACTATTGTTAAGCCCAACAACTCTCTAAGTTTTAAGATCAAACTGTCAAAATCTCTCGCTGATATAGGGTCAAGCCCACTTGTAGGCTCATCTAAAAACAGAAGTTTAGGATCCATAGCTAAGGCTCTTGCAAGAGCGGCTTTTTTCTTCATTCCACCACTTATCTGAGATGGGAAAAGGCTAGCATCTGATGATTTTAATCCTACTAGATTTATCTTAAACTCTACTATTTCATCTATCATCTTTTGAGAAAGGTTTGTGTATTCTACTAAAGATAAGGCTATGTTGTCCCTTAGAGACAAAGAGGAAAAAAGTGCACCCGCTTGAAATAAAACACCCCATTCTCTTCTTAATTTTTGTGCTTCATTATGCCCAATTGCATCTAACTCATGTCCTAAAATATTTATAGAGCCTCCATGAAAATCCTGTAGCATTACCATCTCTCTAAGAAGTGTAGTTTTTCCGCATCCTGAGGGTCCTAGTAGTCCATATATCTCACCTTTATTTATATCAAGGTTGATACCATCGTGTATAACTTTCTCGTTAAATATAGTTTTTACATCTCTTGCTTTTATAAAACTCTTCATCAGATTCCCATATTTGTAAATAAAATTGAAAAAATTGCATCACAGATAATAACTGCAAATATAGACTCAACTACACTTTTAGTGGTGTTGTATCCTATGCTTTGAGTGTCATCTTTGACCATTAAGCCTCTATAAACAGCTATAGATGCTATCATAAATGCGAAAAATGGACCCTTAAGCAGTCCTATAAAAAAGTGTTTTGCTAAAACAACCTCGCTAAATCTTTCTATAAAAAGTTTTGGTGTTATGCCTAGGTCGATATATGCAACAATTATTCCACCAAATACACCCATAATATCTGCCACAAAAATCAAAATTGGCATAGCTATCATTAGGGCTATTATGCGTGGTAATACTAAAAATATATAGGGGTCAAAGCCCATAGTTCGCATAGCATCTAGTTCTTGAGTAATTTTCATAGCACCTATTTGTGCTGTAAATGCAGAGCCACTTCTTCCTGCTATAACTATAGCTGTCATAAGTGGTGCTAGTTCACGAAGCATAGAGATACCTAGCATATCTACTATAAATATATTTGCACCATATAGTTTTAGTTGGTATGCTGATTGATATGCTACTACTAAACCTATCAAAAAACTTGTGAGTGCGATAATTCCTAATGCTCTTATGGCACTTTCATTTATCTCAAAAGCTATCTCTTTGAACCTAATATTTTTTATAGATTTTAGATAGTAAACTTTTGTAACAAATAGCTTTCCAAGAAAGTTCATAAAAGCCAATAAGCCTATATAATATTGATATGTTATTTTACCAATAGATGCTAGTAGTGTTGTTTTTATGACTTTTGGGATCTGTTGTGAAGTTTTTTTTGAGGTTTTTACTAAGTCTAGGGTAGCTAAAACATCTTTGTTTGAAGTTAGTATATCTACTTTTATGCCATTGGTTTCACACTTTTTAATAAATGAGTTTATAAATATACTAGATGCAGTATCAAAATAAACTAGATCTTTTAAGTTTATTTCGATGCTCTTGATATTTGTAACATCTATCTTATCTAGTTTTTTTTCATAGCTATTTATAAGATAAAGAGTAAACTCTCCTGAAAATTTCAAGAAGAGTTTATCTCCTTTAGCAAAAGAGTTAATTAAAAATCTCTTTCTAAAAGCTTATTTACTTTTAGTATTGTTATGATTTTATCTTCTTGTTTACCAACACCTTCTATCATTGTGTCTTCACCATTTAGTGTGTCAGGAGCAGGACCTATATCTGACTTTTTAAGTCTTATAGCCATTGTGAGTCTATCTATTACAAACCCAGCAACATCATCTTCATACTTCATAACCATAAAACGAGTCTCATCGTTGTGTTTTTGCTCACTAAGACCAAACTTCAAACGAAGATCGATCAGAGGAATAACAGAGCCACGGAGGTTGAAAACTCCCATGACATACTTTGGCACTTGAGGAACCCTTGTCCATGAAAAAGGTTTGATAATCTCTTGAATAGTAAGAATAGGAATAGCATACTCCTCTTCACCAATTACAAATCCGACTAATTGAACTATATCATCTGACTGATCAAGCGATATATTTTGTTGTTCACCCTGTTTGTTAATAATTTCTTTTAATTTATCACTCATTATAAGAACTCCGATTTAAAGTTAACATTTCTTTGAACTACACTAGATAGGTAGTCAGCAGAATAAGGTTTTGTAATATACTCAACCATTCCAGATTCTACTCCTCGCATTCTATCAGATTTACCAGTACGAGAAGTAACCGCAATTAGAGGCAAGTTTTTATATCTATTGTATTTTTTTATCTCTGTTGCTAGTGAATAGCCATCCATTCGTGGCATCTCTATATCTACAAGCATTCCATCAAAGTTATGATCGCCTTGCTTTAAGATGTTTAGAGCTTCTTGACCATCGCCTGCTTCAACGATTGTCATACCTGTTCCTTCAAGTGCTTTTTTCATAATCATTCTATCGGTCTTTGAATCATCAACAATCATAATAGTATAGTCACTTGCTTTAGTTTTTTCTTTAACTTCTTGAGAGCCTGAGCCTCCAGAAGCTTCAACCATAGCAGATGCTTTAACATTTTTAGCCATATCCATAAGTGCCACAACATCTACTATCAATGTTACTCCACCATCTCCACGAATAGTTGCTCCAGCAATACCCTCTATACCTTTTAGATACTCTCCTAAAGACTTTATAACTATCTCTTCTTGACCAACAAGAGAGTCAACTATAAGTCCTAGTTTTTGAGCACCGAGACCTAGAACTACTACATAAGCATATTCACTAGGGTCTAAAATCCTCTCAACTTCAAAAATATCACCTATGTGAACTAAGGATAAAACCTCATCTCTTAGTCGCATAACTGAGCGACCTTCTACTGTGTAGATCTCCTCTTTTGAAATCCTAACAGTTTCTAAAACAGAAGAGAGCGGGATCGCATAATACTCCTCTTGAACACCAACGAGAAGTGCTTGAATGATAGCAAGAGTTAGAGGAATTTTTAGTTTTATAGAACTTCCTTGTCCTTTTTCACTCTCAATATCAATAATACCATTTACTTTTTCTATGTTTGTTTTTACAACATCCATTCCAACACCACGACCAGAGACACTTGTTACAGCTGCCGCAGTGGAAAACCCCGCTTTTAGTATAAGCCCGAAAGCTTCTTTATCACTCATTCCATCAGCTTCTTTTTCGCTAACAACACCATTTTCTAAAGCTTTATTTTTAATCACCTCTACATCAAGACCCTTACCATCGTCATCAATCTGTATAACAATTTGGTTTCCCTCGTTGTAGGCTTTTAAAGAGATAGTTCCTGCTTCTGGTTTTCCAGAAGCTATACGAACATCAGGCACTTCGATACCATGATCGCAAGAGTTTCTTATGATATGAACAAGCGGGTCACCTATCTCTTCTACTATAGACTTATCTAGTTCAGTATCTTCACCCTCTATTTCAAGCTCTATCTTCTTGTTTAGCTCTCTTGTCAAATCACGAATCATTCTTGGAAACTTGTTAAAGACTTTTCCTATTGGTAGCATTCTTGTTTTCATAACCGCTATTTGAAGGTCTGTTGTGACAAGTGAAACTATAGACACTACTTGGTTTAGCTCTTCTAAAAACTCTTCACCCTCATAACGCTCTTCCACATCATCGTTTATCTTAATAAGCCTGTTTTTAGCAAGAACAAGTTCTCCTATGAGGTTCATAAGATGGTCTAGCCTTTTTACATCAACACGAATAGTTTGCTCAACTACAGCTGGTGCCTTTTTTACAGGAGCTGCCGCTTTTGGCTCTTCTTTTTTGGGCTTCACTGCTGGTGGCGGTGGAGGAGGCGGTGGAGGAGGTGGAGGAGCTTTCTTTTTTGGTTCTTCATCTGGCTCTGGTGGAGCTTCTGGAACACTCTCTCCTGCTGCTATCTTTGCTACTCTTTTCGCTTTATCTTCTTCTTGTCTTTCATTTAAAAGTCTCTGTATCTCAGCTTCAACATCATCATCTGACATATTATCATAGTCAAGTTCATCTTCTTGAGTCTCTTGCACAACTATCTCTTCTTGGACTACCTCTTTAACTGGAGCTACTGCTTTAGGAGACTCTACCTCTCCATCTCCTCCAGAAATTTTATCAAGTTTAACAACACAATCAGAAACATCTATGCCAGCATCTGCACTTGTATCTCTAATGGTATTTAACAGTGCTTTCATTAAGTCGATAGACTCTAAAACTACATCCATAATATCTGGTGTAATTATTATCTCACCATGTCTTGCTTTGTTTAAAACATCTTCCATGTGATGTGTAAGGTGAGTTAAAACATCAAAGTTTAAAAATGATGAAGCTCCCTTTACGGTATGAGCAACACGGAAAATGCCATTTAAAAGTTCTAAGTCTTCTGGTGTATTTTCTAGCTCTACTAGATCCTCATCTAACTTTTCAACGAGTTCAAACGACTCTATTAAAAAATCTTGTAATATTTCCTGAAATTCATCCATATCTACACTCCCTGCTTCATATGTGCACGAACTACTCGTGCAACTTCATCATAAAATAAGCTTGCTTCAAACTTAACTAAGTATGCTTCTGCTCCAGCCTCTTTACCTCTGTTTTCACTAAAATGATCACTTATAGAAGAGTTAAAAACTATCGGTATATCTGCAAATCTTCCATCTTCTTTTACATTTGCCGCAAAGTGGAAACCATCCATTCTAGGCATCTCAACATCTGAAATTATTATTTTTAGCTGATCAGAAATTGCATCTCCATGAATTTTATATAGATCATCAAGCTTGTCTAAGCCCTCTTGCCCATCTCCAGCTTCAACAACATTGAAGCCCATTTTGCTCAATGCTTCTTTAACAATCTTTCTAGCCGTTGCACTATCATCTAAAACAAGTGCTAAACCAGAAAAGCTATCCATGTTCTCTGGAATATTTTCAACATCAGGCTCATATAAGCCAAGCTCTTGCACTATACTCTCTAAGTCAAGTATTAAAAGTACATTGTCGCCCTCTATCTTAGTAACACCTGTTATTTTACTACCATCTACAGAAGAGTTTACAAATGTTGCTGGTTCTATATCTCCCCAGTTTATTCTTCTGATCCTTTTAGCTTCATGAACAACAAAACCTATCAAGACATTGTTAAACTCTGTTATGATAACTCTGATCTTCTTTTGGTTTATTTCAGGTTCATCTATACCCATCCATCTAGCAAGGTTTACGACAGGTATAACAACATCTCTTAGATCAAATATACCCTCTATATACTCAGGTGTACTTGGTAGCTCTGTTAGTTTTGGTAGTCTAATGATCTCACGAACTTTTGAGACATTCACACCATATATACCCTCATAAACTTCGCCATCTTCTTCTTTCATTATACGAAAGTCAACAAGCTCCATTTCATTAGAGCCAACTTTGAGCGAATCTTCTTTTTGCATATCTCAAGTCTCCTATTTTTTATATGAAATTTCTTCTAACAATTTAACATCTTTTGAAGATTTTACAATAAAATATCTTTGATTGCAAGCAAAAGCAGCTAAATTTATATAAGTAAAATCTTTAAGTTGCAAGGTTTTGTTTTGATGAAAATGCCCTTGTATAAAATAATCACAAGAGTATTTTGATGATAGCCTGTCTTGCATAAACTCTTTAAAACCTTCAAACTCTTTACAGTCCTCTTTTTTATCCAGATAATTATCTAAATTTTTGATGATTTTATGTCCAGATATTAGGTCTAAAAAATTTAAAAATGAAAGTACAAAAGGATTTCTAATTAACTTAGTATAGACTCTATCAAGTAAAGGACTTTGTATATCC
>JAERRX010000114.1 GCA_016735225.1 Sulfurimonas sp. | reverse complement strand
CGGCTATAGACAGTAAGAAAAGAAAAATGATAAAACTTATGAGGTCTCACTACAAACAGATGCATAAGATCTACTTTAATATTTTTGAAGAGGAGTTTGTTTCACAAAGTAGATATGTTGCAGGTTTGCTAAAAGAGATTCTAAATACAAAGATTTTTTATTTGGATAGGATTGTTTGGATTGAAGCTTACAAATCAAAGGCTATTTGGAGAACATTTGAGATGTTGCATATTGAAAAAAATATTAACTCTCAAATATATTTAACTCATAGGTTGAGTGTTGCTTTACCCTATACACAAGATTATCAATACTTAAAGAAGTGCTTGAGGATCTACCATGATTAATGCACCAGAATATACACCAGAAGATATTGAACTATTTTTGCAAGTAAATAAGAATGAGATTGAAAAAGAAGAGACACAAACTTTCACAAAACTACTGCGTGTCCAAGATAAAATTTCTATTATTTCAAATATTGACCCTTATGATCTAAAAGCTATTATCTACAACCTAAAATTTGTAAGATATAAGCACAAAGACTACATCATAGAAGAGGGCGATATATCAACAGATATTTTCTTTATTTTATCGGGTGAGTGTCAGGCTTTTTACAAACATAAGGAGCTAGGAGTGTTAAAAGTGGGAACAACATTTGGAGAGTCAGCTGGAATATTTAGCACAAAAAGAAGTGCTAGTATAGTTTGTTCTAGTGAAGAGGTAACACTGCTTTCATTTAGCATAAACCACGATAGTATGGAGTTTTGTTCTGCCTCGCTAGCCACTCTTTATAAAAACCTTGCCCTGCAAATAGATACAAAACTAAGAGCTATGACCTCGGAGAAAGTGGATAACTCTTAAAAAACAAATATCTTTTAAAAAGTAGCTACTACCCATTTTGTGATAAAGTAACCACCAACAACCAACCATATAAACATAGATAGAGCTGTGTAAAATGGTGCAAGACCTAGACCCTTAAACTTAGCAAACCTTGTTCCCATGCCTAGAGCTGTCATCGCCATGGTAAGCAAGAAAGTGTCGACTTCATTTATGGTGCTAACTATCTGTTGTGGAACAAGTCCAAGTGAGTTAAAACCTGCCATGCCAACAAAATAAACTGCAAACCATGGTATAACTAGCTTAACACCACCACCAATAGTTCCATTTTTCTTAGCACTATAAGAGAGGTAAACACCTAAAAGTATAAGCATAGGAGCGATCATAATAACTCTTGTCATCTTAACAATAACAGCAGCATTTGCCATCTCGTCTGGAGTTCCTGGTATAGATGCAGGAACCGCTACAACTTGTGCGACTTCATGGATAGTTCCACCTACATAGATGCCAAACTCTCTAGCATTCATATCAAGCAAACCAGAGCTATAAAGAACAGGGTATAAAAACATCGCAATAGTACCAAATAAAACTACCATCGAAACAGCAACGGCAGTTTTATGTTCCTCTGCTTTTAGAACAGGTTCGGTCGCTAAAACTGCGGCCGCCCCACAAACAGATGCACCAGCTGCTGTAAGCATAGAGGTATCTCTGTCCATTTTAAAAACCCTCTGACCTAAAAATGTTCCTAAAATAAATGTAGTAGAAAGCATGATGAGAGATACCATAAACCCATCTATTCCCACCTCTGCAATCTGCTGAAAAGTTATACGAAAACCGTAAAAGACTATGGCAAATCTAAGGATTTTTTTAGCTGAAAAAGTTATACCTCTTTGCCAAGCTTCTGGTGTTTGGTTGTGAAGAGTATTTGCATAAAATATACCTAGAACTATACCGATAACAAGAGGAGAGATACCAAGAGAACTAAGAAGCTCTATCTCTGAGAGCATCGTAGCTCCAGCGGCAAATATTGCTACAAACAGTATGCCATTTATAGTCCCTTTTCGGTTTTTTGCGGAAAATGACATATATTGCTCCCATGATTTAAAGATGAAATTATATCACAATTATATCACTTTATATCAACTTCTAACTTAGTTCTTACCCAATTTTCTTCATCGTTATCAAGGATTTGTATCTTTTTGACAAAAACTCTTTTACTATCTATACTTTTTGTTTTAACAAGATACTCAACTATAAGAGATGCTCTTTTGTTTGCTAGTTCATTTAGCTTATTGACACCTACATCTTGCATAGATGTTATCTCTTTAGCCAAAGTTTTGATATGTTTTTGTAAAAGAACTTTACCCTCGTACTTTTTAGCCAAAGCTTTTTCAATACTACTTGCATCTTTTGTGGGAGCCATACTTTTGTACATATCTTGAAGTAGCTCAATATTCATAGCACTTTCTTGCTCTTTTTCATTTTTAGCTCCACTTTCTTTAACAAGCATAGCGATAAACTTTTCCCTTTTTAACATCCATAGATCTTGCTTAGCATCATATTGTGGAGTAATTTTTAAAGAGATTTTTGGTCTTTTTAACATTAGTTTTGCGATATTGTCAAGTTTTTCTCTCTCTTGAGGTAGTAGGGTAGAGGAGCCAACTTCAAACAGTAGATACTCTAACTTGTCTCCATCTATTCCCATCATAGAGCCTAAAAATTTAAATGGAGATGCTACTGCTTTAACGATTAAGTTACCAAGGGTTTTCCACACTAATGCACCATATTTAAAGTTAGGCTCATCTACATTACCCTCTACTGGCATATCAATATCAATAATGCCATCAACATTTTCTAAAAGAGCGATGACAAATCCAAGAGGCAATGAGGAGCGGTTCTCATCCTCTATCTCTTCGCCGAGCTTTATTTTTTTAATGACTATAGAGTTTCCTCCTACTAGTTGTGAGTTTACTATTTTATATCCTAAGTCTAAAAACAGTTTTCCGCTGTCTATCTTGTAACCTGCAAAGTCAGCACTATACCCACTCAAAGAGTTTAGGTCTAAGTTTCTAAAGTTAAAGCTTAAGTCTGTAAACAGCTTAGGGTTTGCACTATCAACTGAACCAGTTAATTTAGTAGAACCATACTTATCAACCTCACCGTTAATATCTATATAACTAACATCACCCTCTTGGTTTGATATAGAGTAAACAACACCACTTAAGCTATGTATATTTGTCTGAAATTTTAAAGGAAGAGAGAGGTCAGCAAACTTTGCACTACCAGAGGTAATATCTGCTTTCATTATCTTAAATGGAAACTTTGTCCTATTTGCATCTGTGCTTTTTGTGGTATTTTTATCCATAGGCACCTTAGATAAAGAGCTAAAATTTATCTTCTTTTCCCTGTCTATAATTGCATTTACATAAAAAGAATCGATGCCTAGTTCGTTGATAAAAGCACGATCTGGAAACATCTCATATTCAAAAGATTTAATATCTACTCTGTTAAAAGAGAGCAAGAGAGAGTCATCTCTTGAGTCGTGTAAAAAGAGTTCACTTATCTTAAGAGTGCCATCGATGCTAAAGTCGGCTTTTTTTTCATTTTTTTCATACTCTACCTTGCTGTTAAGATCAACATAGCCATCACTAAGCTTTAGGTAAAGGTCTTTTTCTATATATGGACTAAACTCTTTGAGAGATATTTTCTTTAGTTTTAAACTACCTTTTTGTTTTAGAGGAGTGTGCCTTAGTGTGCCACTTGCTTTTATGTAACCTTTAGAGTTTAGTCTTGTGGATAGGTTGTACTTTAACCATGTCCACTCTTTAGAGTCAATATCGTAAAGGTTGATATATGTTCTGTCAAGTTTTGTTTTTAGTTTTGGACTTATAGTTTTGTCATAAAAGCTTAGCTTTGCACTTTGGAGTTCAAAGCGTTTTAGTTTAAACCTATAAGCTAGCTCTTTTTGTTTAGCTTTTGTCTTGATTTGCTTAGTTTTTTTAGCAACTATAAGGTTGTCGATATTGATAGAACCATTTTCATAAAGTCTAGCATCTACATTTAAACCTTTTAGAGTAGTTTTTTTCACATCTACAGTTCTTTTTTGTGTGCTTAAGTTTAGGTCGCTAATGTTAAAGTTTGAAAAACTAACAAGTTGTTCTCCTGTGCTACTCTTAGTTAAGGCAAGGTTTTTTATATAAAAGTTTGCTTTTTTTAGATCTGCTTGAATGCTTTGCTTGTCCTTTCTTAGGCTAAGATTTGCATCGAAACCCAGTGTTGCTTTTTTTAGTTTAACATCATAGACACTAAGGTTTTGTCTTGCTAATGCATCTATATATGACCTAAACTTAACAATATCCAAACCACTGCATCTTGTATATGCATCTATGTTTAAGTTTTTATGTGCAACCTGACCTAGAGAGTTACAAATAAACTCTTTATTCACTCGCATATCCATTCTAAACATAAATGGTTTTTCCCCTTTAAGAGATATATCTTTAAGGTAGATATTTAACTCATTAAGATCTGTTTTAACACTCGGGTTTACAGCCCTATCTTCAAGCTCTAAACTTATCTTTTTTAAGGCTATACTATCGCTAGTGATATTCCAAGGTGAAGAGATTTTGTTTTCTTTTTCAACAGTTCTGTTATCATCTGTAAAGTTTGTTTTTATATAGTTTAACCAGTCAATATTTGCTTTTTTGTCTCTTTTAACCTTTAGATGCAAACTATCTAAAACCACACTATCTATATGAATATCTTTTTGTATAGGTTTTATACTTGCATTGAGAATATTAAAATTACCAAGGTTTAAAACATCTTTATATCTATCTTTAGGCTTTAAGCGTAGTTTTGTTATTGCAAGATTTAAATCATCTATGCTCATATTGTTTAGATCATCTATATTTAAATAATAGTTTGCATTAAAGTTTATCTTTCCATCTGCTACTTCAAGGTTTAGATTGTCTTGTAGATATTTCCAATGTGAATATAGCTTGCTAGCTTCAAAACCAACACTTCCTTTTAGTATCAATGGCTCAAAGCCAACTATCTCACTTTTTAGATTGAAAAAACCACCATCTTCTAGACCTGTATGAAACTTTATAGAAGCATCACTTTTTTTGAAATCATTAGTGTCAATATCTCTAATATTTAAACCCATTTTATTGAGTGAAAAGAAAAATGGAGTAATTGTGGTGTAGTCTTTATAGTCTATGCTGGCATCTGCTATGATTATTTTGTCAAGAATGATTCTAGGTAGTTTAAAGTTAGACTCTTTATTTTTGGAACTATTATTATCTTCTTTTAGTATAGATGCAAGGTTGATGGTTTTGTCTTTGTTTAGCACTAAAGAGACTACAGGTTTTTGTAGTTCTATCTCACTTAGATGAATGCTAGAGTTTAGTATGGAATATAGTTCTGCATTTATACTTAGTGACTTTAAAGATAAAAGATGCTTTTGTTTAGCATCGACTAGTTTTATATCATCTATATGCATCTTAAAAATAAAGGGGTTAAAATAAACTCTTTGCATAGAGATCTTTGCATTGGTCTGGTCTTCAACCATATCTATTAATATAGTTTTTAACACTAAAGGGAGAACAAAAAAACCTAAAATGGCATAGATTAAAAATAAGTAGGTGAGAACTGTTTTAATTTTCTTAAACAAAATAGACTCCAAATAGTTTATAAATAGAGTCTATCCTATTGATGTTTAAATCTTGATTATTTTGCTTTTTTTAGTATATCTGTTTTTGGAAAAACAAAGGTTGAGTGTCTAAAAACTACTATCTCTTTTTCATGTCCTATGGCAAAGGCACGAATAGTTATAGGTATAACAGTATCTTTTCTATCATCTTTTACTAAAACCTCTGTTGTCCTAAGAACAACAATCTTTTTCTTTTTGATGTTTGGAACTGCCGTAAATGGCTTTGAAGGTTTTGCGATCTTTATCTTGCCCTCCATTCCTTTAGGAGCTACTACTTCAAAATAAAACTTCATCTTCTCATTTTGAGTGTTTTGTAGTAAAAACTCATAAGCATTATCAACCCTAACCTTTCCATCTGGGAGTAGTTTTGTTGAGTATAGACGAGTCTCTTTGTTGATATTTAAAAGCATATTTTCTTTTGTGCTACTCATAAAAACTAAAGCAAAAATTATCCCAACTAAAACAAGCATATATCCTACTACTTTTGCACGAAAGTAGTGTGTTTTACCCTTTTGTTCGATGACTTCAAAGTCACTAGACCAAGTAACTAAAGATGGTTTTCCTAGTTTTCCCATCACTGTAGTACATGCATCCACACACTCAAGACAGTTTATACACTCAAGTTGAAGACCTTTTCTTATATCTATGTGAGTAGGGCAAACAGTTACACAGCTCTCACAGGTAGTACACTCAGCATGAGGCTCTTGCACTTGAATATCTTTTTGAGAGGTAAATTGTTTCTCTTTGTTACTATTGTAAATATTACCACCTCTATGAATATTATAAAGTGCCATGACGGTATGCTCATCATATAAAACAGACTGAATACGAGAGTATGGACAAACATAGATGCAGTAGTCTTCTTTTAAAAATATGATGTCATAGATAAGAAATACTGTTATTGAAAGAACAGTTCCAAAAAGGGTCCAGTGATTGCTAAAGTCACTCAAATAGCTGAAAAAATCTTCAGGTGGAACAAAAAACCACAAAAAGTTTGAACTAGCAAGGAGAGCAAGCCCTACCCAAAGTGAAACCGCTATCACTTTTTTAGCTTTGTTTTTAGCTTTTGACATATCTGGTTCTTTTTGCTTGTTTTTTATACGAGAGCGAAGACCTAAAAGCTTTGTTTCTATCATGTCTCTATATATCACACGGAAAATTGTCTGAGGGCATATCCAGCCACAAAAAACACGACCGCCTAAAACAGTGATACCAAAGATACCTAAAAACATAAACATAAGTAAAAATGGCATCAAGTAAAGCTCTTGCATATCAAACTGTACAAAAGCTAGATGTAGCTTTAGTTTATCGAAGCTTAACAAAAAGAAATGGTTCCCATTAACCGTTATCCAAGGTAAAACTAGAGTTAAAACTGTAATAGAAATATATATATAGTATCTCTTAAAACGCCAAGCCTGTGGTTTTTCACCATTTTTATTTTTCATAAAAACTCCTCTTGAAATATTCCCACATTATAACAGAGG
>JAERRX010000187.1 GCA_016735225.1 Sulfurimonas sp. | reverse complement strand
AGGGGAGTCTATCTATATCTCATTTTCAGATAATGATAGCGATATAGAAGAGTATTATTTTGAGTATAAAATCATACGAAAAATAAGAAAGTTTTGGATAACAACAGAGTACAAACTTAATGAGAAGATACAGGGAAAACAGGTTGTTATGAGATAAATTTAAGGAGAAAAAAGATGGATAAAAAAATAAAAAAATATTTGAAACTCAATATCGAGGCACAATTAAAAAACTTTGATATAGGGGGAGCGATAGTGATAGCTGGGAAGCCTGGTATTGGGAAAACGGCTACACTGAAAATGTTAGCAAAAGAGCTGGATTTGCATTTTTTGCATATAAGCATACCCGAACTAACACCCGAAGAACTCTCTGGAATACCTGAGTTTAGTAAAGCTCCAGAGTTAAAACAATACAATCTAAATGATGATACAAACAGTTCATTAGCTACCATTTGGTCAGCTTCTCAGCTTATCTATCGTGCCAACACACTAGCAAATAGTAGCAACAAAAAAGGGGTATTGCTTACGATAGATGACCTCCATAAGATCAACATGGCAACAGCTCCCTATCTCTATTCACTCCTAGGAGAGCGAAAACTAGGAGAGTTCTTACTTGATGATAGAGTTGCTATCGTGGGTGCTATGAATGACAGTGAAGAGGCAGGATTTGATGGGCTAGAATCACCCATAAAAGATAGAATAGGTATCTTAAAAGTTACATTTGATTTTGATTATTGGTACAAACTTATCGGTATAAAACTCAATCCATTTGTAAGTAGTTTCTTAAAAACACGACCAGAGCTAATCATAGAGGAAGAATCTACAGAGATTGAGCAGTTTGCAACCCCTCGCTCTTGGACATTTTTATCTAAGGAGATAGAGTATATCTTTTCTGTATCACAAGAGGAGTTCTTTTTTGATAATGTTTTTATGATTGCCTCACAAAAAATATCTATAGAAACCTCAAGAGAGTTTGCAAAACATACCCTCTACATCAAATCTCTTGACATAAAAAATATAGTAGAACAAAGAAAAGTTTTCAATGCGAAAACATTAAAAGTGTTAGATCAGATTATATACTCTTTTTTGATCAATTATATTGATAGTCTGGATGATGCAAAATATCTAGTGAAACTGTTGAAGAAAAATATAGCCGTAGAAAATTTTGTAGGAAGCTTGATCGTAGAGGCATACAACAGATACCAAAGGTTAGTAGCAAACAAAAGCATACAAAACTCTCAAGGATTAGAGATATTTGTAGATCATATTTTAGGCAATACCTCGGAGGATATTCATCTATCCGAAGAGGAAAGTGGTAAACTTTTAAGTGTTGTGACAAAAAGCTTTAATCTGTTTTGATCAAAAACAACTAGGATTACGATACTACAATTTATATAAATATAATCTTAACTATTTTTCAATGAGACTGGTATTTAGGTAAATCCCATGAAAAATAAAATAGGTCTTAAATATCACTATAACAACTAGGGGATGTGGCTTTAGCCACATATAATGCTAAAAAGAAAAGAAATATCTCTTGGTTATGTAATATTTAGTGTGGCTGAAGCCACAGCCCCGAAGTGTAGGTGTTATTTTAAAGCCCTAAAACAGGCTTTAAGTTTGGATTAAAATTTCATAGGATTTAACTAACTGGTATTTGGAACTTTAGTGTTTTTTAGTTTCCTTTTAAGAGATGCTTATATTTTAACAAAAATTAAAGGCACTTCGACTATAATACCTTAAAAAATAAAAGGCTTTTAAAATGCTTCTTCATAAACTCTTTCTAAATATCATCTCCCTGATATTTCTAGTCTCAACACTCCATGCACAAACCATATCATCAGATAGGATAAATGAGATTTTACAATCCAAAAAAGAGGAACTACTGTCAAAATATGACCCAAATAGTGTAGTAAAACCAAAGAAAAAGATAGTATCTAAAGATGACTATATATCAAAAAATCTTAAACACCCTACAAAAAAACAATACCAAATAGCTAAAGAATTAACAAAAGGGAAATATGAAAAAACACCTGCTTTTAACAAAAGGGTAGAAGAGGAGCAAAGCCTAGTACAAAAAGCCAATGATACAATAGACGCAGCATATCAAAAAGAGCTAAATATATATAATGATAAAGTTAATAAAGTTATAGAAAAAGCAGATAATGACTATAAAAAAGAGCTACAAGAGTATAAGCAAAAAGTAGCAAAAATAAACCAAAATCTCCAAAACACAAAAGAAAATATGAACAAACTTTTAGCCACAACACTACAAGATGCTCTAAAACTATCCCAAGGGAAGATAAAAATAGATGGTTTTGATAACTATAATGCAGATGATGAAGTGTTTGTTACCCATATCAGATCAAAAGATTTAGATATCATCGCACATATTACAGTACCCCCAGAAGAAGCACAAAGACTAGATGCAAGCAATAACTTCAAAAACATAAAACCGACCATAGTCTTAGAATACTCAGATAACTATATCTATATCAGTGCTGTAAAAGTGGCATTGAAAAACAAAGAGTACCCACTAGCTATAGGGGGGCTAGAAGAGTTTAGCACAACTTTTAAGCTTAACTTCAAACTCCCAGATACATATATAGATCTAAACGATGGAAAAGTAAAAGATAAAAATATAGTAAAATATTTTGAAAAGATAGAAAAACAAAGAGTAGCAAAGATAGAAAAACAAAGAGTAGCAAAGATAGAGAAAGAGAAAGAGAGACTAGTCAAAATTGAGATGCGAAGACTAGGACACATAGACAAAGGCTCCTATATACAACCAGCTATGATAAAAATAAAAGCAGGCTCTTTTATGATGGGGAGTAATAGTGGTGATGGTGATGAAAAACCTATCCATAAAGTAAGCATAAAAAAAGACCTTTATACTGGGCAATATGAGGTAAAAATAGAAGAATACAAAAAATTTACAAATGATAC
>JAERRX010000154.1 GCA_016735225.1 Sulfurimonas sp. | reverse complement strand
AATTAAAATCCATACAAAGACCTAAAATGAATAACGAAGAATATAAAATATATATAGACAAAGTCATAAGACGAGTTGAAGCGGCTAGACTTAAGGTTAGTGATCATCATATTGTTAAAATAGTAGCTATTAGTAAATACTCTAGTTCACAAGATATAGAAAAACTTTACCAGATAGGGCAAAGAGCCTTTGGAGAAAATAAGGTACAAGCCCTCAAGTCTAAAGCACATGAATTAGATGAGCTTCCACTAGAATGGCACTTTGTAGGAAATCTACAAAAAAACAAGATAAACAACCTACTGGATATTGACCCTACTCTCTTTCATGCTCTTGACTCCCTAGACCTAGCCAAGGAACTTCAAAAAAAGCTTTTCGCAAAAAACAAAATACTAGATGCTTTACTCCAAATCAACTCTGCAAAAGAGGACTCAAAACATGGAGTCATGCCCCAAGATGCAAAAAGCATCTATGAGCAAATAGTAAAAAACTGCCCAAATATAAACCTAAAAGGTGTAATGAGCATAGGTGCAAATAGCGATGATAAAGATATAGTCAAAAAAAGTTTTGATACAACTTATGAGATATACAGATCACTAGAGGGTGCAAGTATCTGCTCTATGGGAATGAGTGGGGATTTTGAACTAGCTATAGAGTGTGGCTCTAACCTAGTTAGGCTCGGTACTATTGTTTTTAACAGAGCTTGATCTGTTTGATTTATATCTGAGTGATTTTTTTGCAATATCTTTGCAAGTCTCTTGTTGATATTTTACCATCTTGTTAAATGGATCTAAAAAGCTATCTAAATGCTCTTTTTTAGTGCTTTCTATATTCCATCTGCCTAGTATCTCTAAAACACTAAAAGTTGACTCGATGGTTGAGAGGCAATGATCTTTAGGCTGTTCTTTTATCTTAAACTGAGATAGCTTCGTGCTATCAAAACTTATATGTTTTAGCAATTTTAAGTTTTTAGAATCCCGAAACATCTTAATAGAACAAGACCAAGTAGAGTCTATGATAAAAATAGCAATCTTTTTTTCACTCTTTATGCTCTCTTTTGATATATTTATAGCCTCTTTTGATGGATAAAGTATATAACTGTCATACTCTTTTATGATCTCATTTACTCGTTTATGATGAGTAAAGTCTATCCCTACAAAAAGTTGAGAATTTTTCAATGATAGATGCGTTAGATGCCCTGTGCCATTTTTGACTTTTTTAAACTCTTTTGGATGCATCAGAACAACAAACTTTGTGTTGGTCTCTATGCCTCTAATATATTTGCACATACAAGAACTTTGTGGTCTGTAACACTTGTAGCACTTTTTTCTAACTCCAAAAGCTGTCTTCATCTCATAAATGTACCACGAAAGGGAACAATAAGGGGAGTGAAAAAGATCAAAATATCATTCCAGTTACTAAGTGGTTTAGAACTCTCACTAAAAGTAATAGCTTCATACTTTAGTTTTTTTATCTTTTCTTCTTCTTTTACTTTTATCTTCTTAGCGATACTTAAAAACTCTTTGTTTGAAAAACCATAGCTAAAAGTATAACTTTGTGTATCGCCATCTTGTATCATCACATTTAAATAGGAGCTATTTTTTAGTTTAAGCTGTACAAGTCTTAGGTTGTTTCTTTTATAAACTTCTTCATATTCAAGCCTATCATCAAAAACATACATAAGAGTATATAAGCCTCCATAATTAAACTCAAAGCTTTCATCAGTTTGAGCCTCTTCATAAAAAAGAACCCTACCCTGCTTGTTTTGAAGTTTATATATAGTTACAAAAAGGTCTTTAAAGTTTAAAGACTTTCTCTCCTTTACACTATTTGCTAGTTCAAGGTTTTTAGAGTTGTACTTTAAAACAAGGTTATCATTTTTATCTAACTTCAAAGAGCTACTAAGACATCCGCTAAACATAAGCATCATCGATAAGATCAGTATAATATTTTTCATAATTGCATTATACAAAAAAAGAGCTATAATACTCTAATGAAAAAAAACAAATATGACCTTATAGTTATCGGTGCTGGGGCGGCGGGTATGTTAGCATCTATAAAAGCTGCTAGAGATGCAAAAAATGTTCTTTTACTAGAAAAACTATCTCATATCGGAGCAAAGCTAAAAGCCACAGGTGGAGGTAGATGCAACCTTACAAACACTCTTTGTAAAGAGGAGTTTATGAGTCATTTTGGAAGAGATGGTCGTTTTATGCAAGATGCTCTAAAAGGTTTTGATCACGATGACCTAGTCTCTTTTTTTAAAGAGATTGGTGTTGATACTCATGCTCCAGATGGGTTTCGTGTTTTTCCAACTTCTCATAGTTCAGTTACGATCATATCAGCCTTAAAAGATGAGATGGACAAACTAGACATAGAGATACTAACCTCAAAAAAAGTTGAAGAGATCATCTGTGATGATGAAGGTATAAAAGGGGTAAAAACTTCAACTGACACTTTTTTAGCCCCAAACATCATCATCTCTACTGGTGGTTTAGGGTACCCTGTTTTAGGGGCAAATGGTGATGGCTACTCTCTTGCATCTAAGCTTAACCACACAACAACACAACTCCACCCAGCGATGATGCCACTAAACACCAAAGAAAAGTGGGTGCAAAACTGTCGTGCGGATACCATCGCTAAAGTAGAGATAAAAGTAGATATGAAAAAACATAAGATGCTACGAGCTAAGGGTGATCTAATATTTACAAAAAAAGGTATCCGTGGTCCTGTTGTTTTAGACTTTGCAAGAGAGATAACACCACTTCTTAGCAAATATAAAGAGGTTCCTATACTCCTAAACCTAACAAAGGGGAAAAATGAGGAGCAGATAAGAGAGCATCTAAGAGCTAAAGCACTTCAAAACACTAGTGCCACCATACTAGAACTTTTATCTACCCTACTTCCAAAAGCCCTCTCTTTGGAGTTGTGCCTACTTTGTGATATAGATGCCGACTCCACTTTTAAAGCGATCTCAGGAGGCTCAAAAGCAAAGCTGATAAACTTTCTAGCTTGGACACCACTAACCATAACTGGACACGATGGTTTTAAGATGGCGATGATCACTAGAGGTGGTATAAAACTACAAGAGATAGACCCTAAAACTATGCAAAGTAGGCTCACAAAAGGACTCTACTTTTGCGGTGAAGTTATGAACCTTGATGGACCATGCGGAGGCTACAACTTACAATGGTCTTTTTCTAGTGGATATCTAGCAGGAAAATTGTTATAGATAGAGTGTAAATAGTTTAACAATAAAAATACTATAATATTATAAAAATCACTAAGGAGATAAAATGACAGATCAAGAGCTCAAAGATTTAGTAGCAGGGTTGGCGGTACAAAGTGCCAAAACAGATAGAATATTTCAAGAGATGAAAGAGGAACAGAAAGAGAGAGATATAAAATATTCCAAAGAACTAAAAGCACAAAACGATGAGTATGACAAAAGATTTACACACCTCTAATACAAACCTTGATGGCATCTCTAAAACCCAAGGGGAGATAACCCAAGATTATTTTTTCAATATTTTAAAAGATAGCAAACAGTAACAAATCTAAAATTTGATAATATTGAAAGAAATCTATACCAATATCTAAGAAATGACATGAAAGGTAAATATGATATAGTTTTATTTAACGGTGATAGTGTTATGGTAGTTGAGATAAAAAATAAGATAAGATATAAAGATATATATATAACCTAAAAAACAAACAGATAAAAAAGTTTAAAGAACTATTTCCTACATATAAAGACTTTAAAGTCTATGGAGCTATTGCTGGATTTACTATTCAAAAAGAGTTCATAGAAAAAGCAAAAGATGATGGCTTTTTTGTGTTGCAGAAAAAAGGTGATATTATGGTTGAGGAACATGATCATATTAAGAGCTACTAATAAAAATATCTGCTAAACTTTTTTCCACACCAAAAGTGTGGAAAAAATATGTGGTTTTTACTTTTGTAGTAAAGATTTAGCTATACTTCTAGCAGTCTCACGACCATCAAAAGCAGCATTTACTACTAGGTCTGCACCCCTATAACAGTCTCCGCCAGCATAGATGCCAGAGCTTGTTGTTTCGTGAGTTTGTTCATCTATAAGGATGCCACCCCAGTTGTTTGTTTCTATGCCATTTTCAGCTAAAAAAGATGGAACTTCAGGTGTGAACCCTAAGGACATAATAACTACATCTGCTTGGACTCTTGTTTCACTTCCCTTTAACTCTTCCATCTTTTGGCGACCGCTTTCATCTTTTGCACCGAGTGTTGTTTTTATAACCTCTACTGCGATTACTTTAGAGTTCTCATCTGAAACTATAGCTTTTGGAGATACAAAAAAAGTGAAGTTAACACCCTCTTCCATCGCATTTTTATACTCTTTTTTACTTCCTGGCATATTTAGAGCATCTCTACGATAAAGACAGTTTACACTTCTTGCTTCTTCTCTCTTAGCAGTTCTTAAACAGTCCATAGCTGTATCGCCACCACCAACTACGACAACATTTAAGTCTTTAAAGTCGAACTTTTTATCATACTCTAGCCCAAAGTTTTTTCTCTGCATAGCTGTTAAGTAAGCCATTGCACCATAAACAGTTTGTGAGTTTCCCCCTGCTAGAGAAGCACTTCTTGCCTTTGTCGCACCCACTCCTATAAACATTGCATCGTGAGAGTTAGCCACCTCTTCAAAAGCTATATCTTTTCCAACTTCACAGTTTAGTACAAGTTTTAGCCCAGCATCTTGGAGTAACTTCACACGACGCTCAACTATCTTTTTATCTAGTTTAAAGTTTGGAATACCATAAGTTAAAAGTCCCCCTGCCCTGTCACTTCTCTCATAGATAGTTACAGCTATACCTGAGCGAAGAAGATATGTAGCAACAGACAATCCTGCTGGACCACTTCCTATAACAGCAACACTTTTACTTGTAGTGATACCAGGAAATTCTGGCTTATACCCAGCTTTAAAACCCTCTTCTGTTATGTGAGTTTCTATAGAGCCTATAGTGATAGCTCCATGTCCGTCATTTAAAGTACAGTCGCCTTCACATAGCTTATCATGAGGGCAAACTCTCCCCATCACTTCAGGAAAAGGTGAAGGCTCATTTGATAGTTTAAAAGCAAACTCCAAATCTTTTTGAGCGATAGACTTAAGCCACTGGGGTATATAGTTATGAAGTGGGCATTTATTTAAACAAAATGGATCTCCGCACTGAATACATCTTTCACTTTGCATAGAAGCATCATCACGATCAAACACTTCATAAATTTCACTAAAATCTTTTACTCTCTCAACTACCAATCTTTTAGTAGGGTTAAGTCTTTCAGTTGCTAAAAATTCTCTCATTATTAATCTCCATTCTCTAAGTTCAACGGTAATTTTGTTAAGTTTTTAGGCTTAACTAACCAAAAGTTTCTTACTTCCACTCTAAAATAATCAATCAACTCTCTTGCTTTTTTGCTCTCTGTTTCAAGTACATAATCTTTAAGCAGTTTCTTCAAAAGATGTCTAGCATCTGCACCCTCATCTGTATCTATACGAACAGCATCTACTAGTTCACGGTTTACATTTTCAACAAAACTATGATCACTGTCATAAACAAAACTGATACCGCCTGTCATACCAGCACCAAAGTTTATACCAGTACGACCAAGTATAAGAACTATACCACCTGTCATATATTCACAAGCATTATCGCCAGTGCCTTCTACTATAGAGGTTGCACCAGAGTTACGAACAGCAAACCTTTCTCCAACGCATCCAGAGATATAAAGCTTTCCGCCAGTAGCACCATAAAGGCAGGTATTACCACCTGCACTAAAGCTTTCACCCTCATTTTTTGAGGTAATAATAATCTTTCCGCCATGCATACCTTTGCCGATATAGTCATTTGCTACACCCTCTAAGTATATAGAAACACCAGGGATCAAGAAAGCTCCAAGGGCTTGACCAGCAATACCTTTTAGTTTGATCTTTATAGTATCTGCTTTAAGACCCTTATCGCCATAGTATTGTGCGATTTCACCAGAAACTAAAGCACCAAAACTTCTGTTAATATTTTTTATCTCTCTGTTTATACGGATGGGATGTTCTGGATGTTTGATAGCTGTCATAGCTTCTTTTAGAACATCTTTTTCAAAAGAGTTATCATCAAAAGGATGGTTAAATTTTTGTTGATGAGTATTTACACCTTTTTCTTTATGCAATATAGAAGAAAAATCAAATTTTCTCACAAAATCATCATCTTTGGGAACAAGTATATCAACCTGACCGATAAGCTCTTCCATAGTAGCATAACCTAGCTCAGCCATGATAGAGCGAACATCTTCAGCTAAAAGTGTAAAGTAGTTTACAACTTGATCAACATGCCCTTTAAAAAACTCTTCTCTTAGCTTGTCATTTTGAGTTGCGATACCAACAGAACACTTATTTACATGACAAATACGAAGCATTTTACAGCCTACAATAGTTAAAACACCAGTACCAAAGGCAAAAGACTCTGCACCTAAAAGTGCCGCTTTTATAACATCTAGTCCTGACTTTAGACCACCATCTGCTTGAACTTCAACTAAACCTCTTAGGTTGTTAGCTTTTAGTGCATTATGAGCTTCACTTAAACCTATCTCCCATGGATTACCAGCAAACTTTATAGAGGTTAGTGGAGCGGCTCCTGTACCACCATCTCCACCAGAGATGATGATTTTATCTGCATAAGCCTTTGCTACACCAGCGGCAATAGTTCCAACACCGATAGTCGAAACAAGCTTGACAGCCACACGAGCGATAGGATTTACTTGTTTTATATCAAAGATAAGTTGTGATAAGTCTTCAATAGAGTAGATATCATGATGTGGTGGCGGTGATATAAGAGTAACCCCAGGGACTGTATGACGAAGCTTACCTATAAGAGGAGTTACTTTATGTCCAGGAAGTTGTCCCCCTTCACCAGGTTTTGCACCTTGAGCAACTTTTATCTGAATCTCCTCGGCACTTCTAAGATATGCAGGAGTTACACCAAACCTTCCAGATGCTACTTGCTTGATTTTAGAAACTCTGTTTGTGCCAAATCTCTCTTTATCTTCTCCACCCTCTCCTGAGTTTGACTGAGCACCTATCTTGTTCATAGCCATAGCTATTGTTTCATGTGCTTCTGGAGAGATAGAGCCAAGACTCATAGCCGCAGATGCAAATCTTTTAAAGATCTTTTCTTTTGGCTCTACTTGTGAGATATCTATAGGCTCTTTAGGAGATTTTAGGTCAAAAAAGTCACGAATAAACTTCAAGCCTCTTTTGTTTACCAAGTCTTTTAAAACTTTATAATCTTCTTTTTTTCCACTGTTAGATACTTTATGTATAGCATGAATTACAGCAGGACCATAGTCATGATGCTCTTGCCCACTATAAAACTTATAATATCCACCAATATTTAATGGAAAAATCTTCTTAAATCCATCTTCGCTAAATGCTTCTTTATGATACTTTGAGATTCTCTCATCTATATCTATATAGTTAAGTCCGCCTAGTTCTGAGTTTGAACTAGAAAAACAATCACTAACTATCTCATCATTTAAGCCTAAAATATCAAAAAGACCTGCATTTTTATAAGAAGCTATTGTAGCTATACCCATTTTAGACATTATCTTTAAGATACCGCTATTTAGAGCAGTATGAACAGACTTTACACCCTCACTGCTATCCATTTTTAATACTTTAGACTTTTCAATCTTATCAACAACTGTTGCAAAAAGAAGGTATGGATAGATAGCACTTGCACCATAACCAACAAGAACAGCAGCACTATGAGAATCAAGAACTTCACCAGTCACAGCTATTATAGATGTTAGGTGACGAACCTTTGCTTTTATGAGAGCAAAATTCATACGACCAACAACCATCGCCATTGGGATGATCTTCTTAGTTGAGCTAAATTCATAATCATCTAAGATAACTATTTTCGTTCCATTATTTTTAACAGAATCAACAACCTTTAAAACTAAAGCATCTAGTGAATCTTTTAAAGAATCCGTGTATGCAGTTGAAAAAACTGAATTGTGGTAAAAAGCTTGGTAACGAGGTGATTTTTTATCTCCAAAAGATTTAAGAACATCTAGTTTTTCCAATGTAATAATAGGAGAAATTGACTTTAGTCTATGCGAATGAGACGGGGTTTCATCTAACATGTTGTGAATTTCACCAAAACCTACATTTAAACTCATAACAACTTTTTCACGGATAGGGTCTATCGGTGGGTTTGTTACTTGAGCAAACTTTTGTTTAAAATAATCGGTAAAATTTCTTTGCTTTGAAGAAAATGCTGCGAGTGGAGTATCATCGCCCATACTTCCAACTGACTCCTTAGAATCAACAATCATTGGCTCTATAACTTGCTCTACAACTTCTTGAGTGATATTGAAATATCTTTGTCTTTTTATAAGTTCTTTTTCATCAAACTCACATTTAGCTTCATACTGAACTTCAACATGCTCTTGCAAGTATATCATATGCTCATTTAACCACTTCATATATGGGTTTGAGCTCTTTAGGTAGTTATTTATATCATTATTTTTAAGTATCTTTCCAAACTTAAGGTCAAGCCCTATCATCTCACCAGACTGAAGGCGACCTCTCTCTTTTATATCTTCTTCTGGAATATCCATAACACCATATTCGCTAGCTATTAAAAGGTTGTCATCTTTTGTTACTATATATTTAGATGGACGAAGTCCATTTCTATCTAAAACACAGCCAATATAACGACCATCTGTTACAGAAAATGCAGCAGGTCCATCCCATGCCTCAAACACTGCAGAGTTATACTCATAATATGCACGAAGTTCTGGATCCATGTGAGGAGAGTTTTGCCAAGCCGATGGGATGACACCACGAGCAGCTTTAAAAAAATCTACACCATTAACTATAAGAAACTCAAAAAAGTTATCCGCAGATGCACTGTCTGATGAGTTTAACTGTAAGATGGGGAGGATCCTATCTATCTCCTCTGGAGTAAAGACTTCACTTTTTATAGACTCTGATTTTATCTCTACATTTAAGCGGTTACCCTCTACTGAGTTTATCTCGCCATTGTGTGCAACTGCACGAAATGGTTGAGCCAGTCTCCACTCGGGGAGTGTGTTTGTTGAAAATCTTTGATGAAAAAGTGAAAAAGATATTTTAAACTTTTCACTTTGAAGGTCTATATAAAACTCTTTGATGTGAGTCGGCATAACCAGACCTTTATATGAAAGAACCTTTGAACTCATAGATGCGATATAAAAATCCCTATCTTCTATAAGCTTATGCTCTGTTTCTTTACGAGAAAGGTACAAAAGTGCATCAAACCTGTTTGTTGCCATTATGGAGTGTGGTGTTATAAAAACTTGAATGATATTTGGTAAAGACTCCATAGCTTGAACACCAAGAGCATCTGTATTTATAGGTACTTTTCGTGTTAAGACTACTTTTAAGTCATTGTTCGCACAAATCTCTTCTAGTGTTTTTAGATGCTCTTTATCTTTAGTAAAAACAGAGGCAACTGCAAACTGCTTAGGAAGTTCTACTCCACTTTTAGAAGCTTCATCACGAAGAAAACCCTTTGGCATAGAAAATAACAGCCCGCTACCATCTCCAGTTTTGCCATCTGCTGCAACTGCACCACGGTGCATCATTCTCTCAAGTGCTGTAACTGCGTCATTTAAAACTTTATGAGAAGCTTTGTTTTTGATGTTGGCGACAAGACCAAAACCACAGTTGTCTTTAAATGATCTCAATAAATCATGATGTTTTGTCATGGTTACTCCAAATTTAATAAATTTACAACTAAATAACTATGTTTCATTCCATTTTAAATGAACTTAGTATATTTAGAAAAAAGTGCATTTATTATATCTATTAAAGGTTTAAAAAAGTATTATTATGAAGAAACATTAAAAACATAGATAAATTATGTGTAAAAAAGAAGCTAAAAATGCAGGGTTACATCATAAATCTCAACAAAGTAAAGGATGAAGATTTGATAGTTACTATCATATCTAAGGGTAACTTGCATACTCTTTATAGGTTCTATGGTGCTAGGCATGGGACTATAAATATAGGGTTTAAGATAGACTATGAAAAAGAGGACTCTTCAAAGTCAACTATATCACGGCTAAAAGATGTCGTTCATATCGGTTTTAAGTGGATAAACGACTATGAACTTTTAAAGTTTTGGCAAGATTTTTTAAAACTTTTTTACAAGCATCTACAAGATGCAGAGGAGTTGGGTGATTTTTACTTTGTACTTTTAGATGATGCTTCAAGTATTTGGGGAGTGCAAAACCCAAAAAGAGTAGCGATAGAGTCCTATGTAAAACTGCTAGAATATGAGGGCAGACTTCACAAAGAGATGGAGTGTTTTTTATGCTCTTTAGAGATACAAGACAGAGATATATCCATCATACGAGCCTTTCTACCTACACATCAAAGATGCTCTCACACACTAGCCATAAACAAAGAAGCTCTAAATGAACTCTTTATAAACAAATCATCACTTTTTATGAGCGACAAAGAGGTAGATAGACTTTGGCATGTTTTGCTAGAAGGTCTATAGTTAGTGGGGCTAGACCCTTTTAAGTAAGAAAACTTAATATTTTATTAATAGATTCCCACTAGATAAATATCTAAAATAGTAACAGTTGCATCAAAATTCAAACTCTTTCATTTCGCCTATAAACTCTTGTTGCATCTTGTATTGTCCTAGCTTTTCATTGATACGACCTATCTCGGCACTTTTAACTTTTGGTACAATCCCAGAGATAAAATTATCAAAAATCTTTGAATTTTCCGTATCATTAGACTTAAAAGAGTCTATCAAAATCTTAATCTGCTTATCGATACTGTTTAAAAATGCAAGCTCAAGGTTGATAGCAGGAACCACCGCTCTTTGCAAAATATCTTTTAAGCTCTCTATATCTTTGTTTATCTCTAAGAGAACTTCCTCTTGTGTTTGAGACCTTTTTTTATCTTTTAAAATTTCTGCAAGATTGTACTTTGTACCTTTGCTTGCCATCTCTACCAATCTTTCTCCAATATTTAAAATTTCATTCATTCTGTCTCCCCATCTATAACTATTGGATGCAAAACTTACTAGAGTTTTAGAAAGTGTCAAGATGTCGTTGCTGTCTAATCCTGCACCTATTTTTTTATTTTCTCCAGTTAATATAATATTTATTAATGTTCCATCGCCTTTGTTATAGAAATTATCAAGGTAAGTAAACTCAGTTTCTGCCTCTTTAAATTTGTTTTTTCTATCTTGACTAAATAGAGGTGATTTTAACAAAATGTCAAAAATATCTCTCGAAAACCTCTCTATTAGATAGGTAAATCTGCCATCATTATGTGAGATATTTGATGTAAGTTTTTGTATCAATCTTTCACTATCTTTTTCAATTTCATCAAAAAGAGTGGAGTCATCAGAGCCAAATATAGAGAGTGTAAATCTTCTTAAGATTCGCAACTCTACATCTTTTGATTTTTCATCTGTCATATATCTAATAAGGTTTGAGAACTCCATCAAAAAGTCTTTATGCACTCTACTTCGTATAGCTTGGTTCATCTTCTCTATAGGGGTATCAGATGTTAAACTATCATCTTCATTGATCTTACTATCTCTTACCATCTCTTCATCAATCTCTTTAAAATACTCAAGATTTTCAATATCATCAATAAACTTTTTTGAAAAATATCTCTCTTCCCAGATCTCTTTTTTTAGCTCATACTTTAGCTTTTTTAAACTATTTTCAAGATTGGCTTCTATGTTTTTATAGGCTTCTCTCGTTATTCTACTCTTCTCATTTTCAGCGAAATTGGGGTCAAAATCCATCTCTGAATCATCTAAAATCTCTTTAAAAATCTCTTTTAACTCTCTTTTGTTGCTCTCTATCTTTCTTTTTAGTATCTCAAATCGCTCATGCTCATAATAGTAAATCAACTCATCATATATCTTATCAATACCTGAGTCAAACTCCCAGTTAGGATTGTATTCATCATTTTGTACAATCTGCTTATCCTTTACCAAGTATTTCAAAGCAGAACCTGTAAAAACTCTTTTTTGCTCTCCGATTTTGTACTTTGCTACATCATTTTTAAGAGTAGATATATTACCATTTGATTCATCTTGAGAATTGGCTGTGTCTAGTTGGTTTCCAAAAACAAAGAGTTTATCTCTTAGAGGTATGCCATCGCTATCTGCATTGTTTGTGATGATATTTAGCTGTGTTCCCAATAGACTTGGATTTCTACCAACATTAGTAACTAGGATGATTGCATCGGCACTTTTTAGCCTCTCTATGGTTTGTCTTTCGTGAATTTTGGTTGGTGAGTCAAACCCTGGAACATCGTATATAACAGCACTCTCTAGCTTTTTTAGTTTTGAAGAGTTAATCTCAACTCTCTTTACACTTCTTGGTTTAGAAGTATCTTGACCCTTGTTTTCACCTTTGATATATGCTTGAAAACTATCGCTTAAAAGTTCTTCACCTGAAAACTCTTTTGTCTTGCCACTCAAAGTTAGTCTATCTCGTGAGTTTAGTATATCTTCAATCTCTTTATCCGTTTTACCAATATGGTTTTTATACAGGTTAGGATTTTTACTCTCTAGTGAATCAAAAAAACTTTTAAACTTATCGATAGACAAAGTTTTAAAATTTTCTTTTTCAAAATGTGGATACTCAATATCTTTTAAAAGCTCTTTAAATATATCGTTAAATTCATTCTCGTTATAAAACTCTACAACTGCTTTATCTGAGCCATTTGTCAGTCTAGTAGATGTAAAAGTACATCTTTCAGGAGCTGAAGGTAGGACATAGTTTTCTATCAAAGCATTTGCAAAGGTTGATTTGCCAGCTTTTTCTAGCCCTACTATTGCTATCTCAAACTCATTGCTTTGTAGTTTGTATAAATATTGTTTATTTTTTTCTAAGATATTCTCAATTTTAATATTTTGTTCACTATTGAAAATATCTGTACTAGCATTGCCATTTTGTAACTTTTCAAGAAATTGGTTCTGCTTTTCTAGCTTATCTATCTCTTTAACTTTATTTTCTTCAAATATCTTACTATTTTTCATATATTCTCCAGTAAATTTTAATTATTTTTAT
>JAERRX010000006.1 GCA_016735225.1 Sulfurimonas sp. | reverse complement strand
ATAAGTAGAACTTTAAGATTATTATATGTCGAAGATGATAGTCGGGCTAGAAAAACAACCTTAGAGATGTTGAAGAATTTTTTTGATACTATAGTTACTGCAATAGATGGAGATGATGGCTTAAGTAAGTTTAAAGAGGGTAGCTTTGATCTTATAATAAGTGATATTAATATGCCAAAATTAAATGGTATAGATATGATCAAAGAGATCAAAGAGATAGACACCAATATATCTGTTTTGTTTCTTTCTGCTCATAACGAATCATCTCTTCTAAACGATGCTATAAGGTTAGATATTGACTGTTTTATGCTAAAGCCTTTAAATCTAAAGCAATTCGTATTGTCTCTTTCTAAAGTATGCCAAAAGATTCAATTTAAGCGAGACAGAGAAAGCTATAAGATAAACTTAGAAAAAGAAGTAAAACAACAAACACAAGAGCTTGACATAAAGCTACACTTTGATGAGCTGACAGGTCTTCACAATAGATACTCATTTTTTGAAGATATAAAAACCATTAAAACACCGATAATTTTTATAGCAGATATAAATAAGTTTAAGACTATAAATGAGATATATGGGAGTGAGATCGGCTCTTTAGTTTTAAAACAGTTTGCTTCTTTTTTGTTAAAATTTGCTCAAAATACCAGCTATAAAGTTTATAGACTCTCAGGCGATGAGTTCCTACTAAGAGATAAAGTGCAATCCATAGACCCTGATAGATATGAAGAAGATATAGCTCATTTTTTTAAACTTCTCGACAACTTCAAAGTTGAGCTAGAAGATGACTTCATCTCACTAGAGCTTACTATAGGCTTCTCTACTTCCCAACATGATGCTTTTGAGTGTGCAAAGATAGCACTAGATTTTGCAAAAGAGCATAAAAAGCCTTATGCAATGTATTCAACTATTATGGACAAAAGAGACAAGGAAAAAGAGGCTCTTAAATGGAAAAACAAAATAAAATCAGCCATCTCAAATAACCGAGTAGTTCCTGTCTATCAGGCTATAGTAGATAAAGATGAAAATATTGTAAAACATGAAACATTGATGCGTTTAAAAGATGCAAAAAATGATAAACTTATCACTCCATATCATTTTTTAGATATAGCCATAAAAACAGGCTTATATAAAGCACTATCTACATATATTATTTTTGAAGCTCTATATCTGCTTGAGAGTTCATCAAATACTTTAAGTGTTAATTTTACCTATACAGATATACAAAGTATTAGTTTTTTAAACGAGATAGAATCTTTTTTTAAAAAATCTCCAGATGTTGCTAGGAGAGTTATTTTTGAAATAACAGAGAGTGAAAGTATCTCAAACTATGAAGTTGTAAAAAAGTTTATAAAACGATTTAGAGCCTATGGAGTTAAAATAGCAATAGATGATTTTGGTAGTGGATTTTCCAATTTTGATCATATTTTAGAGGTTGAGCCAGAATATATAAAAATTGATGGTTCATTAGTTAAAAATATTGATATAGATAAAAAAGCATATGTTTTAGTGAGTGCCATAGTAGGGTTTTCTCACAAGTTAGGCATAAAAGTGATCGCTGAGTATGTTCACTCAAGACTTATATTTGAGATACTTAAAGATCTAGATGTTGATGAGTATCAAGGTTTTTATTTTAGCGAACCAAAACAGGAGCTATTGAGATGAAATTATCAAAAGATGATACTAACATAGAAAAACACAAAAAAACACAAAAACGAGAAAAAACTTTTGAGGTTTTATTTGAAAGATCCCCAGATGGTATCTCAATCATCGAAGATGGCAACTTTGTTCAATGCAATCAAAAAATAGTTGATATATTTAAGTATGACTCAAAAAAAGAGCTACTAAACATTCACCCATCTGAGCTATCTCCAAAGTATCAGCCAGATGGTGAAAACTCTTTTGATAAAGCCAATGAGATGATGCGATTAGCATTGAGCAATGATGGTCATAGTTTTGAGTGGATGCATACAAGAGCTGATGGTGAAAATTTTTATGCCGAGATAGTCCTAACACCTATCTCTCTTTTTGATAGAGATGTCATACATGTAGTGTGGAGAGATATATCTCTAAGAAAAGAGATGGAAACAAAACTAGAAGAGCTAAACACTGCTCTTGCAAGCAGTGTTAAAAAGAAAAGCTCTCAACTTAGAAAAAGAGAAGAACTACTATCTGCCATCTTTGAGCAAACTAGCGAAGGCATCGCAATACTTGACCTAGAGTTAAATTTTACACTTGTAAATAGTGCTTTTGAGAAGATGACAGGTTTTACAAAAGAAAAACTTTATGAAACTTCTTGTAGGGACTTAACTTTAGAGGAGTATATAAAAGAGAGTGAAGAGATAAATGAGATAGTTTTAAAAACAGGAAAATATATAGGCTTTGAAAAAAAATGTATGAAAAAAGATGGTACAATTTTCGATGTTAGTATCAATATAATTTTAATGCCTGATAAAAAATCATTTCTTGTAACCTCTTTGGATGTAACAGAAGAAAATATATCAAAAAAAGAAAAAGTTCTTCAAGAAGAACAGATGCTAAAACAGTCTCGCCTAGCACAGATGGGAGAGATGATAAGTATGATAGCACATCAGTGGAGACAACCACTAGGTGCTATATCTGCAACAGCGGCAAACTTAGAGATAAAGTTTGAGCTTCAAACATTTAGGTTTGATTCTCAAAAAAATATAGAAAAGTCTAGTGAGTATATAGTAGAAAGTTTAAAAGATATAGATGAACTTGTAGAGAGCTTAACCACAACGATAGATGACTTTAGAAACTTCTACAAACCAAATAAAAAGTCAGTCAAGATAAGTTTAGAAGAGGTTATCTCAAAAGCCTTAAAGATTTTAAGTACCTCTTTTACCTCATCAGGCATAGAAGTAGTACAAGAATGCCTATCTAAAGAGACTATGGAGATATATGACACTGAACTGATGCAAGTAATATTGAACATACTAAATAATGCCAAAGATAACTTTATAGAAAAGGAAACGAAAAATCCAAAAATACTCATAAAAACTTATGGTAAATCCATAAGCATTAGTGATAACGGTGGTGGAATTGATAATACTGTACTGGATAAAATATTTGATCCCTATTTTTCAACAAAAGATGCAAAAAATGGAACAGGGTTAGGTCTCTATATGTCAAAAATAATCGTACAAGAGCATCATAACGGACAACTAAATGCCAAAAATACTAAAGATGGTGTTTGTTTTACTATAGACTTAAACAAGGAAGATAAATAATGGAAGATATGATAATAATGCTTGAGCATTCAAAAGAACTAAATGTATTGTATGTAGAAGATGATATACCATTACTAAAAAGTACATCTGCACTACTGTCAAACTTTTTCAAAAATACTCAAACAGCATCTGATGGAGAAGAGGGTTTAAAAAAATACAAAAAATACTATAAGAAAAATGGTGAATATTTTGATTTAGTAATTACAGATATTAATATGCCTAAACTAGATGGGGTAGAGATGAGCAGAAAGATTTTAAAAATAAATTCTCTACAGTCTATTGTGATAGCAACTGCTCATAATGAAGTAGAATTTTTAACTAAAGGGCTCGAACTTGGAGTAGATGGCTTTATAACAAAACCTATAAAAAATGAACAACTTATAAGAGTCCTAAGCAAGGCAACAAGGGTTATAGCTGAGCATAAATTTACCTCCTCTCACATAGAGATGGTTGAAACCCTAAATTTAAAACTAGATGAAAAGAGTAAACTTTTAGAAAAGCAAAACAAAAAACTTACAGAAAAAAATGAAGAATTAGAAAAATCATTTCGCCTACTCAACACAATGCTATATAAAGAACAAGTGACTAGCTTTACTGAGCCAAAAGAGGAAAAAACATCAGACAGTGGTTTAGATGACAAATATGTACAAGAACAGATAGAAAATCTAGTTTATGATGATCTTAATGAACTAAGAGAGATACATACAGAAATAGACAATATTATTATCAAAATTATTAACAATACTGAATCAATAGATACAGATGTGTTTGAAAAACTTGCAAAGCAATTTTATAAATACTCATCTATACTTGTGATATATAGTTTCTTTCAAGAACTAAGTGCCTCTATGAAAAACTTTTCAATTACTCTCGAGGAAAACCCTTTCCCTGATAACAAAGAGAGCATTAAAAATATCTTTATGTTGCTAGAGAGTTTTATGTATGTTCTAGGAAAGTGGCAAAACGACCTAGCTTTAGGACAAGCAAGCAACTTAAATGCCTTAGATGCCTCTATGATAAGTGATATGCAGACCATTACAAATATGTGGACACAAAAGCAAGATGATCTTATAGATGATGATATGGATGATATTTTTGATTTCTAAAAATATAAATATTTATTTATAAAAAGTAGCATTAAGTCATTTTCGCTAAAATGTCACTATTATTTTACGGAGAAATACAAACTTGCCTTTAAACTTACAGATACACACGGAGCATTTTACTAACCCTCTATATTTAGAGAGTGGTCGGATCTTAGAACCTTATGATATAGCTTATGAAACTTATGGTGAATTAAATGATGATAAAAGCAATGTTGTTATAGTTTGCCATGCACTAACAGGCTCACAACATGCAGCAGGCATCTACAAAGATGAAACAAAAGCTGGATGGTGGGATGGCTTGATAGGCTCTAAAAAGGCGATAGACACAGATAAATACTTTGTAATTTCTTCAAATGTCATAGGCAGTTGTTTTGGTTCTACTGGTCCCATGAGCAAGCAAAAATCCAATGGCGAGTATTATAGATATAAGTTTCCTGTTGTCACTGTTAAAGATATGGTAAAAGCTCAGCGCATACTTTTTGATAGACTCAATATACACAGAGTTCATGCTATAGTGGGTGGCTCTATGGGAGGCATGCAAGCTCTAGCTTTTGCGGTTCACTACCCAAACTTTTCAAGTAAGATCATAGCGATGGCCGCAACTCATGCAACTCAACCATGGGCGATTGCCTTTAACAAAGTTGCTCAAGAGTCTATACTAAAAGACCCTAATTTTAAGCAAGGATATTATGACCCACAGGTCATAAAAGAGCAAGGTTTATCGGGCATGGCGGTTGGTCGTATGGCTGGACATATTAGCTATCTATCACCTGAATCTATGGCTACTAAGTTTGGTCGTGAATATAAGCGAACAGATGGACTGTATGAGCTTTTTGGAAAGTTTCAAGTAGAGTCTTATTTAGAGTATAATGGCTACAATTTTACAAAATGGTTTGACCCTTTAGCATACCTATATATCACCAAGGCTATAAATATTTTTGATCTAGCTAGAGGTTTTGACTCTCTAGCAGATGCTTTAAAAAAAATAACCTCTAGCATCTACCTTATTAGCTTTAGAGATGACCTGCTGTTTAAAAACATTGAAATGAAAAAAATAGCAGATACTTTAGGTGAGATAGCTTATAAGAAATATGACTATATAGATATAGATAGTGGTTATGGGCATGATGCTTTTTTAGTAGAATTAGAAAAATTTGAATATTATATAAAGGATGCATTAGATGGCTAAAACACAAGATTTTGAGGTAAAACTAACAAGTGCTAAAAAAACACTAGAAGAGTTGATGAAACCAGAAATAACTCTACAAAATAGTGTAAAAGAGTATGAAAAGGGCATAAAAGAGCTAAATGAAGCTCAAAAAATTCTTGAAACTGCTGTAATTAAAATCAATGAAATAAAGAGTAGTTAATGCGTTGTGCTGTATTACAACTAAGTGCTCAAGGTATGAGTAGTACGAAACTTTACAACTACATCAGAATCGCTCATACTAAAAATGTAAAAGTTCTTTTGCTTGGTGAGTATATACTTAACCCTTTTTTTAAAGAGTTACAAACTATGTCTATCTCTATGATAAGAGAACAAGCCGAGCATCAAATAAAAATATTAAAAGAACTATCATCTACCTACAAGATGACAATAGTTGCACCTCTCGTTATTGTAAAGAGGAAAAAAGTTTATAAAACAGTTGCAAAATTCGCTCCATCTTCTACTGCTTACTATCAGCAACAACTTCTTATAAACTACACCCATTGGAATGAAGAAAAATTTTTCTCTAACAGCATAGATGCTATTGAGTCACCTCTTGTTTTCAAAGTAGATGGTTTTAAGTTTGCTATAATTAGTGGCTTTGAACTCCATTTTGATGAGATTTTTGCACATCTTGTACAAAAAAATATAGATGCTATCTTGCTCCCCAGTGTATCTACTTTTGACTCCTACGATAGATGGAAAGCTCTCATACTCTCTCGTGCATTTACGAACAACTGTTATATCCTTAGAGCAAATCGCATCGGCGAATATATAGAAAAAGATTTTTCGTGGAAATTTTATGGAGACTCTATACTAGCTTCACCAAATGGAGAGCTATTGTCTCATCTAGGAAATAAAGAGGAGTTGATGTTAGTGGATATGACTCACAGCGAAGTAGTTCATGCAAGACGAACTTGGGGATTTAAAGATACAATAAAAAGGAAAGAATCATGAAAAAAATATTGACAATAGTGTTTATAGCAATCATAGCAATAGCTGCTTATTATCTATATCATGTGCATTTAGACTATCGTTTTGAAGTTATAAGCAAGGACAAGGTTTTTAAGTCAGGTCTTATAAAACATGAAAAACTAGAAGGTTATCTTCTAGAACACAATATTAAAACTGTTATAGACCTAATGGACCCTGGTGTTCAAAATGCACTTCATCCAGCAAAACAAAAAAATATAGATGAAGAAGATAGGGCTATAAAAGAGATAAATAAAAAGAACGATCTAAATATAAAGCATATAAATATACCGTCATCTCAAGTCCCAAATAAAAAAACTCTCACTAAGTTTTTTGAAGTTCTTGACGATAAAGACAACTATCCAGTTTTAATACACTGCTATCATGGAACAGGAAGAGCTCAAATATATAGCGCTCTTTATAGAGTGGAGTATGAAGGTTGGAACACCGAAGATGCAAGACAAGAAACAAGATTTATGGTTGAGGGTTTTGGATATAGAAGTAGCTTTTCAAAAGGTAAGTCAAAAGGTGATTTTCTTATAAACTATAAAGCTAGAAAAGAGGGTAATTCCAGCACCATTAACACACTAGAAAAATAGTGTATTTAATGATGCTTAATAAAGGGTTTAAACATGATGAAATATTTCCACAGGCAAATACAACTTTGGGGCGAAGAAACTCAAATAAATCTACAAACTAAAAAGATAGCCATTATCGGTTCAGGTGGACTTGGAAGCTCTTTAGCTTTTGCACTTGGTGCTAGTGGGATTGGTGAGATTCATATGGTTGATTTTGATGATGTATCTTTACATAATATTCATAGACAGATAGCTTTTAAAGTTGGTGATGAGGGTAAAAACAAGGCTAAAATCAATGCAAAACTCATAGAAGATAGATCTCCTTTTGTAAAGGTTACAGCTCACGAGTGTGACTTTCTTGAGTGGAGCAAAAAGGGCATAGAGGTCGATCTTATCATAGATGCAACTGACAACCTTCTGGCCCGTAGAGATATAAATACCTATGCAAAAAGTATAGATAAACCTTGGATATATGGAAGTGTTGAGGCATTTCATGGGCAGGTTTGTTTCATAGATGAGTCATCTTTTACAGATGCTTTTAAGATCATCGAAAAAACTCCCGCAGGTATCGCAGCACCAATAGTTATGCATATAGCATCTCTACAAGCAAACTTAGCACTAAGATTTCTAACGGGTCTAAGTGTAAAAAGAGATATACTTTACTATCTCTTTTTTAACGAAGACGGAGAGTTAATAACTCAAAAATTTACCCTTCCTAAAGCTTAGAAATATAATCTGAAAGTACCTTGATTTGCTCATCACTTAACTTAGATGCTTGACCTTTCATGATACTTTTCATATCTCCACCATAAGTTCCATCTTTATATCCATTTAGAGCTGTTGTGACTTGAGATGCATTCCAACCTTTTATGATTTTTGATTTTCCAAGAGCAGGTTTTTCGGCTTGCTTACCATGACAAGCAGCACAGCTTATGAAAAGTTTCTTAGCATCTATAGCTACTGTCTCTTCTTTTGCCTCGGCTTCAACCTCAGTGGTTTGTGCTTTTTTAACTTCAGCTTCTTTTGGAGCTATAGTTTCTTTTGGTGCTTCAACAACTTTTGGAGCTTCAACCTGTTTTTTTACTTCAGCAACTTTTTTAACTTCAACCTGCTTTACTTCCTTGACCTGCTTTACTTCCTTGACCTGCTTTGCCTCTTTCTTAGTGTCATCACTACATCCTGCTAGCAAAAGTGCTAAAACTATACAAACTCTTATCTTCATCTTTAAATCCTTATATTTTAAACATATTATATCGTTAAAATAGTCTAAATAAAATAAAACTTTGAATTTATTAGAGACTTGTGTGCTAATATTAACACTTTCTTTCAGTAAATTAAATCTTTGACGACAATCGTTAAAGTGCTTCTAATGCTTTTTAGATATAATAACAATATTATATAAAGGCATAAAATAATGAATTTCCAAGCATATCCATTTGAAAAACTTAATGATTTACTTAAAGAGATAGAGCCAAACAGGGACTACTCTCCTTGTGTTTTAACTATTGGTGAACCACAGTTTCAAACTCCTAAGTTTATACAAGAGGCACTTTGTCAAAACTCTAGTTTACTTCAAAAATACCCTAAAACTTCTGGAGAACCATCACTTAAGATAGCTCAAAGAAATTTTTTTAAAAAAAGATTTGGTGTTGACTTAAAAGATGAGCAGATTATTCCTACTTTTGGAACTCGTGAGGTTCTTTTTAACTTCCCTCAATTTTTACTATTTGACAAAGAAAACTCAACTATGGCATTTACAAACCCTTTTTATCAGATATATGAGGGTGCTGCTATTGCCACAAGATCAAAAACAATATATCTAAACCTAGATGCTAGTAACAACTTTAAACCAAAGATAGATGAGAATGAACTTAAAAAATGCGACTTAGTTATCTTAAACTTCCCAAATAACCCTACAGCATCTACACTTAGCCTTGATGAGCTTGGAGAGTGGGTACTTTTAAGTTTAAAACATGACTTTGTTTTGCTAAATGATGAGTGCTACTCTGAGATTTATACTGATGAAAAGATTCCTTCCCTACTTGAAGCATCTATATATGTTAAAAACCTAAACTTTAAAAATATTTTAGTTATCAACTCTATCTCAAAACGATCATCAGCCCCTGGTCTTCGTTCAGGTTTTATAGCTGGAGATGAGAAAATACTCAAAGAGTATATGAAGTATAGAACCTATATAGGATGTGCCTCACCGCTTCCTCTTCAAAGTGCAGCAGCGGCTGCTTGGAGTGATGAAAAACATGTTGAAATATCAAGAGATATATACAAGAAAAACTTTGAAATCGCAAAAGAGATACTTAAGAGTGATATTGCTAAAGCAACATTTTATATCTGGCTTAAAGTAGAGCAATCTTTAGAGTTTACGAAAAAACTATATAAAAACTACAATGTAAAAGTTCTCCCCGGTGAGTTTTTAGCAAGAGTAGATGCTAGTGGAGAAAACCCAGGAAAAGATTTTGTTAGAATAGCCTTAGTTGAAAATGAAGAAAAAACAAGAGATGCCCTTATAAAAATAAAGGAGTGCCTAGATGCCACTTAATGAAAAAGAACTAAAAGAGAAGATCTTAGATGCACAAGAAAACTCCGATATAGCATCTTTATATATACTAGAACAAGAGGCTCTTGAGCTGTTTGATGAAGATACTATGAGTGGTTTTTATACAAATATTTTAGATATTGCACTAGAAAGACTCACAGATGCCCTAGGGGCTCCTAGAGTTATGGATATGAGTGAAGTGCAAGATTTTGCAACTCTTAGAGCCTTGTATGAGTATGCGATGGAGCATTACCATGCTAATAGCATAAAAGATGCATCTGCACTTTTTGAAGTTCTTAGTGGGCTATCAAATGATGAAAATTTTTCATTAGCTTTAAAGTTTCACTGGATAGCATCTAGTGAAAATTTATCTTTAGATGATTTTATACAAAATATTGCAGATATAGATGCGACTCAAGAGGCAGGTACATTTTATATCAGTACATTTTCAAAAGAGGCACAAAAAATGCTCAATAGTTCTAAAATAGGTGGTAAATAGATATGAAAATACATTTTATTGGAATTGGTGGTATAGGTATTTCGGGCTTGGCTCAATATATGCACTTTAAAGGTCATAGTGTTAGTGGCTCAGATATATCTGATACTATCATTACAAAAAAACTTCGTGATTTAGGCATAAAAGTTACAGTGCCTCACAATGCAAACTCCATAGACTCACAAGACTTGGTAGTTCACTCAGCTATTATCCGACCTGATAACCCAGAGATAGTTGCAGCAAAAGCAAAAGGTATAAAAGTTTTAGCTCGAAGAGAAGCACTACTGCAAATTTTAGATAGTTCTAAGGTTTACTCTGTTGCTGGAGCACATGGAAAAAGTACAACAACTGCAATATTGACTGCTATAATGGATGGTTCTGCTATCATCGGTGCAGAGTCAAAAGCATTTGGTTCAAATGTAAGATATGACAAAAACAGTGATGTGATGCTCTTTGAAGCCGATGAGAGTGATGGAAGTTTTATAAACTCAAACCCTCATTGTGCCATAGTTATCAATGCCGAACCAGAACACATGGAGTACTATGACTACAATTATGATCGTTTTTATGATTCATACAAAACTTTTATAAAGTCAGCTCCCTCTTGTGTTCTAAACGCCGAAGACCCATTTTTAGCAACTCTCGTAAACGAGGTTGAAGCAAGCTGGCTATATCCTAGTAAAGATATCACAGATATTGACTTTGTTTTAGTAGATGATGAACCACATACAAGCTTCACTCTAAAAGATTTAGGCTCATTTAAAGTGTGGGGTTTTGGAAAGCATATTGCCCTAGATGCATCTTTGGCAATACTTGCTGCAAAAGAGTCTATGGATATAGAGGTCATTCGAGAAAATATTTTAAACTTTAAGGGTATCAAAAAACGCTTTGATATAGTTGGAGCGGAAGATCGAAGTGTTATTATCGATGACTATGGACATCACCCAACAGAGATAAAAGCAACCTTTGAGTCAGTAAAAGAGTATGCTAACCTTAAAGGTTTTGACAAGATTACAGCTATTTGGCAACCACATAAATACTCAAGAACCATAGATAACCTTGATGAGTTTATCAAATGTTTTGAAGGTGTTCAAGAGTTAGTTATCTTACCTGTTTGGTCTGCTGGTGAAGCTAAAAAAGAGATAGACTTTAAAGAAAAGTTTAAAAAGTACAACCTTACAATGGCGGACAATATCAAAAGAGCAAACAACACAATCACAATCATAAAAGACAAAGAAGACTTAAAAACTCTCGACGAAGGTCTTATCATAGGCTTTGGTGCTGGAGATATAACTTATCAAATAAGGGGGACTGCATAAGATGGCTTATATTGCAGGACTAGTTGTTGCAGGTTTATTATTTTTAGCCCTGCACTACTTCACAGAACTTACAAAAAAGCAAAAAGTACTTAGTAGTGTTTTTATTTTAGTAGTTATATTGAGTGCTGTCGCTTTTAATGCATATAGCAGTTCTCAAAGAGACAAGATGCTAAATGTTGTTATGAGGTTTGAGCAGAACAAAACTGTAAGATGCAAAGGCATAGATGTAGAT
Organism: Sulfurimonas sp.; assembly: GCA_016735225.1. Classification (GTDB taxonomy): domain Bacteria; phylum Campylobacterota; class Campylobacteria; order Campylobacterales; family Sulfurimonadaceae; genus Sulfurimonas. Next base: position 622 of record JAERRX010000006.1, on the reverse strand, counting down.
AAGAAAAACTATACTATAAGTATCGGAACATACACTTTTATAGGCAAAGAAAATACTCCAAATTATGGACAGATGATCAGTGCTTCTAGTTGCGAGTGACAAATAGATATAAACCAAAGAGGGTACTAGTCAGTTAGTTTTACTCTTAAAAGAAATTGTATGAGGATATAAAATGACAGATCAAGAACTTAAAGATTTAGTAGCAGGTTTGGCAATACAAAGTGCTGAAGTAAAAATGATGTTTAAAGAACAAAATGATGAGTATGACAAAAGATTTACACACCTCAATGCAAACCTTGATGGCATCTCTAAAACCCAAGGAGAGATAACCCAAGATTATTTTTTCAATATTTTAAAAGACAACAAGAGAATAGCAAATCTTACATTTGATGGCATCGAGCGAAATTCATATAAATATATAAGAAATGATATGAAAGGTGAGTATGATATTGTTTTATTCAACGGCGATAGTGTAATGGTAGTTGAGATAAAAAATAAGATTAGAGAAAAAGATATACAAGATCTTAAAAATAAACAGATAAAAAACTTAATATCACTATGCTCCTCAACCATAATATCACCTTTTTTCTGCAACACAAAAAAGCCATCATCTTTTGCTTTT
>JAERRX010000053.1 GCA_016735225.1 Sulfurimonas sp. | reverse complement strand
AGCTCTTGGTATGCTTTTTGTAGCTAAGTGGTACGACTCTTTGATGAATCTAAAAGCATTTTTTTATATCACAGTTTTTGTGGAGAGTGTCGTTTTAGCTTTTGTTTTAGCTTTTTTGGTTTTTGGCTACTCTTACATGACCGCTGTTAGTATCTATATCGGTTATCAAGTTACATTTATGTTTGGTAGTTATCTTGTACGAATGGAGACAATAGCTCTCAAAAAGACGGCTGTTCTATCTTTCACAGATGTAGCGAAACAAAAAGGCTATCTCTTTGGCATGATTATCTCTTACAGCTTTTACAAGCTTTTAGAGTATCTACTCGTAGAGGATAAAAAAGTACAAGTATATGACCTACATGTAGGACTTTTTTTACTTCAGGTTTTGATACTATTTTTTGTTTTTAGGGCTTTTAAAGAGAGTTAACTTAACTTTCGCACCTAAAATCGAGGCAGAGACCCCAATAAAGAGTAAAGGTATTAGGAGAAGCCTAATAGAGAATTATAAAAATCTGTTTGGCTTGCAAGAGCCGTTAATGGCTCTTGCACTGTGCTTATGATATATCTTCTTTAAGACTGAACATAAACTCTTGTTCCATCTTTATAGCTTCATCTCTTCCATAAACTATGATATCTCTATCTACTTTGATTTTATCGTTAGATATTTTATCTGGGTAATCGACAAAATTTAGTATATGCTTCATGACATTGATTCTGGCTCTCTTTTTGTTGTCACTTTTTATTATCGTCCATGGGGCTAACTCTGTGTGAGTAGAGCTTAGCATCATAAACTTTGCTAAGGAGTACTCATTCCATAGGGCTTGTGATTTTTTATCTACTGGAGAGAGTTTATACTGTTTGAGTGGGTCTGTCTCTCTTGATTTGAATCTACGGTCTTGCTCTTTTTTTGATACAGAGAAGTAGAATTTGAAGATTTTAATCTCTTCATCTACTATCATTTTTTCAAACTCTGGAGCATCTTTTAGAAACTTGTGATGTTGTCGTTCTGTACAAAACCCCATAACAGGTTCAACCATAGCTCTGTTGTACCAACTTCTATCAAACAAGACCATCTCTCCTGCACTTGGAAGATGTTGTACATATCTTTGAAAGTACCACTGTGTCTTTTCAATGTCGCTCGGCTTATCTAGTGCAACCACTCTTGCACCTCTTGGGTTTAAGTGTTCTGTAATTCTTTTTATAGTTCCACCTTTACCTGCAGCATCTCGTCCTTCAAATATCATGAGGATTTTCTGACCTTTGTCTTTGACATGTTTTTGAAGTTTTAAAAACTCTATCTGCAGAGTTTCTAACTCCTCTTCATAGGCAAGTGTCTCTTTTTTTGCCCAAATTTGCACTTTGTTTTCATTCTTTTTGTCCATAATTAGTCCTTTTTGAAGTAGTTATTATGAGTAAATCGTCAATATTTATAATATATTTAGAGTATTTTGATAGAATTAGGTAAAATTTTTAATTTAAGGTTAGTATATGAGCAGATTATTGAAGCTATTTTTAATAGGGCTGTTTTTTACAACGACGCTATTTGCAATCACACAAAGAAAAGTATTATCACCTGAAGAAGCATTTAAAGTAAGTGCAAAAAGAACTGGTGATGTTATCGTGCTGAACTTACTGCTTGGAAAAGATATATATCTTTATGATAAAAAACTAAAACTAAGCATAATTGAGCCTATGAAAGTATCGATTGATAAAGATATAAAAAAACCTAAACCAATCGATCACGATGATTACAAAATCTATGAAAAAAATCTAAATCTTATGATTCCTATTCCAGTGATAAAAAAGTATGTTAGTAGTGGAGTATTTAAACTACAAGTCGAGTATCAAGGTTGTGCAACTTCGGGTATATGTTATCAGCCTATGAAGAGTGATTTTACTTTTGATTTAGATGCTGGAGCTGGCAACATGGGCGGTGCAAGCACAAAGGCGAGTCTCTCAGAACAAGACTTGATAGCCGATACACTACAAAATGGCAATATCTGGGTAGTCCTGCTAAGCTTTTTAGGTTTTGGGATTTTACTCTCTTTTACCCCTTGTATATTTCCTATGATACCGATACTCTCATCTATCATAGTTGCTAAATCAGGCAAACAGATGTCAACCAAACGAGCCTTTATAATCTCCTTGGTGTATGTTCTATCGATGGCACTAGCTTATACTATCGCAGGCATTTTAGCTGGACTCTTTGGGGCTAACATATCAGCAGCCCTTCAAAACCCTTGGATAATAGGCATGTTTAGTGCTGTTTTTATTGCACTTGCTTTTTCAATGTTCGGTTTTTATGA
>JAERRX010000132.1 GCA_016735225.1 Sulfurimonas sp. | reverse complement strand
ACTTTGTAAAGATGGAGATAAATATTGGCATATTGATAATATAATTAAAGCTTACTTTTTAGCATGGAGTATGCATGGGAATATTTGGAAAAAAGATACTAAAGATTGGCATTCTTTAAAAGAAAAAGATATAAGGTTTCTTAAAAATATATCTAGTAAAATTGGGCATTGTCCCTCTGTGCTTTACTCTATTTCAAAACTATTAACAGATATAGGATCCTCGTATTTAAATGATGAAATAGGATGGATTTCAATAATACTCAAAAATAATAAAAATTTGTATGCAGATGAATTAGAATCTGATACAATTTTTCATATTGAAAATTTAGTAAGAAAGTATATTTTACAAAATAATATAGAGATAAAAACAAAAAAAGTAAAGAAAAATGAAGTTTTAGAGATTTTAAACTTTTTAATAGAGAAAGGTTCTGCCGTTGGATATATGTTAAGAGAGAGGATTTTATGAAAGATTGGATAAAAATTGAAAAAATCCACTACCCAAGGCATCATCATCGAACAAGTCGAGAGAGGCAATCCCTATACAGGGTGAACCAAGGGCATATTAACAAAATTATAGCCTATATGCACTTAAAAGGGTATAATAATTTATGAACAATTTTAATGCGACATCTTTAGAAAAAGCAATATTAACAAATGGAATAATCCTAAAATGAAACAATCAAGTAAGATATCTCAAAAAAAGGAAAACAGCAATGAATAGATCAATTTTGATAAAAACAGTTAGAGTAAATAGCTTTAGAGGTTTAAAAAATATAGAGATAGAGCTTGAGCAAACTACAGTTTTGACAGGTATGAATAATGCTGGGAAAACATCATTTTTAAAAGCATTGCAGATAGTGTTTGGGCAGAGACAGTTTTTGTCCCAAGATGATTTTTATATTGAAAACAATAGTGTAAACAACAAGATTACAATCGACACTTTAATTGTACCTATTGACAAAGATGAAAATAGAGAAAAAGAGTTCTTAGATGACTGGATGATACTCTTTGGCGAATCTAAAATCAAATTTGATGACCTTGGAAATTCATATATCCCATTGAGAACTGTTTGTGTTATGGATGAAGTTACAAATACTATAAAAACAAAACAGTATATCTTAGAAAGATGGGTTGATTTTGCATTTGGAGATGAAGCTAAACGATATTGGTATGAGCTAGATTATGATGCCAATAAAAATATATCTTTTAAGTTTGATGAGATGCCATTTTTTTATATGGATGCAAAAAGAGATATACTAGAAGATATAAAACTAAAAAGTTCTTATATGGGTAAAATGCTATCAAATATCGAGTATGCCGAGGAAGATATAAAAGAGATAGAAGACAAAATAGAAGAGTTAAACAAAACAGCTGTTGAAAAAAGTGATATTCTAAATATTCTTAAAAACTCTTTAGAAGAGCTAAACTCTGCTATGGACTCAAGAGATGGAGGAGTTGAGCTATCACCATTTACAAAAAAGATAAGAGATCTAAATAAAGGGCTAAATATTAACTATGGAGATGGTAACGATAGCTTTTTGATGGAATATCACGGTATGGGTACTAGAAGCTGGTCATCGTTACTGACTTTAAAGGCTTTTATAGAAGTGTTTAGGTTAAATTCCAACAAAAAAGATAAAGTTTTTTTTCCAATAGTTGCCATAGAAGAACCAGAATCTCACCTGCACCCAAATGCACAAAAAAAATTATATTCACAAATAAATAGTATAGTCGGACAAAAAATAATCTCCACACATTCACCTTATGTTGCATCTATGGCGAACCTGAAAGAGTTAAGGAACTTTTATAAGAAAGATAATGTTGAAGTAGGACAGCTAGATATAGCTTCATTTGATACTGAAGATATAAGAAAGATAGAAAGGCAAGTGATAAATACAAGAGGGGAAATTCTATTTTCTAAATGTATAGTTTTATTTGAAGGCGAAACAGAAGAGCAGGCATTGCCTATATTTTTTGAAAAATATTTTGGCACAAACCCAATAGAATATGGTGTTGATTTCATTGGGGTTGGTGGTTATGGTAACTATCTTCCTTTTATTCGGTTTGCGGAGCATTTTAATATTCAATGGTTTATTTTTAGCGACAACGACAAAAACAATACGGTAAAAAATAGTGTAGAAAAACAGTTTGAAACTAGCAAATCAACAAAAGAACAAAGTAGGCATATTGTGTTTTTGGATGAAACTTTTGATTTTGAAAAGCAACTTATCCATGATGGTTTTCAAGATGAGATCAAAGAGTATCTAGTATCAACAAAGCTATATAGTAATGAACAGCATAGAGAAGCTCAAGAGCCAAAAGATACCCAAGAGATATATGGATTTTCTGATGATGTTTTATATAAGGAACTAACAAAGATAAAAGCTCAATATGCTCCAATAATAGCCAAAAAGATAAATAATTCCGAAAAAACTTTGCCCCCAAAAGTAGTAGAATTATTTGATAACATAGCGAACACTTTTGATACAAGGGTAGAATTATGAATGATATAAATTTATCTGAAAAACAAAAAGAGATTGTTGAGCATAACAATAGTCCAATATGTGTAGAGGCAAGTGCTGGGAGTGGAAAAACTCGTGTATTGACTCAAAGAATAAAATTTTTACTAAATCAGACAAAGAAAAAAGTTTTAGCATTAACATTTACAAATAAAGCTGGTGAAGAGATAAGGGAGAGATTAGAAAAAGATATTGATGTTGATAAGAGGTTGTTTGTTGGTACATTTCATGGGTTTTGTCAGTATGTTTTAGAAAATCATGGTAGCTCTATAGGCTTCTCTAAAATGCCACATATTTTTGAAGATGACAAGGATAGGCTGGAGCTTATCTCACAAGCGATAGAGCAAGTTCCAACTTATTATAGTGTCTATAAAGAAAAAACTATAAAAGATAAAAATAATTTTAAATATAGAGCTTTAAATTTTATATCTAAAGTAAAAAGAGAACTAATTCTACATTCACAATATCATGAGCATACGAAAGATGATAATATAATATTATTGTATAGATCATATCAAGAGCTATTGCGAACGTAAAATGCTATAGATTTTGATGACCTTTTACTAGAGACATATAGACTATTTAATGATTTTCCACATATAGCATCACTCTATAGAAAAAGTTATTTTGGAGTATGTGTTGATGAGGCTCAAGACCTTAACCATGCACAATATAATCTACTGCTAATATTGTGTAGCCCAGAATATAAAAATATAATGCTAGTTGGCGACCCCAAACAATCTATATATCACTTCAATGGCTCATCTTCAAGATTTATGCTTAAAAATTTTATAGATGATTTTAAGGCGAAGAGATATGAACTAAACAAAAATTTTAGATCATCTAAAGAGGTTATAAAAGCATCCAATAAGATAGTATCATTGTCCAATGGTGATGTTTTGTCAAATACACCATATAATGGAATTTTTGAGATAAAATCTTGCCTTACGGAGGAGGATGAAGCTCAATGTGTTGTAGATAAAATTTATGAATTGCTAAAGATGAAAACCCACCACGAGATAGAGGGTACAATATCGCTTGAAAAGATGGTTGTTTTAGCGAGAAACAAATATGTTTTTAAAAATCTAGAGTCTAAGCTAAAGAGTGAAAAGATTAGTTATCACTACAAAATGACAGCTAGTTCTATTAAGTTTGAGTCTGACTTGATGAAAGTATTTAACCTGAAATTAAAACTTAGATTAAACTCTAAAGATATACTCCATAAACAACAACTAAATGATATAAATATAGAGGATACAGAGCTTGTAAATAAAATAGACAATCTTCTATCTAGCCTAGAAGATGACGGTAGCAATCTGCTTAAGTTGTTTGACACATTTAATGATACACTTAAAAATCTTCAAAACAAAGATGAGTTAAATATGATAGTAAATGATATAGCTGAGTTAAAAAAACACTGGCTAAAGTATGCAAAAAATTCTGCTAACAGGTCGCTATTACAATTTAAAAATGCGATGGCATTGGGGCAAACATACACAGATATAGAAGAGGTTGGTTTAACTTTAAGCACAGTTCACACCATGAAAGGGCAAGAATTTGATATAGTGTTTTTAATAGGTATAGATGAGGGAACTTTTCCAGATTATAGAGCAGTGCAAAAAGGTGGGATTGAGTTAGAACAAGAAAAAAATAATTTATATGTTGCATTTACACGAGCAAAACGATTTTTATATGTTACTTATCCAGAAAAAAGAACCATGCCTTGGGGCGAAATCAAACAGAGAACTATCTCAAGTTTATTGAAAGCTTGCACAGATGACTAAAAAACTAAAAACTAAAATCAAACAGGCAAACTGGAAATCCAAAGGTCTGTTTTCAAAGAATGATGAGTATCATAACATTGTAACGACTGTTTATTATCAAGATAAAGATAGTTTCATTGATACCGATAGTAAACTACTATTTGGGATGATTTGTGAGCATTTTTTCTATAGATATAAAGATGAGAGTATAACACTAGAACTAAAAGGCTCATTTGGGGCTATGTTTCCAGAAGCTTATAGGCTCTACACATACAATCTTATCTATAAAAAATTGACAAAAAAGAAGATCCAAGATGATATAACAAAAGTCAAAAAGTCAAAAAAGCTGTTTTATAGAGTGATGTTAGATGGACAGATGGAACCTCATCAAAAAAGAGTTTTAAAAATCATAAAGATACTAAACATAGACTTCAAAAAAGAGAGCGATAGACTTCATAGGGTACTGTTTAACACAAAGAAAAAGAAAGATTTTTATATAAGCGATGATGTTTATAATGTATCTAAAAAGAGAAAGGAAGCTCGGTGAACCTAAGAGATTTTAAAGCAGGAAACT
>JAERRX010000133.1 GCA_016735225.1 Sulfurimonas sp. | reverse complement strand
TAGCTTTTATGAAAAGATAGTAAACTAATTACTGATCTTTGCCCAAGAATTAAAATTCATTGGCTTTTGTTTTATAGTCTAAACTAACTACTGCTTAAAGTATTAGTTACGACTTTTTGTTGTATGTTCTATGCCATTTCGTAGCATAGAATAATAGTATCTATTACTATAAGGGAACTATTGTTAGTAAACTAACTCTAGTAACTTATAGAATAGACGGTTGTTGTTATATTAGTTATTTCTAAGTAACAACTTAATAGTTATTATTAAGTCTATTACTTGCTTAGTTTTCAATGATCTCAAACAGTTTGAGTTCTTCTTAGTAGAAGTCTCGTTGAGCCTAAACATTAGGTCTCTTTGTTTGTGGACGGGAATTATAGGCAAAGGTTGCTTAGAGCTTTCTTAAGTGAGAGGGTGGATTAGATTATTTTCTGAATTTATCTCAATAAACACAGGTTTAGAAAAATTTGGAACATCGTCATAGGAAAATACTGCATAATATTTATGAATATCTTTATCTCCAAAATTATCATAAGTGTAGTCATCCATACCACCATATAACTTTTGACCATCATAAGCACTACACGGCACTTTAAAAGGATTTTTGACAACAATAGCACCTTTATATCCATCATCGTTTGGTATGTCCCATTTCAATTTTATAATATTGTTTTCAATTGAGTATTTCAGATTCTCCACCTGTTGCGGTGCATTTCTTCTTTTTTTAATATAATTAATTATTAATGATGGTCTTTTAACTCTTTTTGCATCCATAAGTTTAACATCTTGATTTTTCAAAAACGCCCTGTTTGATGAAGCAGAGATAACAAAGTATGCCTTTGCATTTTTAGAAACACTCTCTACCATCTCTTCAATTGCATAGGTGTCAAATACAAAACGCTGTGTTGGTTCAGATTTAACATCTACTACACTTACATCGTATCCAATTCTCTCAATTATTTTTCTATTTTGAATTTTTTCATAGGTTTTTTCACCCTCGCTTGGAGAGATCATCTCTATGTGAAATCTAAGACTATTTTTAGAATCAACCTCTATGGCTTCTAGCTCTATATATGCACTTGATATTATAGTGTTGTCCATTTCTGGCCAGTATGATAGATCAAACTCTAAACATGCATACTTCGTAAAACCATCTTTATCAAAACCTACTGATAATTTGTTTTCTAGTATATTGTCTTTGACTGCTGTAAACTCTCTCAATGATTTTAGTTCAATTTTTGCTTCATCTAAAGTATAAGATATATCTAGTTTTGGTCTATATGTTAAACCTCCGCTATATTTACCATAGCCTATATCCCACTGCATCAATTGAGAAGCACGATCGATCGGTAGGTTGGATGGACCTACCAATCTAAAAAGAGCTTCCGAGCGTAAAAGAGATTTTTGCAATACTTTTAATTCTTGAGATGCAAACTTGTATCTTCTCCAAATTCCTTGAGACAAAGCTGCTGAACCCGTAGGTCTATCTATAAAACTTAAGGCTTTAGCATTTTTTATCTCATCAAAACTATCTGTAGAATCAATAGTCCTCTCATCAATCTGCCCAACTCTCCACTCACCAAAACTCTCTACCTGAACAGAAACTCTATTCATCGGGTAAAGAGATATAGATGCACTTGTGATTATTGCATTTTTAGGTATTGTTGATAGAGAAAATCCACAAACCCCAAGGCACTCACCTTTACTTTTAGAAACACCTACAAACATAGAGTTGTTTCCATAGTGCTGAGCATTTATTTTAGTTTTTTCTCCAACATAGCCTATTTTATCTGCTAATGGATACAAAATCTTAGAAAACATATTTTCAGATGGTTGTGTTCTTACTCCTACTATTTGTGCGAACGAAGATTTAATAAATTTTTCTTTACAAACTGCTCTTATGTAGTAAAAGTAGTTTGTTGATGTGTTTAAGTTTCTATCTGTAAATACTTTTAACTTTGTTGTAGCTATTCTATTTGATACCTGCGAAAAGCCTTTTTCCTTTTTTGATCGATATATTTCAAAATAAATAGTTTTATCGTCGGCATAGTCCCAACTAAGCTCAACCTCTTTTGAAGAAACCTCTCCTGCAAGAAAATTTTCAATTCGAGGGAGAGCATCCTCTTTTTTATAGTTTTTTGCTTCAGACAAAGCTATTATAAGTGCAGGTAAATTCTCATCAATATGCTCACTCATATGCTCTTTGTAGTCACTTATATTTCTAGTTCCCACCTCAATAACAAGAGCCAAAGCCCCTTGAGAATAGTAAAACTCTCTACCACTCCCAGAGATTAAATGAATAGGAGGTTTTCCCATGTGTATTCCATACTCGCGTCCAGACCTTCTCCTGATCTCTTCTGCCATATTTCCTGCCAATAAATTTAAATCTACTGCATCTTTAGCATCTTCATGTATAAAATTGTGTGCGGGAAAAAAAACATTTCCTTGAGAGTGATAATCTAAAGTGATTGTAATGTTTTTATGCTCCAATACAAAATCTCTTAAAGCAGATGTTTCTGGCTCGCTAAAAGCGTATGGACCAGAGTAAACATTTGAACTTGTATCTTTATTTGGGAAAAACCCTACAGAAAAGTTTCTATTTAGATCTACTCCATAACTACCATCTGCATTTTTTCTTCTATTTTTTCTCCAAAATGAAAAATGATTTCTTGAGTACTCAAAACCATCTGGATTTGCACAAGGAACCATATAGAGTGTAGCTCTGTCAAGAATTTTATTTAATTGTGGATCATACTCTATATGCTCCATAATATGTTTGGCAAAACTCATACTTAACTCAATTCCTATCCATTCTCTAGCATGAATAGTTCCTGTGAAAAACAGAGCAGGTTTGTCTGAATGTTTTTTTACTTCTTTAGTAATACTCACCGCTATTATATCTCTGTTTTCCCATGTTTTTCCGATTGTTTGTACTTTAAAAAGGTCTGGGTTGTTTTTTTGTGCTTCTTTGAAAAATGCTATGCACTCATCATACGAACTATATTGTTGTCTCAAGTTACTATCCTAAAATATTTTGTTTTGTTTTTTTGTCTATAAGATCAACAATTAAGTCAATTTTTTTATTGTTAAAATCTAAACCTATCTTTTCTTGCTCAGGTGTTGCGAAGGCTGGAATACCATTTACTTCTAAAACAATATATTCTTCTTTTTCCATATCGTAAATAATATCAACACCTCCAATATCTACACCTGTTGCCTCACATGCTTTGATAGCAACATTGATAATCTCATCATTTGCTTCTCGCATAAAAACACTTCCACCACTAGTTACATTTGTTCTCCAGTCAGTTCCCGATGCTTTTCTTCCATAACAAGCAACAAATTTACCATCTACTACATCTACTCTAAAGTCAGTGTTGTCATATTTTATAAATTTCTCTACATAGAAATATCTTAAATCCATTTGATTTAAAAATGGCATAAGCATATCTAGGTTTGCTTCATTTTCTATCTTAGTTAAACCTACTCCACCCCAACCATCTGTTGGTTTATAGACCATCTTGTCCCATTTTTTGATAATCTTTTTAAGATGATGTCCATCATCTCTATGACATAACCTGTAGTCTGCTGTTTGAACTCCAGCATGTCTTAAGATAAATGAAGTATGAAATTTATCTTCTGTTAAAGCAAAAGATTCATAACTGTTTATACTTGGGACTATGCGATTTAATGCTTGGTATAAGTACATTTGATATTGTGTTTGCTCTCCAGCATTATATGAGAAAAATAGATCTAGTTCATCAAGCTTTATGTCATGATATAGTATATGTTCATTTTTAGCAATAGCATGTCTTAAGTTCAGATCATCAATAGTATCAATACCTCTTTCTTTTAACTTTGAGATGATTTTTTTACCTATCTTCTCACCACCACCATTTTTATACAACCACATTCCAATTTTTCTATTTAACATTTTATATCCTTTTTTAATTAAAGTCTGAGTTTTTTATGAAATAGGTGAAGAGTTTATCGCTTAAATCGATCCTAGACTTAAAACTACTTCTACTTGCTCTTTCTTTGAGAGTATGATCTCCATCTCCAAATGGTCCAAAACCATCAAGAGTTATAACTCCACATGAGCTTACAATATTTGCATCACTTACTCCACCACGCTCTTCATGTTTAAGTATAGTTTTTGTAATGGCTTGAATATTGTCTATGAGTTCCAAAGATGCCTTAGAGGTTTGCATAACATCTCTTTGGATTCCTCCGCTCAATATAGAGCTTGTTCCCTTTACATACTCAAAGTTTACTATTTTGTCGATCTCTTTTAAAACTCTTTTCTTTTCATCTAAATATTTATATCTCAGCTCAAAAACTAAGTGAGCATTAGGAGATATAGTGTTAGCCCCTATTCCTCCATCTATCTTTCCGACATTAACAGTTGTTCCTTTTTCTAAGTTTGTTAATTGAACTAGATTTTGAAGTTTATGGGAAGCCTCAAGGTTAGCATCATGCCCATCTGTATAGTTATTACCAGCATGAGCTGCTTTTCCTTTTATATCTATAAAAAAAGTTCCTACTCCTTTTCTAGCAGTTACAACTTCCATATCCTTTCCTGCTGCCTCATAAACAAAGCAATAATCATAATCTTTTGCTAACTTTGCTGTTAAATATTTTGAGTCATCACTTCCTGTCTCTTCATCGCTAACAAGTAAAATATCAATATTTTTTATCTCTATGTTTTTCTTTATAAGATTGCGAAGTGCTTCAAGAGCGACTATATTGCCACCCTTCATATCACAAACACCTGGACCATAGACCCACTCATCATCTTCTGTATAGTTTTCAAATTTGTTTGGAGGAAAAACTGTGTCTATATGTCCAAGTAGTAGTAGTTTTTTTGAATTTTTATCATCCAGGGAGGAGTAATGTCTGTGATTTCCTATAGAACCTCTGTTGTGAATATTTTTTTTAAAGCCTAGCTCTTCAAACCAAGCATCAAATATTTCACCAACTTTATCTACACCATTTTTATTTTCTGTATAAGAATTTATATCTATTATTGTTTTTAAATCTTTAAAATATTTCATAATCATGATTGTACTATATATTTATTAAAAAGTTTGTAAAGAATAGAATGTTTTTTGAAAGAGATGGTAAAAAAAAGAAAGAAAGGTGGAGAGGGGTGACCTAGAAGATTATTTTCTTCTAAGTTCTTTAATACGAGCTTTCTTACCTGCAAGTTCACGAAGATAAAATAGTTTTGCACGACGCACACGACCACGACGAATAACTTTTATCTCACTTATTGAGTCTGAATAGATTGGGAAGATTCTCTCAATACCTACGCCATTAGCACCGATCTTACGAACTGTAATTGTTTCTCCAGTTCCTTGACCTCTTTTTGCTATACATACACCTTCATAGCTTTGCACACGACTTTTCTCGCCCTCTTTAATCGTTACTGCTAAACGAACAGTATCACCAGGACGAAACTCTGGAAGTGTTTTTTCAGCTACTTGTGTTTTTTCAAAATTTTCTATGTACTTATTTCTCATAAGATGATTCCTTATTTTTAATACTTTAACACTTAGTTTATCTATTTGTTTTAAGATCAACTTTGTGTTAGTTTGTATTTTAATAGTTGCTCAGGTCTGAAAAATTTTGTCTTACACTCAGACAGAGCTATTTTTAGTGAGCGGATTTTACTATGATTTCCCTTTAGATATTCTTTAGGAACACTATTGTTTTTATAATTTTGCGGTTTTGAGAAGGATGGTGCTTCTAAAAGTGGCGTCTCGAAACTTTCTATGCTTAAGGAGTCACTATTTCCTAAGACTCCCTCTACATTTCTTGATATTGCATCACATATCACTAAAGAGGGAAGTTCTCCCCCAGTTAAGATATAGTCTCCAATAGAAAAAACCTCATCGCTATACTCTTCAATAACTCTCTCATCTATTCCCTCATATCTTCCACTCACAAAAGCTATATGGGATTTGTTTGCTAGTCTTTTTGCATCGCTTTGCACAAAAGGCTTTCCAACAGGTGTTAAGAAAATTATATGTACTTCTTTATCTTCTTTTTTCAAAGCATCTAAACATTTATAAAGAGGCTGAGGGTTCATAACCATGCCAGCTCCACCACCTACAGCACTATCATCAACTTTAAAATGTTTGTTATCGCTAAAATCTCTAGGATTTAAATACTCGATAGTTAAGATATCTTTTTTGATGGCTCTACTTAGTATAGAGTCCAAAAAATATCCATCGACAAGATTTTTAAACAAAGTAACAAAAGTAAATTTCATTATGAAGCTTCTAGTATATCCAAAGCACCACTTGTAGTGATGATTTTGTTATCAATATCAGTTTTTAAAATAAATGGCTTGTGAAAAGGTATCAAAAATTTATTTGCCAATCCTAACTTTACCAACTCATCACTTGTTATGATATTTAAATAATTTGTTGTGCCGATGCGATCAACATCATCAACTTTTCCCAATACTTTCGTATCTTCACATATCTCACAATCTTCAATATCAAACCAAAAAAATTCGCCCTCATCTAAGTGACAATTTTTTCTTGTTTCTTCTCTAGTTGTATAAAGTTTTAGGTTTGTATATTTTTTTGCATCTTCGACACTAAAAACACCTGCAATTTTTATATGACCCTTGTCTTGATCTACTTCACTTAAGGTAATAGTAGTGTTTTTATTAGTTAAAAATGTAGAATTATTTTGAAACTGTTCTGGAAAATCGCACTTTATATGAAACTTCATCTCACCTTTTATACCGACAGTTTTGCCGATAGTAGCAATATGAAGTCTTGGTTCTTTAGTTTGGCTCGACATTTATTCTATAACTAACACCATCTTTAGCTTTACAGCCAGAGATAACAGTTTTTATCGCACCAATCATTTTACCCTCTTTGCCTATCAACTTGCCTATATCGGCTTGATTTGCATAGAGGATTATTTCTGTTATTTCATCACTCTCTTTACTTAACACTTTTATATCATCTGGATAAGTTGCTATAAGCTTGGCAAACTGAGCGACAAATTCACTAATCATCTTAGCGACCAGTTATTTTTTTAACTCTGTTGCTCATTTGAGCACCAACACTTAACCAATAATCAACACGCTCACTATCAACAACTAACTCTTTTGTCATTGGATTGTAGTGTCCGATAAGCTCTATCCAGCCACCATCTCTACGCTTACGGCTATCTGTTACTGCTATACGATAAAATGGTTGTTTTTTTCTTCCCATACGAGTAAGTCTAATTACTGTCATTTGTTTTCCTGATTATATTTGGATATCTGAGTAAAACCCATATATCTATGTTAGCCATTATGGCACTAAAAATATTTCTTACGAAATAACTGATAAATGTTGGGTGGTATTTTTGCATAATAAAATATATGTAGTTTTATTGTGCCTCTTACCGCCTAATGGCGTTATATACGACTACTAATCACAGAGGGATTATTTTAGCAATCAAAACGATGGCGGAAGTATAGCGAACTCTTTTTTAAAAGTAAAGTCTATATCTCATTATTGTTCCATGCTTTTATAGCATCTACTAGGTTTTCAAAACCATCCACCTTTCCAACTATAAAAATTTCATCTAAAACATAGCAACATATAGAGCCATTTGGAGCTAACATAAAAAGAGCATTTTCATCTTCAGCTCTTTTATCGCTTGAGAGAACTCTCATACCATCTACTATATCATTTATCACTGGTATATCATCATACTCAATATCTATGAGTTTTTTTCCATCACTTTTATATACTGACATAATTATCCTTTTATAAAAATACGATACAAT
>JAERRX010000182.1 GCA_016735225.1 Sulfurimonas sp. | reverse complement strand
TTCTTGGTTTGAGGCTAGTTTGAGTGAAGCTCTGTTTTCTAAACCAACTTATGAAACTCTTGATGCTTTGCTGATGGGTTCTGTTGTTAGTGCTATTAGTTTAAGTATAAAAATCATCGCACTTATCACTGTGCTTATATTTGTAATGGATTTTATTAAAACAAGAAAATTCATACTAGAGTCACAGAAAAATGTAAGCAAAGGGTTTTCGTTACTTGTTGGCATCTTTTTAGGCATCACTTATGGTGCTGGGATACTAATAGAGGAGGCAAAATCAGGAGCTATCAAAAAAGATGATCTGTTTTATATAGGAACTTTTCTTATGATTTGTCATGCTATTATCGAAGATACACTACTATTTGTGATATTTGGGGCTGATTTTAGTATGGTTATAGCTATACGAACGATTGGGGCTATTGTTATTTCATCTATTTTACTTAAAATTTATCGATATAGCAGTAGTGATATATAATATGAAAAAAGAGTTATTTGTTTTAGTTCTAATTTTACTGTTTTTACAAGGTTGTGCTCAAAAAGTGACAATTTCTGCTCTAAAACCAGCAAAAATAGATGAGATAGCAAACTATAAAAAGATAGCTATTGTTGACTTTAAAAATGACACTGTAGGCTTTTCAAGTAAATTAGAAACAAATTTAGTAAAGGTAAAAGTAAGAAATAAACCTTTTTTTACAGTAATAAGTCGTAGAAATATTGACAATATCATGGAAGAGCAACGCCTACAACTCTCAGGCTTGGTGAAAAGGTCAGATATAGTAGAGGTAGGTAAACTATTGGGTGCAAATGCTATCATCAGTGGTAGTGTTAGTGATGCTTCTGCTAGTGCTATGTCATATACTGAAAAACGGTCAAAATGCTATGATAAAAAATGTAAAAAATTTTATGAATACAATGTAGGCTGTACTAGACAAACAATATCGCTTGCAGTTGAAATAAAAATCATAAGTGTAGAAAATGCCAATATCATCTATGCTGATACTTTAAAAGATAAAATTCAAAAGAGATATTGTTCGGATAGAGGAAGTTCTTTACTAGGCAAGGGGGAAGGGTTGAACTTATTGGCTGATAGGCTGGCTAAAAGTTTTACAAGTAAAATATCTCCTTATTATGCTTCGTATAAAGTAGAACTCTTTGATGACCCAGACATAGACTACACAGATGAGCAAGAGAAGTTGCTTGAAGACGCACTAAAGTACATAGAAAATAGAAGATATGCTAAAGCGGAAGAGCTTTTAAGCAGACTACTAGACTCTACAGATAACAGATGTTATGTTGCAGCTTATGACTTAGCTATCTTAAAAGAGAGTAATGCTGAACTAGAAAAAGCACAAAAGCTATATATGTTAGCTGATTCGCTCATAAAAGAACCAAATAGCTCCCTAGATCGGGCTATTAACCGCATAGATAACTCTATATACTCAAAAAAACAGGCACTAAAGCAGTTAAACAAATGATAAAACTCATAATGACCTTTGTGTTATTGTTGTTTTTTAATGCCTGCAGTACAACGCAACCAGAAGTTAAGCCTACTGAAACTAAACTACCCAAGTGGTACTTAACTCCACCCATAAACAGCAGTATGTTTTTATATGGTGTTGGCAATGGTGAAACAAAAGAACTCTCAACTCAAAATGCACTAAATAACCTAGTCTCAAAACTAGGCATCTCTATAGAATCAAGCTCGACTATAACTAAAAACATAGACAAAGGTTTTAGAGAGTATATGATTACGAAGAGCAAGCTAAACATAAAAAGCAGTGTAGATAAAATCAGGGTAAGCAACTATGAAGTTGTAGATACAAAAAAACTAAAATACAACAGTTTTGTGACACTAGTTCGTTCAGATAAAAAGAGCTTTACAGTGTCCTTAAAACACTCAGTCGATAACACAATAGATAAGATAAAAAACAGAGATACATCTAGCTTAGACCCACTAAAAAAGTATAGTTTCTATAAAGATTCTTCACAGACACTTTCAGCTTTGTTCCCAAAACTACTGATTTTAAACCTGCTAGATGATGAGTTTGACTTAGATAGTTATGTTGCGTTTATGAAAGAGATAAACCAGAAGCTACATGTAGAGAAAAACAGTATAAGCTTTTTTGTTATTAATAACTCAAAAACAGAGCTATTTGCAGATGCTTTCAAAGCATACATAAGCAAAAGTTTTCACATAAGTGAGAAAAAAACTGATGATAAAAACCAACTTAAAGCATATATGTCAGACAAAGTAACATACAATAATACTCATGGTATCATTATTGTCAATGTTTTAGTAACAGTAATTATAAAAGATTATAAAAACAGCACTATAAAAACCAAACAGGTTTCACTTAATGGCTACTCTGTAAGTAGCAAAGAAGATGCTTTAAAAGATTCAGTAATAAAAAACAAAATTTCAAAAGATGAAGAGATATGGCAATTACATTATACATGTTATAAAAGCTCAGCAGTAAAAGATAAGCTTTAATAACTGAGCAATAGTTTGAGCAAAT
>JAERRX010000037.1 GCA_016735225.1 Sulfurimonas sp. | reverse complement strand
CAAGTGTGATGATGACGGAGGTGTCAAGTGTGATGATGGGGTTTTGGGTTAGGTCCTCGTGTCAAGCACGAGGATGACGGGGGTGGCAAGCACGAGGATGACGGAGGGGGCAAGTGTGATGATGACGGAGGGGGCAAGTGTGATGATGACGGAGGGGGCAAGTGTGATGATGGGGGTTTGGGTTAGGTCCTCGTGTCAAGCACGAGGATGACGGAGGCAAGCTTGATTATGACGGAGGGGGCAGGGGTGAGGATGATGGGGGTTTGGTTAGGTCCTCGTGTCAAGCACGAGGATGACGGGGGTGTCAAGCACGAGGATGATGGGGGGTGTGATTGTTTTATGCCATTAGCTCTGATATTAGTATCTGTTTTTGAACAAGTTCGTTGTAGTATTCATCTTCTTGTACACCAAATGAGCTTATAAATATGAGTCTAATGTTATATCTGAAATTTGTTTGCTTATCGAAAATAGCAATCTTGCTTTTTAACTCTTCATAAAGAAAATTTTTATCAAAACACTGAAAATCAATATTTTCAATCTGCCTTTAATGCTATTTATTTAAAGATTGTACCGAATTAGCTCTTAAAAATATAGACTTAATACTGTGTAATAACTGTTTTTAGAGTTTTAAAGTAGTCCTGCGATCTTAAGTGACTTGTGAATTTTTGGGTCATTTTCTGCTAACTCTCTTAGTGCAAAGATGATCTCTTTTATCTTGATCTGTGCTTCTTTGTCTTCTATGGGTTTTCTTTTGCCTATGTATAATGCTAAGCCTATTATCGTAGCGATAATTATGTATACAATAAGGTTTTGTGTAGAGTCAAATCTTTTACTCATAGTTTCTATTTTTAAAGCATTTTGTTCGATCAAAACTTTTATCTCTTTTAGTAGTTCATTGTTTGTAGTTTGTGCATAAGCAATGGTAGATGCTAAATGTAGCGACAACAGTAGTGTTAAGATAAATTTAAACATATTTGTCCTCTTTCTTTTTGGTTATTATAGCCAAATAAAGATGAGGTTTGTCTTCAATTTTAAGTTATAGGTGTATGTCATTTTCATTAGGTCGAAGATGCTCAACTACATGATAAAGTCTTTTAATAATATGGTAATTATGGTGGCCATGATTAGCCATTGGATTTTGTCAAATTTTGCAGATACTTTTGATATATCTTTTTTTAGATTTGTTTCAAGAGATGTTATTCTATCATCAAACTTTACTTCAAGAGATGTTATCTTATCATCAAGTTTTGCTTCAAGAGATGTTGTTTTATCATCAAACTTTGTTTCAAGAGATGTTAATTTATCATCAAGTTTTGTTTCAAGAGATGTTGTTTTATCATCAAACTTTGCTTCAAGAGATGTTAATTTATCATCAAGTTTTGCTACGCTGTTTTCTACTTTTGATATATCTTCTTTTAACTCTTCTCTAGTTACTGTGTGCTGTGATACCTGTAGGAGATGGAGCATTAAGTCTTTTTGAGTAAAGTCATTTGGGTTCATTTTTGAGAAGTCTGGCATCTTTTGCTCCTTGTTTGTTGTAGAAAGTTGTGGCATTGTACTATAATAAAGATGAGGTTTATCTTTACTGGGTATAATCTCGGACTTAATATACAAGGATAGATAATATATGGCATTAGTTTATGTTTTTAGTTTAGAAGAAAAAGTGGTTTATGAAGATGTGCTTGATGATGTTGTCATCCTTTCTCCATCGCTTTACTGGTATATGCTTTGTAGTATTCCTACTCGCAGTATGCAAAAAGCTAAAAAGATAGCACAACATATAATGAGTCATAGACCATCTCACTTTGAAGAGATAGTCCTGTATAAGCTTGAAAACAACTATGATGCTTATGCTTATGACAAGAGTGTGGTCAAAAGCATCTTAAAAGAGCTAAACCTTAAAAACCCTAAAGTTTACTTTGCAAACCAGCTTAAACTAGATGCTCAAACAGCCATAGATGATGACAATGCTCTTTATAAGTTTGGCGATAGAGTGATGGAGTATGTCATAGAAGAGGATATACCCGAGTCTAGCTTGAGAGAAAACTATAAAGAGCTTTTAGTAGGACAAAAACATATAAAGCTTTTTGAAAAGAGTGGGAAAAATAACAAGACTTTTCTTCTAGCATCTTTGGCTTTGTTTGTTCTTTATATAGCTGCTTTTAGTTTTGATAGGCTTAAAACCTTGAGTCATATAGATGCAGAGCTAGCAGGACTAAAAACAGAGGATAGAAGCTTTTACGAGATGAAGTCCTTGATAAAAAAGTATAAAAAACTTCAAAGCTCTTCAGAGCGGATGCGAAGTGGTCTAAAAAAAGAGCTAAAAAAAGACAAGATAAAAACACTTAGCTATCAAGATGGAAAGTTTAAGGTGACTAGGTGATAAAAGTTTTTTTTATACTGCTTATAGCTATGAGCTTGCAAGCTGACTCTTTAAAGATGCTGGTTTCTTTTTTAAAGATGGACTATGAAGAAAGAAGTGATAGTGGAGACTTTTTAGATAGTGAGAAGAGTGACTACACTGATATCATAGGGGCAGAACTAGAGTATAAACTAGACCTTAGCAAGGGTCATGGTGGTGCTGATATAGGTAGCTTGCTTTTGAGTGGGTCGTATCAAGAGGGAGAGAGTAAGTATGATGGCTTTTTACAGTCTGGTGGTGCTATAGTAAGTAGCTATAAAACAACTACAGATATAAAGATCATAAAGCCAAAAGTAAGATGGCTTGAGATGAAAAGAGGTGTTAGATACGATGTGGGTATCTTTACCTCTTTGGCTTATAGATACTGGAAGAGAGACAGCTCTAGTGATAAGTATGGGTATTTAGAAGAGTATAAGTGGGGCTATGTAGATGCAGGGCTTATGGCTATATTTCATGATGAAAAATGGCATATAGGTTTTGAGGCGGCATATCAAAAAGCTATAAACCCTACTTTGTATGCAGGGGTAAATGGCGGACTTGACTTTGACCTT
>JAERRX010000164.1 GCA_016735225.1 Sulfurimonas sp. | reverse complement strand
TCAACAGGCAATGAGCTAGTCGATGAGATGAGCATAAAAGCGTTAGAAAATCTAAGAATAGTACTAAGCAAAGGTGTGAGTAACGACAAAGCAAAATACTGTCTTCCTGAGAGCTACAAAACAGAACTAACATACACCATAAATGCAAGAAGTCTTCAAAACTTCATAACTCTACGAAGCGACAAATCAGCACTCTGGGAGATACGAGATTTGGCAAAAAAACTCTATGACGAACTCCCACAAGACCACAGATACCTCTTTAGTATAAAAACTTATGATTGAGTTCTAACCCTTTGAGCATGAGTTAGGGCTATGGCTATGGCATCTGTGATGTCCAGAGGTTTTATCTCTTTTTTGATACCTAAAATCCTCTTGACCATAAAAGATACCTGCTCTTTTGATGCTTTTCCGTTGCCTGTAACTGCTTTTTTTACTTGAAGTGGGGTGTATTCGTGGAAGTTTCCAAAGACTTGCAACACTTTTAGACTCAAAGCTCCCCTAAACTGTGCCAACTTTAAAACTGTTTTGGGATTGAATGCATAGAAGATATCTTCGATGGAGACTTCATCTATCTTATGGGCATTGAAAATGATATCTAAACCCTCACACAACTCTACTATCTGATGTTGTAGTACTCTCTCTTTTATTTTGATTAATCCAGCTTCTACTAAAATAACACTATTTTTCTCTTTTTTGATGATGGCATACCCACAGTTTCTTGTTCCTGGGTCTATTCCTAAAATTGTCACTTAAAATCCTCTAATTCACATTTTAATCACATAGTGAAAAACTACATTTCACGGTAGTTTAACATAAATTTTAGTCTAATTTCGTTAAAATAAAAAAGTTATTCACATTTTATTCACTATGTGATTAACCTTAAGGAGTATAAGTGCTAGCTGACAATGTTTTAGAGCTTTTAAGCTCAGAGATTTCTGAACTTGAATATAACAGATATATTAAACAACTAAAATATCATGAAAAAGCATCTAGGTCTGACTATGCAGTTTTCATCGCTCCAAACATCCTCATAGCAAATTGGGTCAAAACCAAATACACTTCTAAGATAGCTCATCTTTTTGAAGTAAAAACTGGACAAAAACCCACAGTTAACATAATGCTAAAAGACCAAATCAGTCAAACAAGAAAAAAATCAGCCCCAATAGAACTCAACGAACTAAACAAAGCAACCAAAAACACAATCTTAAACCCATCTTACACATTTGATAGTTATGTTGTAGGAAGTTCCAACCAATATGCATACACCATAGCAAAATCAGTAGCTGATAAGCCAGGCATCATCTATAATCCTGCTTTTATCTATGGACCAACAGGATTGGGAAAGACTCATCTTATGCATGCTATAGGAAACTACTCACAAAACAATGGAAAGATTGTTATATATGCGACTATAGAGCAGTTTATGAACGACTTTACCTACAATCTTAGAAATCAATCTATGGAGAGATTTAGAGAGAAGTACAGAAGTTGTGATATACTTCTCATAGATGATACTCAATTTTTATCAAACAAAATCCAAACTCAAGAGGAGTTTTTTCACACTTTCAACGAACTTCACTCTGCAGGAAAACAGATAGTGTTAACAAGTGATAAACCTCCAAAAAGCATAAATGGACTCGAAGCGAGACTACAAAGTCGTTTTGAGTGGGGTCTTATAGCTGACATCGGTCTGCCTGAACTTGAAACTAAGATTGCTATCATAAAAAAGAAGTGTGAGTTAGATGGAATTCACCTAGATGATGAGATAGTCAACTATATAGCAGCAAAGATGGGGGACAATATACGAGAGATAGAGAGTGCAATCATCAACCTAAATGCTTATGCATCTTTGATGAGACAAGAGATAACTTTTGAGTTTGCAAAGACTGTTATGAAAGAGCATATCAAAGGGAAGAGAGAAAATATAAACTTAGAAGATATTATAGCCATCATATCAAAAGAGCTTAACATAAAACCAAGTGAGATAAAATCTAAAAAAAGAAGTAAAAACATAGTTGAAGCAAGACGCATAGGCATATACTTAGCAAGGACTTTAACACCAAACTCTATGCCAAAACTTGCACAATTTTTCGGTATGAAAGACCACACAGCAGTTTCACACAATATGAAAAAGATAAATGAACTAATCGAGACAAATGAAACATTCAAATTGAGGGTAGATGAGCTTAAAAATAGAGTTTTAACAAAAAATGAGTAAAAGTTTATGAATTAATTGTGAATTCATGTGAAAAACAGATAAAACTTTTTCACTGAGTATAGAGCCAAATTTAGGGTTTTATATAGATAATTCACACTTTCAACACAAACTACTACTAATACTATATCTATAAAATATATAAAGGAAAAAAATGAAAATATCCATCAACAAAAGTGTCTTAGAAACAGTCTTGTTAAACACACAACCGTATCTTGAAAAAAAAGATTTGAGTCAAATCACATCACATCTATATATATCTTCATTAGAAGGTAATTTTATAGTAAAAGCAACTGATAATGAGATAGGTTTAGAGTTTACAACTAGCAACATCAAAATCATAGATGAAGGAGTTGCAACAGCCAATGGTAAAAAACTTCTTGATATAATCAAAATCCTTAAAAATGATGATGTTATACTTGAAACTATAAATGATTATCTTTATATAAAACAAAATAGTTCAAAATTTAAACTTCCTATGTTCAATCCAAATGAATTTCCAGTATTTCCTCTCATAGAAGATAAACCAAGATTTGAAGTTGATAATACTGCTTTAGTAAAATCTATCAAAAAAATATCGTCTGCAATAGACAGCAATAATCCAAAATATGAACTCAATGGAGCTCTTTTAGATATAAAAGATGAGTCGCTAAATCTAGTTGCAACTGATACAAGAAGATTAGCTATTGTTAAGCTAGAAAATCAGATAGAAGGTAAATTTTCATTAATAATTCCTAAAAAAGCTATTAACGAGATACAAAAACTTTTTTATGATGATATAGAGATGTTTTATGATGAAAATACTCTCATAGCAAAATCAAATAATTTTCAATTTTTTACAAAACTGATCAACGGAAAGTTTCCTGAATACCAAAGAATTATACCAAAAGAGATAAACTATAGACTTCTTCTAAGTAGAGAGAAGATAATTGGAGCGATAAAACAGATATCTATCGTTTCAAGCGAGATGAAAATAACTTTCAGACCAAATACAGTTCTGTTTGAAAGTCTAAATGATGATAATATAGAAGCTAAAACAGAGATAGAGTTTGAAACAGGACTTGATTATGAGCTATATTTAGCAGTTAACTCTCGTTATATTTTAGATTTTTTATCAAACATAGAAGAGAGTATCTTTACACTTGGTTTCAATGATACAGACCTACCTTTTTCACTTGAGAGTGAAAACTTCATGACAATAGTCATGCCAATAATAACATAAAAACTGGAGAAAATTTAATGGCAGAATATGGTGCAAGTAATATAAAAGTTCTTAAAGGACTCGAAGCGGTTAGAAAAAGACCAGGAATGTATATCGGTGATACCAACATAAACGGTCTTCATCATCTTATATATGAAGTAGTTGATAACTCTATAGATGAAGCTATGGCAGGGTACTGTGACAAGATAACAGTTGAACTAACTAACGATGGTTCAGCTATCATCACTGATAATGGTCGTGGAATTCCTGTTGCTTATCATGAGGGTGAAAAGATGTCAGCTGCAACTGTTGTTTTGACTATACTTCATGCTGGTGGAAAGTTTGATAAAGATACTTACAAAGTAAGTGGTGGACTTCATGGTGTGGGTGTTTCTGTTGTAAATGCACTCTCATCTAAACTCGTAGCTTCCATAAAAAGAGAGGGTAGTGAACATCGTCAAGAGTTCTCTTGTGGTATCCCTCAAACTGAACTTGAAGTTGTTAAAAGTACAAACAGAAGTGGAACAAGTATAGAATTT
>JAERRX010000013.1 GCA_016735225.1 Sulfurimonas sp. | reverse complement strand
CACTTGCAGATAAAATATATCCTCTATCTTGTGTTTAAATGCTTTAGTAGTCATCTCTACTGTAGCCTAGTTTTAGTAATATATGTTTGATATTGTAGTTCACGGCATCAAAGAGATGAAATATATCTAAGAGATAAGGGAGATTCATATTTGATTTATTGGGCTTCAGATCGGCTAGCATTGCTTTATGGTTTCCATAGTTAGTTTGTAAGCTTATTCTTCTTGTTATTATATCGATTTTATCTCTAAAGTGTGATATGGTAGTATCGTTTCTCTTTATTCCACTAACAAAAATATTTAGCTCTTCTTCTGTAAACTTATCAAATCTACTTATAAAAAGACTTTTGTCAAACAAAACATCTATGTAGTCATCTGGCACCTTCTCAACAAGAGTAAAAAAAAGCTCATTTGCTCCATCTTCTATATTTTCAAATATAAATTTTAGTAGCTTCTTTCGCATAGCATAACTTAAATAGGGGCTCATATTATTGACACAATACAGAAATACAGGTTTTGCTAATGAATAATCTACATTTGCTATGTAAGCAGATTTATTACTATTGATAAGAATTTTTTCTACAATCTCTTTTGCTCTTTTTTGTGTTATTTTTTTTTTTCCTTTAAGATGACCAGCCATAAAAGCTATCATCGCTAAACTGTTGTCATAATCTTTAAAATGAACATAATTAAGACTATTTGTTGGATCCAACTTATCCTTAATATCTCGCAAAACTCTTTTTTTTGCTTCTGATAGATTTTTCGTTATATCTCTATCTTCTACTATAGACAACATAGTATCTTTATATTTTTCAGCTATTTGTTTGGTAATTTTATACTCATAATCATCTCTATCTCTATCACTCTGTTTTTTTGTGAGATTGTCAAAATAAATACTGAATGCATCTATAATTACAGAGAGTTTTAAAGATTGGTTTTTCCCTAGTTCCTCTTGAGAGAGTAGAGTATCGTCTGCTATAGTTTTGACCATTCTTTGAAAATCCAACAACTCTTTGCAATCTTTTTGAGCTCTCCAATAATTTCTGTCATTATCAAAATCATTCTCAAAAATAGAGTCATTATATCTATGATCTGTGTAAAATTTAGTTAAAGTTTTCATTATATTAAAATATTTCTCCCTCTTTTGTTTTGTATTGTACTACTATCTTTTAGATGTAGATATTCAATCACTGGGGGTGTAGTTTATTACATGTTTCACATTATACCATAAAGAACAAGACTGAAACAATGTCAATATGATAATATTTTATAACTAAAAAGGAGCCATCTTTAAGGTGACGAGAGTTGTATGAGTTTAGTGGCTAGACTCCCAGTCAAGCTGAGAGTGACGGGGTTTTCAAGTTTAGAGTGACGAAGCTTTTTATGGTCGTCATCCTGAAAAGTTACAAAGGCTCGTCATCCTGAAAAGTCACAAAGGCTCGTCATCCTCAGCTTGACTGGGGATCTAGTTTATAGAAGAAATTAGCTGAGATATTTAAGATGTTTGTTGTTATGTTTTAATATTTATCTTGGTAGTATTGTAGTATATTTATAGAGGGTAACGATAAAGGGTTGAAAATGGTGGGTTCTGAGAGACTCGAACTCTCGACCACTCGGTTATGAGCCGAGGGCTCTAACCAACTGAGCTAAAAACCCACACCATAGTTAGAACTTTTTAAAAGGGGTAACCTAAAGGAGATCCCGACATATAAGTAAGTAGTTTATTGCCCACTTTTAGGCACTAACAAATTTTAAATATCTATTAACTAGTATTTCTCTTTGTAGGGCGAAATTATAGTCAAAACTTCCTTATGTTTTCCTTTTGTTTCACTCTATCTTTGATTTTAAAAACAACTGCATAGAGTAGTGGCACATAGATAAGGTTTAAAACTGTTGCCCATGCTATGCCAAAGCCTAGTGAAATTGCCATCGGTTGGAGTATCATAGCTTGTCCTGATGCAAAAAATATGAGTGTTGATAAACCTAATACTGTTGTCAATGAAGTAAGTAAAATTGGTCTTAGTCTTGTTCCAGCTTTTTTCATTAGCTCCTCAGTATCAGATGAGTTTTTTATAAAGTTTACTACTATAAGCCCATCGTTTACTACAACTCCTGCAAGACCTACTATGCCTATCATTCCTGTCATTGTCATATTTATACCCATAACTAGATGCCCGAAATACACACCGAGAAGGACTAAGGGGATAGTGCTTATGACTATCAAAGATTTTTTTATAGAGTCAAAAAGCCAAACTAGTGTTATAAATATCAAAAAGATTGCTATTGCTGCTGATTGTAGCATCTCCTTTTTATTTTTAGCATTTTCTTTTTCTTCTCCTTTTACATCTATCTTGTAGCCTTCACTTCTAAGCTCTGCAAAGGTAGGAGACATTTTTTTCATAGCTTCTGATGAAGTTATAACTTTTTTATTTAGTGATGCTAAAACTGTTCTTATTCTTACTCCATCTTCTTTTTTAAGTTTTACAAAACCTTGTATCATTATAAAGTCACAAATATCACTCAATGCAACAAACTTATCACTAGATGGTATCTGTACTTCTATTGTATCTATAGAGTCGATCTTTTTATTTATGCCACTTTGTATTTTAATACGGATCAAACCCTCATCATTAAACATTTTGGCATATTCACCCTTGAGATAGTAGGAGCGAAGTTCACTAGATATAAGCTCTTCATTGAAGCCTAGTTGTTGCCCATACTCATTTACACGAAGCTTCAACTCCTTTTCTCCTAGGTTGGCATCATCTGAAATATTATTGACCCCATCTATCGCATCTAGTGCATCTCTGATACGTCTAACACCTTCTAAGATCTCTTTTTCACTTTTACCACTCAGACTAAGCTCTATATCAGATGCTACGACACCAGCCCCTGGTACTTTTACGACAAGCTCGTCATAAACCAACTTATGGTTTTCTTTGAGTGTTTTAAATGGCTCTATGCGTCTTTGAATCTCTTTTGCTATATCTTTAGCATCTTTTGTTCTTGTTAGTAAACTAGCATCGTATTCTATGGAAAAGTAGGGGCTTACATATCTGTCAAATATATTTGTAGGTTCTCTCTCTTTTAAGTCTATAAAAATATGAAAAAGATTATCTCCTGTTTCTACTAAATTTTTAGCATCTAGTTTAAAGCCGATGACCGAAGTGATGGAGGAGATATTGTTTTTATCAGTGTCAGCAAGGAGTACTTTTTCTAAAGCTGTGACTATCTTTTCTGTGTCTTCTAGTTCACTATTTATATTTACCTTTCCATAAACATATATTTGAGTATTGTCAAAGTCTGGAAAAAGTTGAAACTTTGAGTTTTTTATAAGTACAAATGTTAAAAATAAAATAGTTCCAACTATCACTATTAGAGATATCCACTTACGCTTAAAAACAAAATGCAATGCTTTACTATGGATAGAACCTAGCTTTTTCCATAGTTTTTTAGTAAAACTTTTATCAGGAGAAACCCTTAAAAAGTCATGTGCATGAAGAGGTAAAAAGTAAAATGCTTCAAATAACGAAGAGAGAAGAAGAACTGTTATCATAATTGGGATGATCTTTATAAACATTCCCATATCCCCTGTAATTAAAAGCATAGGCAAAAAAGCAAAAACAGTTGTCATAGTAGCAGCTAGAACTGCTGGAAACATTTCAGAAGCACCAACTATAGCCGCTTCTCTTTTTTCCATGCCCTCTTCTAAATGTCTGTATATATTTTCAGCAACAACTATAGCTTCATCAACCAACATACCCAAAGCTATAAGAGCTCCTAAAAGAGAGAGCATATTTATACTATCTCCCATCAACTCTGTTACTATAAGTCCTATCATAAAACTTACAGGTATTCCGATAGCTACAACTATCGCTATACCACGATTGATAAATACTAACATCGCAATAAAAACCAATATAAGACCAAAAACAATATTTGCAAAAACTGTATTTAGGCGGTTTTTTATCCAGATAGATGTATCAGTATATATCTCATACTTAACATTTTCATCTTTTTTAGAGTACTTTTTTAAAAGCTCTCTTATCTGTTTAACTAAAGCTATTGCATTTCCATCTTTAGACTTTGTAACATTTATGGAAACATTTCTTACACCATTGTAATGAGAGAGTTCTGACTCATCACTTAGCTTAAACTCGACATCTGCTATATCACCAACACGAACTCTAGCATCTCCTACACTTATGATAGTGTTTTCTATGCCCTCTTTAGATTTTTCTCCATTGAAGGTTGATATATATAGATGCTTGCCCTTTTCTTTTATAGTTCCTATGGGGAAAATGGAACTCATGTTTTTTAGTGATAAAACAGCTTGGGATGGTTTTAGTCCAAAGGCTAAGAGTTTCTGCTCATTTAAAGTTATAACAACTTCATCATCGGCATCTCCACGAATAGTTATCTCACTAAGGTCTTTAAGCCTACTCAAGTCACTTTTTAGCTCCTCTGCCAACACCAGAAGCTCTTTCTTGCTCTTGTCTCCTGCCAATGCTATGAGAACTAGAGGAAAGCTATGTAGTTTTATCTTAGCAACAGGCTCAGCCATATCTGCTGGTAGGTCTTTTTTGATAGAGCTTATGATATCTTTTACATCACCGAGTACAGTTGTGTTTTGAGAGCCAGTTTTTATATCGCTAGTTATAGAGAAAAATCCATTTTTAATAGTTGTTTTTATACTATCTAACTCATCTATGTTTCCTAAATCATCCTCTATACTTTTTACAAGCATCTTATCAAGTACATCAGCCGATGTTCCTGCATATCCACCAGTTATGGTTATTTTATCCATATTCATCGGAGGAAATATCTCTTTTGGGATATTGATATATGAGAAAACAGAAAGAAGCATTATAAATGCTAAAAGTATATGGTTTAGAAGTGGTTTATCTATTGCAAACTCTAAAAAGCGACGGATCATATTTAACCTTTAAAAAAGTGTATCTAATATTTGATTTTTGTATCTGATGGACTCAACAGATTCATTAATGAGCTTGTTTTCTTCTATCAATATATCATACTCATTTTTTAGTTTATATATATCTCTACTTTTATAATAGATGCTTTGCTGAATATATATCTTTGGAAAAAGCACTAAACACACCAAGCTCATCATTAGCAATATAAAAATTAGGTATTTAAAATCAACTCGTTTTTTAACATTTAAAACTAAATCAATCTCTTCTAGTAGATCAAGCTTATCGCTCATGTTTTACCAATCTTAAAAACTCTTAGCTTTGCACTTCTGCTTCGGACATTATCTTTAAGTTCATCATCTTGTGCAACAGTAGGTTTTTTAGTTAAAATTTTTCCAAGAGCATTATCTCTTGAGCAACTACACCTCATAGCTTCTTGAGGGCATATACAGTTTTTAGACCATCTTGCATAAGTTTTTTTTACGATTCTATCTTCGAGAGAGTGAAAAGATATAACACCTACTATAGCATCTGTGAGACCTGCTTCTTCTATGCTTTTTAAGAGTGACTTTAACTCTCCTAGCTCATCATTTACCTCTATGCGAATAGCTTGCATCAAGAGTGTGGCAGGATGAATCTTTTTCCCCTTTGGTAAGAGATGTAAAAGAGCATCGCTTAACTCTTTTGAAGAGCAAAAAGGTCTAGTTTCTACGATAGCAGATGCTATCTTTTTATAGTTTCTCAACTCTCCATACTCTAGTAGTATTTTTTCCAACTCTTTTGCCGAGTACTCATTGACAACATTTGAAGCACTTAGGGGGGCATCTGTATCCATTCTCATATCTAAAGTTTGACTTTCATAGGAAAAGCCTCTATCTTTTTGATCGAGTTGTAGAGATGAAACTCCTATATCGGCTAAAATTCCCTTTATATTATCTATACCTACCTCTTTTATGACCTCTTTTATTACAGATGAAAAACGACCCTTTCTTATGCTTACTCTATCTCCGAAATGTTCTAGTCTTTTTTTGGAGAATTCTATTGCTGTTTGGTCTTGATCTATTGCTATTAAACTAATGTTTGGGTTTGACTCTAGTAGCATAGATGAATGCCCACCATAACCCATAGTGCAGTCAATAATTATGCCATCTTTTATTGTTTGAAATGCCGATATTATCTCTCTATAAAGAACGGGAATATGTGGAATATTTTGCAAGGAAACCTCTTAGTGTCACAATGATACTATACTACGGTCGCACGATGCTGATGACCCC